>JAOTUY010000003.1 GCA_029863625.1 Acidimicrobiia bacterium
TCCAGCGGGATGTCCTTTACGACGACTGATAGCGTCCAACGAAAACGGCACTAAGTTCTCGTGCATGGACACAGAATTGGCCGGTAAAGGAGTCGTCGTCACCGGTGGCGCTGGTGGCATCGGACGGGCGGTTGTTAGGACCTTTGCCGCCGAGGGCGCCCGGGTGGCCGTCCATTACCGGACTTCCGGCCAGGCCGCCGAACTCCTCGCCTCAGAAGTAGGCGGTGTTGCCATCGGTGCCGACCTGCGAGTGGAGACGGAAGCGGATGATTTGATCCCGCAAGCGTTGGAAAGGCTGGGTCGAGTCGATGTAGTGGTCGCCAATGCCGGCGTATGGCCACCGGCGGACCAGCCGATCTGGGAACTACCGCTCGACCGCTGGAAGGAAACCCTCGACGCCAACCTCACCGCCACGTTCTTGACGGCCCGGGGATTCCTACGGCATGCGGCCACTACCCGGCAAGGGAGTCTCGTGATGGTCTCCTCGACGGCCGGCCTATTCGGCGAAGCCGGCCACTCGGATTACGCAGCGGCCAAGGGCGCCATTCTCTCGGGCCTCCTTCTGAGCGCCAAGAACGAAGCCGCCCGGTTGGGGGGAGCAGTTCGGGTCAACGTGGTAGCCCCTGGATGGACCGTCACCCCCATGACCTCCGAGGCGCGGCGGAACCCGGATCTTGAGGCGCGGGTCACGTCAACGATGGCCCTCAAGAAGCTCGGTACTCCCGAGGACGTTGCCGCCCAGGTGGTAACGCTGGCATCGGACCGGTTGTCCGGGCACGTAACCGGTCAAGTAGTAGTGGTAGCCGGCGGCATGGAAGGGCGCCTCATTCCTTGATGAACCCGATAAGCCCTTTTCTTGCGTGAGAAATCGGCGGATACGGCAGGAAACTCACGCAAGAACAGCGCTTATCCTCGCCAGGTAACCGCCTCCTTGGGGAAGGGAACAGCTTCGCCGTCTATCCAGGTCGCCAGGACCCGGGCGCGGCGAAGCTCTTCGGGGGTTGCCTCAACCGGGTCACGGTCCAGGACGGCGAAATCGGCCGGGCTGCCGATGGCCAGCGGTTTCGCTTCTCCCATTGCTCGAGCGGCATCGTCTGTGAACAACGAAAGCGCCTGAGCCGCGGATAGGGCTTCCTCGGGGACCAGGCCCCCCCGGTCGCGGGCGGCGGCCATTCCCCACAGTGGATGAGGAGCCTCGACCGGACAGTCCGAGCCTCCGGCCAGAGGAACCCCGGCCGAAGCAAGCGACGCCAGCGGGTAGGCGTGGGCGAGACGGTCCGGCCCGAGTCGCTTCTCCAGCCAGGCGGCCTCGGAAGTCATGAAAGCCGGCTGCACCGAAGCGGTGACCCCACTGCCGGCGAACCGAGCAATCAGGTCGGGGTCCAGGATCGAGGCATGTTCAACCCGCAGATCGGCCGGGTCGGCGCCGTCCGCGAGCAGCTCATCGAACAAATCGAGAACCCGGGCATTGGCGACGTCGCCGATGGCATGTACGGCCACCTTCCCGCCCAGACGAAGGGCGGTACGGGCTCTGTCGCTCACCGCACGGGGGTCGAGCCGGAGTGTGCCGTATGCATCGGGCTGGTCGGCGTAGGGTGATCCCATCGCCGCGGTATGACCGCCCAGGCTTCCGTCGGCAAACTCCTTGACGCCCAAGAATCGGAGGCGGGGTTCCGTCCCATCAAGCGCTGCGGCCGCTTGTTCGAGCTCGGCAGAGTCGCCGGCGATGACCAGCACGGTCAACTTGAGAGGGAGTCGCTTGACAATGGTGATCATGGTTTCCAGTTCGTTGCCTGAGCCGCACCATGGTCCTGTGCCAACGGCCAGGATGGCTCCTAGTGAGGTGAGTCCCAGCGTGGTCAACCCGTGGAGGGCCGACAGCACGGCTTCCGGATCGGGTCCGACCGCCCAGCCACTCAACGCAGTTGCCACGGGTTCGATGGCCGTTTCGCGAAGGATTCCGTTCGGAACCCCGAAGCGATCGCGGTCCAGGCTGCCCCCCACCGGATCGGCCGCCACGGAACTGATGCCTGCCACCTCGAGGGCCCGGGTGTTGGCGACCGCGACGTGACCGCAATATCGGTATACCAGCACGGGTCGGTTGTCGACGGCCAGATCGAGTTCGTGGCGGGTGGGGAGTCGCAACTCTGAAAGCCCCTCATCATCGATTCGAATGGCAATGAGCGGCTCGCCCGCCGCCAGGAGGCCGGCCGCAGCGCGAACCCGTTCCAGAACCACGTCCAGGTTCGTGGCGTTTTTCAGAGTCGGCCGGAGGAGGGAAAGGGTGTACGGGACGGGATGCATGTGGGCGTCGCGCAATCCGGGAATGATTACGCAGCCTGGGTAACGGTCTTCGAGCAGATCGGGCCTTCGCAGGTCCGCGATCCGTCCGGTGGCGGCCACCCGACCATCGCGGATCAAGATGGCATCACCGAGAATCCCCGAGCTGGTCCGAATCCGGTCGCCAACGACCAGTCGGGTGGTCACCGTTGAGCTCCGAAGTGCCCGTAGTGGACCAGGTCGGTCAAGGGCTTCCGACCTTGTGGGAGGGTCGATCGGATGCCCTTGCGAAGCTCACCTTCGCCTTCGAGGTCCGGGTAGCCGAATGCCACGGCAAATCGGCATCCGTGATCGTCGGGAACGTTGAGGCGTTCTTTGGCACACGGTTCGCGGTGGAGTGTGACCGGGCATGATCCGATGCCGAGCGCTGCGGCGGCCTCCATCATGTTTTGGGCGGCCCGGCCGATGTCGAAGTCTCCTCCTTCGGGTAGCCGGACGATCGCAACAACAAGCGGCGCCCCGATCAGGGGACCGGTGAAGCTGCCGCATTCGGCGAGGCGTTGTCGTTCCCCCGGGTCGGTGAGGACGATGAATGCCCAGGGCTGGATGTTCTTTGAACTGCCGGTCCAACGACCGGCCTCGAGGATCCTCTCGATTTGGGCGGCGTCGATTGGTTCCTGTCGGTACGTGCGAACGACCCGGAGGCCGATGATGTGCTCGTAGATACCAGGTGACGGTTTGAAGGACTGCATTGCCCACCTCAGCGGTTGTTTCTCACCCGAGCTTACCGGCAGGCTTCGGCTGCTCGTTCAGAGCAGTCCGGAGGGGATGGCCGCCCCGACCAGGCTTCGGAACTCCGCGCTGAGTTTTGCATTGGAAACAACCACAGCCTGGTCTCCCGGACGGGCGGGAGCGCCGGCGAGGTCGGTCGTCCGTCCCCCGGCCTCCTGAACGAGCAGTATTCCGGCTGCCACGTCCCACGGGGCCAGCTTCAATTCCCAGTATGCGTCGTAGCGGCCGCAGGCCACCCAGGCGAAGTCCAGTGAAGCCGTACCCATGCGCCGAATGCCTTGCACGTGGGTGAGCATCTCGCCGACGATCCCGGCATAGGAGGCAGCGTGCTGCCTCCGGTCGTACGGGAATCCTGTCGCTACCAGGGCTGCCCCCATATTTGCCTGGGTGGACACGGCAATTGGTGCGCCGTTGCGATTGGCACCGGCACCGGCCGCAGCCGTGAAGACCTCGTCGCGGAACACATCTACGACGACGCCCACCCGGGGTCGCCCCTGCTCGTACAGGGCCACCGAGACCCCTACGTGTGGTACCCCGTGCAGGAAATTCACGGTTCCATCGAGAGGATCGATGATCCACAACCGGTCGTGGCCGAGTGGGTCACCGCCGCTCTCCTCGGCGAGAATCGCGTCATCCGGCCGAGCGGCTTTGATCATGGTGATGATCGCCGCTTCTGACTGGCGATCGGCCCCTGTGACCGGGTCAACCTCACCTTTGAAATCGGCTTCGCCGAGGTGGCCCGACCAGGGTCTGATGACATCGCAACCCCGCCGTGCTGCCGAGGTGGCGATAACGAGATCCTGTTGGAGAGCATGGTCCATACGCCCGAACTGTAGGAGTCTCGAAGCCCTACCCAACCGGATCACCGGTTCGGATGATGGCCCTGCAAGTTCTTCGGGCGAGGGTTGTCATAGAATCCTCCGGTCATGATGCCTGTACTTCTCGGGGTGCTCAGTGGGTTGCTGTTGTGGGCAGCCTTCCCTCCACTTGGTCTCGGGGCTCTGGTCTTCGTTGCACCGGCGCCTTTCCTGATCGGTGTGCGGCGGGCGGCGTCGGGCCACCAAGCGGTCCTGGTCGG
Source organism: Acidimicrobiia bacterium (assembly GCA_029863625.1). Lineage (GTDB taxonomy): Bacteria > Actinomycetota > Acidimicrobiia > Spongiisociales > UBA4744 > UBA4744. Next base: position 4,151 of record JAOTUY010000003.1, read on the forward strand.
ACTTGCGTTTGGGATCAGTTTCTTCGGGCCGTTGCTGGAGTGGATAACTGAGATGGGCGTGATCGCCTGGGCGCCGTTGGTGTTCATCGAGTCCCTGTTTCCGGCCTCTTTCGCCTGGATGCTGTTCCGGATGCGGAACCGCCCCGGTTGGCAGTGGATGGGACTTGTGGTCGGGGGCTGGGCCTTCACCGAACTCGCTCGGTCGTATCTGCCTGTGGGAGGCTTCACGTGGGGGTGGCTCGGGTACGCCGTCAGCGGTTTTGCAGGTGCGCGCGGTGCGGCTCAGTGGATCGGCGTTTCCGGGTGGACGGTGCTCGCCATGCTGGTGGCGGGCGGCCTCGTTCTTTGGTTCGAAACGCGCCGCGGTGCGATGTGGGCGGCCGCTGGCGCGGCGGGGGTGGTAGTGCTGGTCGGAGCCGGTGCGCTTTGGCCGGCCACAGCCGACGGGGAGGTACTCCAGGTTGCCATCGTCCAGGGGAACAGTCCCTGCCCGGCCGAGCGGTGTGCCGACGAACGGCAGCAGATCACCCAGAGCCACCTCGATCTCACCCGTTCCCTGCCCGCCGGGGCACTCGACCTGGTGGTGTGGCCGGAGAGCTCGACCGGGTATGCGACGGATCCAATCGACCACCCCGAGGTTGCCGCTCTGATTGCGGCCGAAGCCGTCCGCTTGCAGACCTACTTGCTGGTCGGGGGCGACCGTCCCGTAGACGAAGAGCACTTCGCCAACGCAAATCTGCTCTTCGATCCCGATGGAAGCATCGTGGGTGAGTACCTCAAGACCCACCCGGTGCCTTTTGGCGAGTACATCCCGTGGCGGTCGGTGTTCGGGTGGACGGAGAGGTTCCGGGCGGCGCCCCGGGACATGCTGCGAGGCGATGGGCCGGTTGTTTTCCCAACGGAATGGGGATCATTCGGCTCAGTGATCTCGTTCGAAGGGGCCTTCGCCCGCATCATGCGGGGTCCGGTCCGCGAGGGCGCCAGGCTACTCGTCGTTGCTACCAACAATTCGAGCTATGGACTGGGGCCCGCGTCCGATCAGTTCATCGGCATGACCCGGATGCACGCATCGGCATTAGGGGTTGATGTGATCCACGCGGCGCTCACGGGTAGATCGACAATCATCTCGGACAATGGGTCGGTCGGAGCAACCTCAGGGCTCTTCACGGCTGAGGTCCTGACCGCCGAGGTGCGGGTGCAATCCTCTGGCAACACGATGTACGCCACCCTCGGCGAGTGGCCGTACTTTATCGCCATCCTGTGGTTCCTCGCTGTAGCCGTCGTACCAGCTCGACAGCGGGAGAAGACGACGGTCTAGGCGCCGAAGGACAGGCCGCAGGGGCGGCCCCAAGCCGCCGGTCCGAGGAATCCAGGTCCTCGCCCAGGACATACCAGCTTCCGTATGTTCAGCAACCTCGATGGGGTGGGCAGGAACTCGGTTTGCGAAGTACATGGCTCGCTAAACCCTTGGGCAGTCTGACCGATATACGCCCTCATGACATTTAGCAATTCCTTAACCATTCCTTGGGTGAGCGTTAGGTGGTGGTGCAGCAGGCTCGTATCGGGTTTGGGGACCCGCGTAAGGTATGGCGCGCCGAAGAGAGGGCAAAGATAGATATGGCGCGATTGCATGGGTCGTCCGGTGAGATAGCCGATCGGTCTCCCGCTCCGCAACTGTGGTGGCGAGGTCAACTCGCGTTTCTGTTCGTCGTGATCCTGGTTTTCGGCGCCGGGTTTCTGCTCTTTCTGACTCCGGGTGTGGATGCCAAGTCAGAATTCCTATCCGGATTCGCGACCAGGTATCCGGGGGCGGCCAACTCCCCCTTGAACAGCTGCTTACTGTGCCACACGGACCCCAACCCATCCGGTAGCAATAAAGCCAGGAACGCGTACGGGCGGGATTGGGCAGAGGTTGGCGACAAGAGTTATGGGCCGATAGAGAATCGCGACTCCGACGGGGACGGGTTCACCAATCTCCAGGAGATTCAGGCGCAGAGCTTCCCGGGTAACGGCCAGAGCACGCCCAATACGGTCACTACCACTACCACGACCGCGCCCGGTACTCCTCCCAACGGCCAAGCCCTCTTTGCAGCTCGATGTGCGGCGTGTCACGGAGCCAACGGTGGCAATCTGAGCGGAACGTCCCTGCCTCGCACCACCTTCATCAACATCACGCTAAACGGGCAGGGCAACATGCCCGCCCAGACGGGTATCAGCAGCGCTGAAGTGGGAGCCATATGGGATTACGTCACCGGAGCGACGCCGACCACCACCACAACCACTCTGCCGGGAGCGACGACGACCACCACTCAAGCGGTCAGCGGTGCCACCGTCTGGGCCCAGAACTGTGCCGTATGTCATGGACAAAGCGGTGGGGATGTTGTGCCGACCAACCTCAGCAAATCCCAACTGGTGTCGATCGTCAACACCGGCAGGGGGAGCATGCCCGGGTTCGCGTCGCTCGGATCCGCTCAGGTCAACAATGTGGCCGACTACCTGCTGAGCCTCAGCGTCCCGACAACGACTGTCCCAGGCGCGACGACCACCACGACCGCACCCCGCAGTGGTTCGGTCGTGTTCGCCGCGAGCTGTCAGCTCTGTCACGGCTCCGACGGCGGGGATCTGCGCGGGCACAGTAAGTCGCTGTCACAGATCATCGACGTCGTCTCCACCGGACAGGGTTCAATGAGTGGCTTCGCGGGCCGGCTGAGCTCGGCCGAGATAAGCAACGTTTCGCAGTTTGTGCAGTCGGTGGGGACTGGAGTGACTACCACGACTGCGGCCCCCGGAACCGCCTCGGGAGCAACCATCTACGGTCAAAACTGCACGCTCTGCCATGGTGACGCCGGCGGGGATCTGCGCGGTCACACCCTCTCGTTGTCCACGATCAGCGGCGTTGTTACCAACGGTCAAGGTTCGATGAGTGGCTTCGCGGGTCGACTGGCCCCGATCGACATCACCAGTGTGGCGGAGTATGTGTTCTCGGTGGGGGTGAGCGGCGGAGTGACCACCACAACCGCCGCCCCTGGTTCGGCCCCATCCGGCTCCAACCTCTATATGCAGAACTGTTCAGGCTGTCACGGCCTTCATGGTGAAGGTGGTCCCGGCGGAGTTGTGGCCGGTACGGCACTCAGCCGCGCTGAGATCATCTCACTGACCACCAACGGCAAAGGCAGCATGCCGGCGTACGGTGGACGTTTGACCGGCGAGGAGATCGCCGCCATTGCCGACCATGTGCGGGGCTTCGGCGCTTCGGCCGCTTCGGGTCCTTCGGCCGCTTCGACGGCCACGACCGGAGCCGAGCTCTCGATCCCTCCCGAGTACGCCGAAGGGCATGCTCTCTACGGCTGGTTCTGCGCGGCCTGCCACGGGGCAAACGGAGAGGGCGGGCTGGGCGGCCAGGTGGCGGGCATCGGCATAACCGCAGCCGAACTAGACGAGATCATCCGCAACGGGGTCGGTTCGATGCCCGGCTTCGCCGATCAGATGAGCGATGAGGAAATCACTGTGCTGGTTGCGTTCACCGAAGCGCTGGCATCGGGGCAGGAGTTCAGTGCTGCGGATGAAACGAAGACAACCGAAGCAACCTCGGACGGAGATTCCGGTCCGCAAGCGCTGGGTGCTTCCCAACCCAACCGTTCGAGTGGTAACTCGCCGGTACCCGTCATCGTGGTTTCCCTATTCGCCGGACTGGTCGCGGCTGGAGCCGCAGTGCTGTGGGCGCGGGTCGGAAGGAACCTGACCCGCTGACCATCGGTCCGGGTGCTGAGTGTCATCGGGCCGACTGCCCGCTAGTTTCAGTGCGTGTCCAGGATTCGCCGATATGGGGGCGCCGTTCTCCGGCGTCTTGGTTTCCGTCGGCCCTCTCCCGCCTCGGGGAAGGAGTTCGCCGACGCCGTGTACGTCCGTTATGGACTGCAAGCGGGTGACAATGCCCCAAACGAAACGGTGCAGATGTGGCTCGACTTCGCGCTGTCATCAGTCGAGCGGGGCCGCTCTGCGGTGGCCGCGATGGGGGGGCGTTCCGTTTTCGGCGCGGCCCGGGTTCTCGACGTGGGGTGTGCGTACGGAGGGTTCTTGGTGGCGGCTGCTGAAGCAGGTGCCCGACTTCTAGCCGGCATCGACCTCAACGACGAATTACTGAGCCTGGCGAGATTGCAGCTCGCCGATTACCAGATCACCGCAACGCTCGATCGTCTCGACGTCACCTCACCGGATGTTGTCGACGGGCTGGGTCGCTTCGACGTCATTCTCTGCAACGACGTGCTCGAGCACGTGGTCGATCCGGAGGCCGCGGCCGCCCACCTAACCGCACTGCTCGACGAAGGCGGGTCGCTGTTCCTCCAAATCCCCAACGGTCGGTCAGTCGATTTCATGCTGCGGGATGGCCACTACGGGCTGTTCGGGATCACGCTGCTCGACCGGCTGCGGGCCGAACGAGTGTGGGCGGGAAGTTTCTCCGATACCTACGGCGTCGAGCACTACGCTCCTCTCTCCTATTACCTCGATGTCTTCTCGCAGACCGGGCTGTCGGTACGGTTACTGAACAAGCCGCCCGACGACCTTGAAGCCCTGGTCGAAGACCTTGGAAGGCGGTTCGACGAACTCGAGGAAGCGCTTGCGGCTCTCTCGCCGGCCGAGGACGATCCTGACCTGGTCGAGGAGATGCGTCGCAGAGGGCATCACGAGATCGAGGCGTTTCGGCATCAGGCAGGCCTCTACGGGGCGTCGGTGGTGGGAGCCGAGAAGAGCATTATCGCCCGTTCGCTGTGGTCAACCTACGAGCTGACGTTCTGGGAGCTGATCGGTCGCAAGCTGATCCGCTGATCGGGTTCGCAGTTTGCCGCAGCGCTCTCGATTCAGTGCACTTCGTATTCGGTCAGCGCCGCATCGATCGTGTCGATGGCCCGGTCCAGTTCCTCGATGGTGGTGATGAGAGGCGGGATGAACCGGATCACGTTTCCGTCCGGGCCGCAGCTGATCACGATGAGCTCGTCTTCCAATGCGTACCGAGACACGAATTTCATGGCGTCGGCATCCGGCTCGCGCGACGTGAGATCTTTCACGAGTTCGATCCCGATCATCAATCCGAGTCCCCGGACCTCTCCGATGGTGTCATGGGTGACCTGCAGTTTGTGAAGGCGTTCGAAGGCGTGCGCCGATAGCTCACGGGCATGAGGGAGGAGCGTCTGCATCGTGTCGATCACCGCGCCGGCCGCGGCACAGGAGACAGGGTTGCCCCCGAAGGTGGTGCCGTGGGCACCGACCGGCCATCGGTCCAGAACATCTGCCGACGCGCCATAGGAGGAAAGTGGCAAACCGTTGGCGATGGCTTTGCCCATGGCGATGATGTCGGGGTCGACCGTGTAGTGGTCGGACGAGAACCATTCGGCCGTCCGGCCGAAGCCGCTTTGCACTTCGTCGAAGATCAACATGATGCCGTGCTGGTCGGCGAGCTCGCGGAGAGCCTCCAGGAAGGTCGGCGGCGACGGGTAATACCCGCCCTCGCCCTGCATCGGCTCAATCAGAAAGGCGGCGATGTTCTTGGGGGTGACTTCGTGCTTGAACTTGTACCCCAACTCATCGAGCGCCAGTTGGGTTGACTCGTCCGCGGACTTCCCCCACCGGTACGGGCGCGGGAAGGGAGTCACGAAGACGGATCCCAGTATCGGGTGATACCCGTCCCGGTACCGGGCATTGGACGTTGTATAGGCGACGGATCCCATGGTGCGACCATGGAAGGCGCCTCGCATCGTGATGACTCCCTGTCGACCCGTCACGTGCCTGGCGAGCTTCACTGCTGCTTCGACCGCCTCTGCCCCCGAGTTGGCGAAGCCAAACTTCTCAATCCCCGGCGGGGTGATGGTGCGTAGCTTTTCGGCCAGCCTGATGATGGATTCGTACCTGAAAACGCAACCGGCGTGAACCACACGGTCCATCTGGGCGCGGGCGGCGGCGATCACGTTTGGATGGTTGTGACCGAGGTTGGTTACGGCGGTCCCACAGGCGAAATCGGCATACCGGTTGCCTTCCTGGTCGTAGATCCATAGTCCTTCGGCGCGGTCGGCGAGGATGTCGGTGCTGTACGCCAGAATGGGGGCCAGGGCATCATCCGAGCGGCTCAGGTATTCAGTCATCTAGGTTCCTTTCGCGGGCAATTTGCGTTCGACGACGAGAGCCGATACGGAGCCGCGAAGAGCGAACGCCGTGTGTGGAGCGGAACACAGGTGACGATCCGAAACATGACCATATTGTGCCATATGGGAGGATTGGCGTTCAGGTCGGGGATGTCCCGGGAACGATGAGTCCGCGGCCCCTAGACGAAACGAACCCCATGAGGCTGACCCTTGGTTACTTCTCCGATGGCCCAGCTTCTGTGCCCGTGCTTTTTGAACACGGCCTGAATCTCGTCTGTGTGTACGGCCGACACAACCGCGGCAAACCCGATGCCCATGTTGAAGGTGCGAAACATCTCCTCTTCGGAAACCGAACCCATCTCCTGCACGTAGCGGAACACCGATGGGACTATCCAAGAACTCCGCTCGATCACAACGCCGCAGCCGGGCGGTAGAGCGCGGGGGAGATTGCCGGGAAGGGCCCCACCGGTGATGTGGGCTAGACCTCGCACCAACCCGGTTGCCACCGCGTCCAGAATCGCCGGCGCGTAGATCACGGACGGTTCCATTAGCACTTCAGCGAGGGATCGGCCATGGTCGAACGAGGATTCGAGATCGACGTCACCGAGTGCGGCCCGCACCAGCGAGAAACCGTTGGATCGGAGGTTGGGGCTCTCCACGCCGATGACGAGATCACCTTTCTGAATCGAGGCGCCGGTGACCTCCTGGTCTTCTTCAACGATTCCGAGCGCAGTCCCGGCCAGATCGAAGGCGTGGACCGGCATTGCACCTGGATGCTCCGCCGTCTCGCCCCCGAGCAACGCGCAACCCGCCGCCAAACAGGCGGCCGCGATCGACTCGATCAGCACTCGGTCCCGTTCTGGCTGCAGTGAGCCGACGGCCAGGTAGTCGGTGAAGGCGAGTGGTCGCGCCCCGACTGCGGCGAGGTCGTCGATGCACATCGCAACCAGATCGAATCCGAGACCCTTGATGAGGTCGGTCATCCGGGCCAACTCGATCTTGGTGCCGACTCCGTCCGTACTCATCATGAGCACCGGCCGTTCGTAGCCGGATGGGATACGAATCCCGGCTGCGAACCCACCGAAACCACCCACGACGCGGTCGTTCCAGGTCGCCTGCACAGCGGGGCCTATCTGAGCTACGAACTCACCGGCGGCCTCGAGATCAACGCCGGAATCGCGATAGGTCGACATCACCGCTCAGCTTCGAGGGCGAGCTTGTGCCCGTTGGTTGGCAAGGTGGTGGGATAACTACCGCTCAAACAAGCCGTGCAGAACCCGTCCCGGGCGGCACCGGTGGCCGACAGCAATCCATCGAGCGACAGATAGGCAAGGGAGTCGCAGGCCAGATAGGCGCCGATCTCCTCAACGCTCTTGTGGGCGGCCAGCAGCTTGGACCGGTCCGCCGTGTCCATTCCGTAGAAACACGGCCACCGATACGGAGGCGACGAGATGCGCAGATGGATTTCCAATGCTCCTGCTTCGCGAACCATCGCCACCAGCTGGCGGGTCGTTGATCCGCGTACGATCGAATCATCGACCAGCACGACTCGTTTGCCATCGAGGGTGGCCGGGATGGGATTGAGCTTCAACCGGATCCCACGATCGCGTAGCATCTGACTGGGCTCGATGAAGGTGCGACCGACGTACCTGTTCTTGACCAAGCCGTCGGCGTACGGGATTCCGCTCGCCGCTGAAAACCCCTGCGCGGCCGGGATTCCTGATTCAGGAACGGGCACGACAACTTCGGCGGCGACCGGCGCCTCGGAGGCGAGGAGTCGCCCCATGTTTTGGCGAGCGGCGTGTATGTTCTGTCCGTAGAGGCGGCTATCGGGTCGTGCGAAGTAGACGAACTCGAAGACGCACAGCCGGGGCTCGGCAGGAGCAAACGGCCGGAAGCTGCGAAGCCCCGAAGCGTCGATCACCACCATCTCTCCGGGCTCAACGTCACGCACAAACCTGGCTCCGACCAGGTCGAGGGCAGCTGTTTCCGAGGCGAATACCCATCCGCCTGCCTCCAAGCGGCCGATCGACAAGGGCCGGAACCCGTGCGGATCGCGTACGCCGATGACGTGCCCCTGATCCATGATTACCAGCGAGAAGGCACCTTTGAAGAGCGGTAGTGCCTTGATGAGGGCTCGTTCCAATTGGCGTCCGTCGGCACGTCCGTCCTGGACCTCCAGGGCAATGGCTTGCAGCATCAGCTCAGAGTCGCTGGAACCGGCCTGCGGGCCGATTCGTTCGTCGAGTTCAACCGTATTGATGAGATTGCCGTTGTGGCCGAGAGCCAGCCCGGTAGCTCCGACTTGTCGGAAGGTGGGTTGGGCGTTATTCCAGGTTGTCGAGCCGGTCGTTGAGTAACGGGTGTGTCCGATACCGAGATGCCCTGGCAACCCGGCCAGCGATTTCTCGTCGAAGACCTGGCTGACCAGACCCATGTCTTTGGAAACCGTCACCGTTTCGCCGTCGGACACCGCAATTCCGGCGCTTTCCTGCCCGCGATGCTGCAGGGCGAACAGTCCGAAGGATATGAGGTGGGCGGCGTCTGTTTCGGGTGCATACACACCAAAGACCCCACAGGCCTCACCCGGCCTGGAGGTATCGGAATCGGTTGAGGTAGTCAGTGCAGGCTCCAAGGCGCGGGATTGTAGGCAGGTCGGTAAAGGTTCGAAGCTCAAGGTTCGATCTGGGAGGGTCTTGGTTTACCTCTCCCGCCGCCGCGTCTTTCCACCCTGGCTGGCAGGAGAGGGGCGGAGCTGTCGAATACGGCGAGGCGGCAGGGTGAGAGTGAGCCTGCCGAAAGACAGGCGCTGAGCTGCCTGGGCCTCGAGGCGGAGGAAATGGGAAGCGAAGCGAGGTGGGCGAAAAACGAAGACGAAGAACGAAAACAGAACCGGCGGTTGAGAGCCGTCCCGGAGAAGTCATGCTGCTAACCGGCTGAGCGGTATCTTGACACCATGGCGGTTCGGACAAACCAGTTTGGGGTACGCCCCTCGGAGCAGTCCACCGGTGGTGGCCGCCGATGACCAAGGCCGGCTACTGCTTTCGTTGCGATACACCGGCCGAGGGTGACCTGTGTCCAGCTTGTGGCGCACCACCCTACCGGGAGGAGAAGACTCCCGATCGAAAGGCGTCCCCTCCGTTCACCGTCGGCGAGACTGAAATCGGTCGGCGTTTCGGCCTTGGCTCCCGGGCCGTCCTTGCCATCATCGCCGTGGCCTTGCTGTTGGCAGTTATCGCCGTGGTGGCTGCGTCAACGGCAGGCGTGTCCTGAGGTAGCGTTGGCTGTTCGCCGTCCGCTGTCCTGCCCCATACGGCGGGGGAGGGCGGTGCGCCACACGCGGCTTGCTCTTTCCAGATTGACTGCTGCTCGCCCGACCCTGATTTCCTCCCCTCCAAAGGTCCCGATCCGGTGTGCAGCTACTCCCGCTGCGTCTGCCAGCGCCACCATGCGATCGGATCGCTCAGAGTGAACGGCTGCAATGAGGCGATGGGGGTCTTCCGCAAAGGCATGGCCCGGCCAATCGATCGTGACCCCCACATCGGAAACGATGCATACCTTCGCCACCGCCACTGCCAGCCCGCCTTCGGACAGGTCGTGCAGCACGGAGACGATCTCACCGGCGGCCAATCGGGTCGCTAATCCGGTCAGCTGCGCTGCTATGTCCGGACTGGGCTCCGCCGGCCGACCGGCGATCGTTCCAAGCACGATCTTCTGAAAGACGCTCCCGGCCAGGTCTTGCGAGGTATCAGGTCCGAGCAGCCAGAGGTCCATGCCGGCCTTTGCTCGATCCAGGCGCGGGGGACGCTTCGGGTACGGGTCGGCCAGGCCGATCAGCCCGACGATGGGAGTCGGGTAGATATCGATGCCATCCGTTTCGTTGTAGAACGAGACATTGCCGCCCACGACCGGTATCCCGAGAACCTCGCACGCCTCTGAGATGCCCTCGACCGTTTCGGCGAACTGCCACATGACTTCGGGCTTTTCAGGATTTCCAAAATTCAGGTTGTCGACCACCGCCATCGGTCGTGCTCCGGTCACGGCCACGTTGAGGGCTGCTTCGTAGACGAGCCGGGCGGCGCCCCGCCTTGGGTCCAGATAGCAACGGCGCCCGTTCCCATCGGTAGTACCGGCCAGCGCCTTGGTGGTTCCCTTGATGCGAAGCAGGGTGCCATCGTGTCCGGGTCCGACCACAGTATTGAGGAACAGCATGTGGTCGTACTGCTCGTAGACCCAGGCTGGATCGGCCAGGGATGGCTCGTCGAGCAGCTTCAGCAGACCTGCGGCAGCGTCCAGTTCGTTGGTGACCGGTCGATCGACCCACAGATCGTCCAACCAATCGGGTCGACGGAGGGGGCGGTGGTAGACCGGGGCGTCTTCCGACAGCGAGGCGGCCGGGACATCGGCGACCAGATCACCGTTTACGAACACTCGCAGGGCACCCCCGCGGGAGACCGTTCCGACCCGGGAAGCGTCGATCTCCCACCTGGCTGCCACGGCGAGGACCTCGTCAACGTTTTCGGGAGCAACAAAGGCCATCATGCGCTCCTGCGACTCCGACATGAGCAGTTCTGCCGGAGTCATGCCTGGTTCCCGGACGTGGACCCGTCGCAGATCGACTTCCATGCCCATCCCCGATTTGGCAGCCGGCTCGGAGGTGGCACACGACAACCCGGCGGCGCCCAGGTCCTGGATGCCGATCACGAGGCCCCGCTCATAGAGCTCCAAGCACGCCTCGATGAGCTTCTTTTCCTCGAACGGGTCCCCGACTTGCACCGAAGGGCGTTTGGCGTTGCTGGTATCGTCGAAACTCGCCGAGGCCAGCACGGAGGCGCCGCCGATCCCGTCTCGCCCGGTGGCCGCTCCGAGCAGCACGGCCTCGGTACCTTCACCGCCCGATTCGGCCAGGACCAATTGCTCTCGCCGGAGAATGCCCAAGGCCATGACGTTCACGAGAGGGTTGCCTGCATAGCAGTCCTCGAACGCCAATTCGCCGCCAACGGTTGGCACACCGACCGCGTTTCCGTAGCCGGCGATCCCCGCCACGACCCCGGCAAACAGGTAACGGTTGTGCGGGTCGTCTAGCGACCCGAACCGGATCTGATCCCACACGGCGATCGGGCGAGCACCCATGGTGAAGACATCTCGGAGAATGCCTCCGACTCCGGTCGCAGCACCCTGGTATGGCTCAACAAACGAAGGGTGATTGTGTGATTCGATCCGGAAGGCGCCCAGCCAACCGTCGCCGAGGTCGATCACACCGGCGTTCTCGCCTGGACCGACCACCACCCACGGCGCCTCGGCCGGGAATCGTTTGAGATGGGGTCGGGAGGATTTGTAGGAACAGTGTTCGGACCACATCACTGAATACATGGCCAATTCTGCGTCACGCGGGGCCCGGCCGAGGATCACACAAACAGCCTCGTACTCATCATCGGTCATCCCGAGAGCCTGGTGGACAAGTGGTTCACCCATCGGCGCCACTCATACTCATCGCAAACGATTCCAGCAGGACGCGCCCGTCAGACGATCCCAGCACGCTCTCGATCGCTCGTTCGGGGTGCGGCATCAAACCGGCCACGTTCCCGGTTCGATTGGCGATCCCGGCCGTATTTCCGAGCGATCCGTTCGGGTTGGCCTGCGCAGTCACCGCGCCGGTCGGATCTGAATAACGCAGAACGATCCGATCATTGCGTTCCAGGTCTGCGAAGGTGGCGGGGTCGGTGGCGTAGTTGCCTTCATACGAATTGAGCGGGATCTCCAGGATTTGCCCTATTCGTGCCGCTCGAGTCAGGATCGAATCGGTGGAGGTGACCCGGAGCTGGACCGGCCGGCAGATGAAGCGGAGGCCGGCATTCTGGAGCAACACGCCCGGCAGGAGGCCGGCTTCGCAGAGGATCTGGAAACCGTTGCAGATGCCCAGCACCGGGGCACCCGCATCGGCCAGCCGCTCCACCTCGCTCATGATCGGTGAAAAACGGGCGATCGCGCCGGTTCGGAGATAGTCGCCGTGGGCAAAACCTCCCGGCAGGACCACTCCGGCGAACTCGCTGAGATCGGTTGCGCGGTGCCAGACCAACGCTGCTTCCACGCCGACGGATTCCAGTGCGTAGACGGCGTCCTGCTCACAGTTGGTGCCCGGGAAAACGACCACGGCCGCCTTCACCGGTGCACCACCACCTCAAAGTCCTCCATCACCGGGTTGGCGAGCAGCCGTTCACACATCGTCTGGACCTCAGCCTCGATCGCAGCCGGGTCGGTGCCCCGTATCTCGAGTTCAACGGTGCGGTTGATCCTGACCGTCTCGACAGTGTCATGACCGAGGTCGCGCAGGGCCCGCGCCACCGCAGTTCCCTGCGGATCGGCGATGTCCGGTCGTCGTTGCACGTGCACAGTGACCTTCATCCAGTTATCTCCAGATAATGTTCGAAAGGTCTCCCGGAGATGCGCTCGTAGGCCTCCACATACCTGGCCCGGGTGCCGGCGATCACCTCAGCCGGAAGTCGGGGCGGGGGTGGTGAGTGGTCCCACCCGGTCGAGTCGAGCCAGTCGCGGACGTACTGCTTGTCGAATGACGGGACTACTCGGCCCGGCTCCCACTGATCGGCCGGCCAGTAGCGAGACGAATCGGCCGTCAGAACTTCATCAATGAGAAGGAGTTCTCCTTCCGCCCACCCGAATTCAAACTTCGTGTCGGCGAGGATTACCCCCCGGCCGGCGGCGGACTCGGAAGCGCGCAGATAGATGTCGATCGATCGGCTGCGCAGTTCCTCGTACAGGGCGCCTCCGAGGTGTTCCCTCGCCTGTGCCTCCGTCAGGTTCTCGTCGTGGCCGGAGGCCGCCTTGGTCGCCGGCGTGAAGATCGGAACCGGCAGCTTTTCCGCCATCTGCAGCCCGGCTGGTAGGTGCTCGGTGGTGGGCCCGCCTCCGTCGCGGTATTCCCGCCAGGAGGAGCCGTAGAGATAGCCACGCACGACGCATTCGACGGGGATCACTTCGGCCCGGCGGACCACCATCGCTCGGCCGGCCAATTCCGACCGTTGTTCGTTGGTCAGATCGGGGACAGTTGCCAGATCGGCGGTGACCATGTGATGGGGCGTGTCCAGCAGCTCGAACCAGTGCAACGAGAGCCCGGTGAGCACCCGGCCCTTATCAGGGATCGGGTCGTCGAGGATGACATCGTAAGCGGAGATGCGGTCCGAGGCGACAAAAAGCAGGCGATCGTCGTCGATGCGGTAGATCTCACGGACCTTGCCTGATCCAACGTGTTCCAGCGCCAGCACGGGCGGATGGTAGCTGCTGGTCGAGGGCTCTCTGTGCCTACCGGTGCGTGAGGTGTGGCCAGGGTCGCTCGATATCGGCGTTACCTGCCGCGTCCCGACCTGATGTCAACGGTCGAGACGTTGAAGGGCTTTGATGAGACCGTGCGGATTCTCGAATACCCACCCAACCAAAAATCCAACCAGCCCGAGTATCACGGACCAGAGCACAGCATCCCCGCCCAGCCAGTGCCAGATCACGGCCAGCGAGATTCCGAGGATCATTCCAAACGTCTTTGCGCTCATACTGTCTCCTGCTCAGGTTGCGCGGCACCGGGAATGTAGTTGAGGTGAATATCGACCGGAATCGCCTCCGTCCCAAGCGAATTCCAAAACTCATCGTTTAGCTGTTGTCGACCGGCGCTCGTGACGGCTTTGGCATCAACTCCTTGACCTAGCTCGACTCGCATAGTGAGACGTCGCCGATGAGCAACCGGTGACGCCGTGACGACGCCCGGAAGTTCGCCAAGACGTTGACTCACGGCCCGACGGACGGCTGCGGCATTCACCAGGGTCGATCCGGCTGCGCTTCGGTCTACCACGGAAGAGCGCCCCGTGAGCTGTACCGGGACGAACTGGGCAGCCAGCACGGCCAGGGCAACCAGTCCGATCAGAACGCCAAGCAGTGCTGCCGCCCAATGAGCCAGGTTGGCCCGATCGATCGAGGTGGCCAAGTCACCGACGGCCTGCCTCCATCCGCCGCCGGCAATGCCGGTGCCTTCGCCTACCAACAGGAGCCCGGTGGCAAGCATGGCCAGCCAGGCAAGGAGAGCGGAGATCCGCTGTACGAGCCTCATGTGACCCTCGTTTCCCGAGCAGACCGGACGTTGACGCTGAACGGAGTATCCGCCAGGCCCAGCTGGCCGAGGGCCTCGCGAACTCGGCGACTGGCCTCATCGGCCACTTCGAAGCGATCGCCTGATCCCGGCGGAGCGCTCACCCGCAGCCGGTTCCGTCTGGAGTTGATTTTCACCTTGGGATCAATTGCCCTCAACGACCCCTCGAGGGTGTCCGCCACTGATCCCATATCAATATCGGTTGATCCTGCTGCCGTTTTCTCCAGGTTCCGGACCCCACGGATCCTGGAGCGAGCCGCCACGATGACGATCGCGATAGCCAGCAGCAGCAACCCGGTGCCGGCGAGGACGGCTGCGCCCTCCTTCGGCGGGGTGTACACCCAGTCGGCCAACGATCGGATGCCGTCGGATAACCAGGGGATCCGCCGTTCCAGTCCAAACGTGAGCAAACTGGTGGCCGTCAATCCGAGGGCCGCGGCCACCAGCAGGCCGAGAATTCGCAAAACGAGGGTTCGAATCATTTGACGCGGGAGACAGCAGTCGGCTCGCTCTCGTCGCTGGGCACATAGAGATCGGCCACCTCGATATTCACTTCCTTGACCGCGAGACCCGTCCCCGCTTCGATCTCGGTGATGACCTTCTCGCGCAGGTCTTGCGCTACAGCAGGAATCGAGTACCCATAGTCGACCACAATGACGAGATCGATCGCCGTTTCCCGCTTTCCGACTTCGACGTTGACGCCCTGAGTCAGTGACTCGCCCGAGCGCACCCGGCTGACGAGCCGCCGGAAGGTCGTGCCGAGTTCGTGGACGCCTGCCACCTCGCGCGCCGCCATTCCTGCCATCTTCGCCACAACGACGTCGGCCACGGTGGTGATCCCCTTGTCGGTCTCCAATACCAAACCTTCGAAGGCACGACTCTCGGTTGCTACGTCTGTCACAGCCTTGTTCCTCCCATCGCATCTACTCGCAAGAAACACCGGATCGAGGCGAGACGTCGCGTCGACGCCATATTGTAAGCCCCCATGCGCACCATCCGTAGCGGTCGTCCACCAGGTATCTGAAACCTGAAAACGTGAAACGTGAATCCTGGAACATCGGGAACCGGAGTCGGGTTCCCTCCACCGTGGAAACACCGAACCCTTTCCGGGTCGCCTGGTCGGTCTTCCGGGCGCGCCGCGCGGTTCCACCCGTCCCGCACGGGACGGCTAGCGCCGATCACACCGGTCTCGAACCCATCTTGCAGGCTCTCGCCGAAGGCGGAACGCCTGCGTTGGCGCTGGTTCAAGGTGACCTGGACCGGTATCTGGCGGGGCGCGCCGCTGTCGATCCGGCCACGCTCAACCGTTCTGAGGAGCTTGCATTTTGGCTGAATCTCTACAATGCCGGTGCTCTCAGCCTGGCCGCACAGGCGTTCGCCGAGGGTGCCGAGTCGGTCCTTCGCGTTCCCGGTGGGTTCGCCGCGGAATTGTTTGACATCGCCACAGAGCAGCTGTCACTCGATGCCATCGAGCACGGCAAGATCAGACGCTTCGGCGACCCGCGCATTCATGCCGCTCTTGTCTGTGGATCCGTTTCGTGTCCGACTCTGCGCTACGAGCCGTATCGCGGCGACCGGCTCGGAGCCCAACTCGACGATCAAATGAGGCGATTTCTCACCGGCGGCGGGGCCCACGTCGATAGGGACACCCGGACGGTGCATCTCTCGCGCGTTTTCCTCTGGTATGGAGGTGACTTCACCCGTCCGCACCGCATGCCCACCTGGATTCCTTCTCGACGCCCCACGCTGGTGCGTGCCCTGCTTCCGTGGCTGGACGAAGCCACAACCTGGGTGGCGTCGGGCAAGACCACGGTCAGATTCCAACCCTACGACTGGGGGCTGCGCTGTTCCGTGGGTTGAGCCGAACGGAGCCCGATCAACAGCGCGCCGATCGCCATCACCGCGGCCGCCATGTCGAAGGGTAGGACATACCGCCACAGATCCGGACTTGACACCGACCAGCCGCCGTCCGCTCCAAAACCCACAACGTCGAGGTAACGCCAGATGGACCAGATGCAGATCACAGCCAGGATGAAGCCGGCCAGCAAGGCCCACCGGTCGCCGGCCATCAATCGGACGCCGAGTATCAACCCGGCGGTGGCCCAGGCGATGTCGAGTGCTGAGAGCAGCTGAAGGAATTGCAGCGACGGCTGGTATCCGAGGGCCGCAGACGAGGCCAGGGTGACGAGAGCCACGACGCCGGTGGTCAGCGCGACGATGGACGCCATCGCTCCGAAGCGCTGCCAGAACCAACTGCCGCCCATGCCAACAAACCAGGGCCCATCGGTGAATCGGGCCAGGTCGAGTGCTACGCCCAACCCGAATGTGACGATTGCCCCGAGATGGAACGTGACCACCGGGAGCAAACGGTCTGGGTCGGCTTCCGGAAGGACCACCAGCAGCAGCGAAACGAGCAAACCGGCTGCCAGCCAGTTGAGTGATGAGCGAGGGCTCTTTCTACGGGAGGCACAGCGGAAGCGTAGCTAGAGGCGGCAGTTTTCAGTCGGTCGGCCTACGGCCGAGCTCTCAGTGGTCAGTTGGTGGTGCTAGAAAGTGATGACTGATGACTGATGACTTCTCGTCCTCAGTCCCCTTGACCTGATCCCCCGTGGTCCGCGTGCCCGGTGCGGTCAAAATGGCGGTGGCGACCGGCAATGGCTTGATGGTAGGGGTCGTCGAGGACGACCGTACCGTCCTCGGTGGTGATGAGATTGATCCCGTACGCCTTGGTCAGGCATTGGGCGGTGAGCACCTCCTCTGGCGGGCCCGAGGCGACCACCCGGCCCGATAGCAAAACGACGTGATCCGCATTGGCTGCTTCGCTCAGATCGTGGGTGGTCATTACAACGGTTACGCCGCGGGCACGCTCGGTAGCGACCGCCTCCAGGATGCGATCGTGCGACACAATGTCCAGGCCGGTGACCGGTTCGTCGAGGAGCAGCAGGTCGGCTTCCTGCGCCAGACCTTGCGCGACGAAAACGCGCTGACGTTGGCCACCGGATAGCTCATCGAGGTGTCGTGCGGCGAGATCGAGCACATCAAGGCGTTCCATGGCCGAACGGCAGGCAGCGCGGTCTTCTGGTTGGAACCGACCGAACATCCCGAGACGGCCGTACCGGCCCATCGACACCACTTCGCGCACCGTGATCGGCATCTCTTCGTGCACCTTGGTGGTTTGCAGAACATAGGCCGTTCCCCGGTGTCTTGGGTAGCTGAGCAATACACCCAGCTCGCCGCCGACCGGCTCGAGTAAACCGCCGATGGCGTGCAGCAGGGTGGATTTTCCGGATCCGTTTGGCCCGATGACGGCCGTCACGGTTCCGGCCGGTATGTCGAGATCTGACGCGCCGAGAGCGATGCGATCGCCATGGGCGAGCTGCAACCCGCGGGCGGTGATGGCGATGTCTTTCACCGACATTGGCTGCACACTCCTTGCAGGTCCAGGCGGTGACCGGTGACGGTGAAATCGAAACGCCTCCCCACCTCCGAGGCGATGTCGGCGACGGTTGCTTCGAGATCACCCGGCACAGCCACGTCACTGGTGGCACCGCACTCGATGCAGGTCATGTGGTGGTGATGTCCGGTCAGCCATTCGGCCAGCTCGTAGCGGGCGATGCCTGCCTGGTCGGGGAAACGTTCGATTACCTCGGTCTCCTCGAGAACCGAGAGGGTCCGATAGAGCGAGGACATCGGAATGGCGCCGGCGACCGCCACGGCGAGGTCGGCTGCCGATTGGGGACCGGATGACCCATCGAGCGTTTCGATGACCAAACGCCGGGCGGGTGTGAACCGCGCTTGCTTGGACTCCAAACGGTTCCTCGCCGCGGTGAGTGTGTCGTTCCGTTGACGCATCGTGCGACCAATGCTACCTTGTAAAGCGAATGAGAACCATTCTCATTCCAAATAGGATTATGAAACGCTTCCTGGTTCTCGCAGTCGTTTTCGCCACGGTTGGTTCCGCCTGCCGCGCCCCCGAAGGGGGCAGGGACGATCGGCCATTGGTGATCGCAACGACCACGATCCTCGGCGACATTGTTGCCAGTACGGCCGGCGACGCAGTGCAGGTTGAAGTGCTGATGCCGATTGGTGCCGATCCTCACGACTTTGCACCATCGGCGCGCCAGGCCGCGCGGTTGCGGGACGCAACCCTGGTGGTAGCCAATGGTGTCGGATTGGAAGAGTCTCTGCTGGATGTGATCGACGCCGCCGAGCAGGACGGTGTCGAAGTGATGAGGGTCGGTGAGCTGGTCGATCCCCAGCCATTTCTCGCCGGGCTGGGCGCCGCAACCCAAGGTAGTGCTTCGTCCGGCAATGACCATCAGGGTCTCGATCCCCACGTGTGGATGGATCCGGTCCGCATGGCCGCCGCCGTCGAGGCCATCGCCGATCGTCTCGGTACCAGTGCGGGTGTGGATGTCATAGATTCCGCCGCGGCCTACCAAACCCGGATTCTGGATCTAAACGTCGAGATCGTCCGGATGATCGAAGCGGTCCCGCCGGACCGTCGCAAGATGGTGACCAACCACTTCTCGTATGGTTACTACGCAGATCGCTACGGGATTACCCTGCTCGGGGCAGTGATCCCCGCTTCTACCACCGGAGCCGAGACCAGCGCCGCCGATTTCGCCGCGTTGGTCCGACTCCTCAAACGGGAAGAAGTTTCGGTGGTGTTTGGATCAACCACGGAACCAACCACTCTGGCCGACGCCCTGGCCGAGGAGGTGGGCTACGAGGTTAAGGTGGTCAAGCTCCCGACCGGGTCCCTCGGCGAGCCTGGTTCAGGCGCGGAGACCTATATCGATATGATGCGCTCGAGCACTCGTCTCATCGTTGAGAACCTGTAAATGACAGAAGGATCCATATGGACTGGCTGATCGACCCGTTGTCCGAGCCGTTCATGCAACGGGTCCTGGTTGGAAGTGCCCTGGCCGTGATGACCGCCTCCCTGATAGGCACCTGGATCGTGCTGCGGGGGCTCAGCTTCATGGGTGACGCCCTTGCCCACGGCGTGACCCCCGGGATTGCCTTGGCCTTCGCCCTGGGTTTCAACCTCACGCTGGGGGCTATCGGCGCAGCAGTTGCCATGACGCTGGGGATCAACCTGGTTCACCGGAAGGCCCAGCTACGCGAGGACACCGGAATTGGCTTGCTGTTCGTCGGCATGCTGGCTCTGGGCGTCATCATCATGTCCCGGTTGCCTTCGTTTTCCGGCAACCTGGCCACCATTCTGTTCGGCGATACGCTCGGTATAAGACAAGAAGACATTGTGGTGCAAGCGCTGGCGGCTGTGGTGACCTTGGCGGTCATTGTGATCTTCTACCGGGCCTTTATCGTACTGTCCTTCAATGAGGAGAAGGCTGAGATGTTGGGACTGCGACCCAGCCTGGCACATCTCCTCATGCTGTCCCTGCTGACGTTGGCCATCGTGACCTCGTTTCGGGCGGTGGGGACCCTGCTGGTCTTTGCGTTGATCGTGGCGCCTCCGGCCACGGCCTCGCTGGTGGTTCGGCGAGTACCAACGATGATGGTGACGGCGGTTGCTTTCGGCTTTCTCGCTGTTTTGAGCGGTCTCTTGATCAGCTGGCATGCAGACACCGCAGCCGGAGCGACCATGGCCTTTGTCTCGGTGGCGATCTTCTTTGTAGTGCTGGCCCTTCGTGAGTTTTGGAACATTGGAGTCTTCAGTCCCCAGTCGTCGGTTATCAGTGGGTAGCCCGTCTCCTTTCTCGTGTTCGTGAGCGAGGTTTGCGATGAGTGCTGAGGGCTGGTCACCGAGAACTTGAAACCTGGAATCTGAGACGCGCAGCCTTCTCACTGACTGGCCCAGCCTCACCCCAACCATCTACCATGCGCCGGACATGGGTTTTCACCGCCAGACCGATTCCACCCCTGATGTCACCACCAGATTGCGCCGTCTCGCCGCCCTTTCTGGCGTGAGCGGCGTGATGCTCGTGGCCATCGCGGGATGGAGCGCCTGGAGCGCCATCGAGCGGGTGCCTTTCCAAGACGCTGTGGCTGCTACGGATGTCTTGGAGACGGTCCCTTCTTCGGAGGTTGACGCTTTGCGCGCTGCCGAGGACGCGACCGAAGAGGCGGCCCGCCTTGCCGAACAAGACGAATTGGAGGCGGAACTGCTGGCCGAGTTGGAGGCGCGACGCGAGCGTCTGATCCGGACGCAAGTCGAGATCGAGATACCTTTCCTGACCAGTCCGGAGCTACCAGACGACCTGTTCACGTCCTACCTGCTGGTTGGAGTCGAGGGTGGTTTCCGCGCCGACACCATCATCTACCTGCTCCGGCCCTCGGACGGGTCCGCGCCGATCATGTTGTCGCTTCCGCGCGATCTATATCTTCGGAATCCGTGCACTCAGCGCTACACGCGTATCAATGCCGGTCTGGGGGGCTGTGCCGGCTACGCCGGTGGTGCCGAGTTGCTCTCTTTGATGGTGAAGGAATTCACCGGCATAAAGGTCGACCGCTTTGCCCGAGTAGATTTCAGCGGCTTCAAGCATGTGATCGACGCCCTCGGGGGGGTCGAGATCTGTGTCGAGAACGCGGTAAGGGACGACAAAGCCCAATTGGATTTGCCCGCTGGCTGCTCCCGGGCAGGGGGAGACCAGGCGCTGGCGTGGGTTCGATCGCGACGCACAGAGGAGTTCGTCGACGGCGAGTGGCGACGAATTCCCGGCGTTAGCGACTTCACCCGCCAGCGGAAACAACAGGATATGCTGTTCAAAATTGCCGGAAGAATGAACTCGTTTGCGTCTCTTGCATCCTTTTCAGACGTGGCCTCGAGCCTGGCCGGCACCATCGCGTTGGACGCGGGGTTCTCCTTCGGTGACGCGGTGTCGTTGGCCTGGCAGTTCCGCGGAACGGACGCCTCCGACGTCAAGCGAGTCTCGATCCTGGTCAGGGACTATGTGACCAGCGCCGGAGCGTATGTGCTGGTGCCCACTGCTACGTTCAACGAGTCGCTAGCCAAGGTGTACCCGGCCGCGGCCCGCTGATTGGGAGCTTCGAGCTTCGGGCTACGAGCCTCCGGATGCCTCCTCCCTGCGAGTGAAGCGAGTCGGCTGCGGGGAGTACCGCCGGAGGCGGGGAGGGGGACTGATCCCACCAACGTCGCTGCTGGCTACACCAACTCGAACGTCGTCTCGATCGGTACATAGCCGCGGACGGTGGTGGCCACCGAGCACATTTCGGCATGACTCGGGCGAATGGCGTCTTCCGCCCGGGCGGTGGTGAGAGAGGGGCCCGACACTCGGTAGTGAAGCCAGAATCTCTGGAACTTCCAGGGTGATCGGGTTTCTTATTGAAAGTGACTTCGATGGAGAGGGCGGTGAGACGCTCTCGCCGAGCTATGACACAAGGTCGACACCCGAGCATGAGGCAGAGCCATAGGCAGCAAGTCGGAAGGACGCACCCCCCAGTTCCTGGGGGCCATCAATGTCAACGGGCATTTCCTAGTCGAGTTTGAGCGCTTCCAGCCTCTCGAAGACAATGGCGGCATTGGCGAGGAATCGTTCCACCGAAAAGCAGGCCGCCAGCTGTTGGGGCGATAGGGTGACTTCCGGGTCGACCTTGAGCAGATCGAGGAGATGCTCGCTACCTTCCCAGGCCGCCAGCGCGTTCCGTTGCACGATCCGGTAGGCCTTGTCGCGACTCAAGCCCTCCTCAACGAGAGCCAGCAGCACGGCTTGACTGAACACCAGGCCGCGGGTGGCTTCGAGATTGGCAAGCATGCGATCGCCGTCGACTTCGAGACCTTCTGCCAACCCGGCGAATCTCACCAGCATGTAGTGGAGGACGTAGCAGGCGTCCGGGATGATTACCCGCTCGGCCGAGGAATGGCTGATGTCGCGCTCGTGCCAGAGGGCCACGTTCTCAAGACCGGTCTGGGCGTAGCCGCGCAGGAGGCGGGCCATTCCGGTCATGCGCTCTGAGAGGATCGGGTTCCGCTTATGTGGCATAGCCGAGGAGCCTTTCTGGCCGGAACGGAAGGCTTCCTGCACCTCACGTACCTCGGATCGCTGCAGGTGACGGATCTCGGTGGCGAAACGCTCGATCGAAGCGCCGGTGAGTGCGATCGTCTGGAGGAATTCGGCATGCCGATCGCGATGCGTGACCTGCGAAGAAGCAGGCTCGATGCCCAGGCCCAGGTGTTCACAGACGTACTTCTCGAGTTGGGGAGGTGTATGGGCGTAGGTTCCCACCGCTCCGCTGACCTTCCCAACCGCGACGGCCTTGCGAGCCCGGGTCAGCCGTTCGTGATCGCGGGCGAGTTCGAAAGCCCAGGTGGCCAGCTTCAGGCCGAGGGTGGTTGGTTCCGCCCAGATCCCGTGGGTGCGACCCAGCATGACCGTGTCACGATGTTCGAAGGCCTTGGCCTTCACCACGGCAAAGAGGTGTCCGGTCTCTTCGAGCAACAAGCCTGCTGCTTCATTGAGCAGCACGCCTTGGGCGCTATCGAGGACATCTGACGAAGTCAGCCCGTAATGCACCCATTCACCACCGGGGCCGGTGTTCTCGGCCAGGAGGTCGACAAAGGCAGCCAGGTCGTGGTTGGTGATCTCCTCCCGGGCCCTCCAGGCCGCCGGATCGACCGGAGGGGCACTGCGAACCGCGGTGGCCACTTCCGGGGGGGCGACCCCGAGTTCACTCCAGGCTTCAACGACCAGAGCTTCGACTTCTTGCCATACCGCCAGCTTGCGCTCTTCGGACCAGATGGCCGACATTTCGGGAAGCGAGTAGCGAGGGATCATGGGAGGAAGTTATCAGTAATCGGTCATCAGTTGTCAGTTTCGACGGTTCGCTGATGACTGAAAGGACGGCCGCAGGCCGACCGACTGATCACTCATGATTGCATAGCCAGCGCCTATGCCAGCGTCTGCTCTGCCAGCTGCTCCCGGTATTCGGCCAGTTGCCCCGCCAGGCCTTCGTCATTGAGGGCCAAGATGGCAACGGCCAGCAGGGCGGCGTTGGCTGATCCATCGACGGCGACCGTTGCTACGGGGATTCCGGTTGGCATTTGCACGGTGGCGAGCAGCGCGTCGAGACCTTGCAGGGAGGCGCTGAGCGGTACCCCGATCACCGGAAGCAGCGACTTGGCAGCCATGGCCCCGGCCAGATGGGCAGCCTTCCCGGCTCCGGCGATAATGACCGAGAAACCCTGATCGGCGGCTGTAGCTGCAAACTCAGAAGCGGCATCTGGGGTCTTGTGAGCCGATAGCACGCGCGTGTTGCACTCGACGCCGAACCGGGCGAGCAGGTCGGCGGCAGCTTGCATCTTGGGTTGATCCTTGGCGGATCCCATCACTATGGCGACCTTGCTCATCATGTACCTTTCGATTTTCCGGCGATATCCGGACGATATTGTTTTCCTGCAAACTCGATCGCCTGGGCCGCCGCATAAGCGCGGTGGCGCGCCTCGGGAAGGCTTGCCCCGGTGCCGACGACGTTGATGACCCGACCGCCGTAGGTCTTCAGTGTTCCCTCCTGGCGGACGGTTCCGGCCTGGAAGACGAGCACGCCCGGCACAGCGGCCGCGGTGGCTACCCCCGAGATTGGATCACCGCGTCTCGGACTCTCCGGGTAACCGGCCGCTGCCAGCACCACATCGACCGCTGCATCGTCTGACCAGGTGAGGTCCAGGGTGTGGGCCTTACCATCGAGACACGCCAGGATCACCTCCACCAGGTCGTCCTCGAGTAGGGGAAGGACCACCTGGGTTTCGGGATCACCGAGCCGGCAGTTGAACTCGAGCACTCGGGGGCCGGCCTCGGTGAGAACGAGTCCGGCATAGAGAAACCCCCGGTAGGGGGTCCCTGCTGTTTCCATCTGCTGCAGTACCGGGCCCATGACATGGTCGAGTGTCCAGTCGACCAATCCGTCCGGTAGATCTTCGACCGGCGAGTAGCACCCCATGCCCCCGGTGTTGGGTCCCTGGTCACGTTCGCCGAGTCGCTTGTAATCGCGGGCCGGTTGCAGGGGAACGGCCGTTTTCCCGTCGCACAGGGCGAACACACTCACTTCAGGCCCGGCCAGGTAGTCCTCGATCACGATCGTGTATCCCGCTTCTTCGAAATCTCCGCTCAGACAGCGATCGACCCATGCCCGGGCCTCGTGAAGGTCCTCGGTGACCAGCACTCCCTTGCCTGCCGCCAGACCGTCGGCCTTGACTACAAAGGGGCCTGTTCGTTTCTCCAGGTATTCGATCGCCGGTTCCCGGTTGGTGAACACGCCGGCTGCGGCCGTTGGGACACCGGCCCGTTCCATGATGGTCTTGGCAAAGGATTTTGATGATTCCAGTCGGGCGGCGGCTCGCGAGGGCCCGAAGGCGCGGACTCCCCGGCGAGTCAGCGCATCGATCACACCAGCCGCCAGGGGCGCCTCCGGCCCAACGACTACCAGGTCTATGTCTTGTTGGTCGGCGATCGCCGCCACCGCGCCAACATCGGTTGCCGAGACCCCTTCAACCACCGGGCCCAACTCGGCCAGCCCGGGGTTGCCGGGCAAGGAGATCAAGCTGGTCCGGGGGCTCTTGGCCATCTTCCAGCCGATGGCGTGCTCGCGCGCACCGCCTCCTAGCAACAGGACCTTCACGACGACCGGGTTAGGACTTGCAGGCGCTCGGGTCCTACCGATACCCAGCCGATGGGAACCCTGGTCCGCTCCTCGATGAATTCGATGTACTGCTGGGCTTCCTTGGGTAGATCCACGAATCGGCGTACGCCGGTGATGTCGGATCTCCAACCGGGGAGTTCTTCGTAGATCGGGGTGCAGTTGTAAAGAACACGTTGCTGGCGGGGCAGCTCCGTGTAGGTCTCACCGAGCGAGCTATAGGCCACCGCCACCTGCAGGGTGTCGAACTCGGAGAGGATGTCGAGCTTGGTGAGGAACACATCGGTGAGGCTGTTGACCCGCGCCGAGTAACGCAAGGCGACGAGATCCAGCCATCCGCAGCGCCGGCGCCGTCCGGTCACCGTCCCGTATTCGCCGCCGACCGTCACCATGGTCTCGCCGATCTCATCCGAAAGCTCAGTCGGGAAAGGCCCCGTGCCGACCCGCGATATGTACGCCTTGGCGACTCCGACCACCCGATCGATTGCCTTCGGCCCGATACCCGAACCCGTCATCGCCCCCCCGGCCGTCGGACTCGACGAGGTAACAAACGGATAGGTCCCATGGTCGATATCGAGCAAGGTCCCCTGGGCCCCCTCGAACAGGACCGTTTGCTTGGCCTCTATGGCCTCCCATATCAACAAGGACGTATCGGTAACGAACGGAAGCAACGCTTCTGCATAGCCGAGGTACTCGGCGGCGATGTCTCCGGCGTCCATGGGTAGCTGGTTGTAGACCCTGGTGAGCAGTTTGTTCTTGTCGGCGAGCGCCACATCGAGCTTGTCCCGGAAGATCTTTGGGTCGAAGAGATCCTGGACCCGGATCCCCTGGCGGGCGTACTTGTCGGTGTAGGCAGGGCCGATGCCTTTCTTGGTGGTACCGATCATCTGGCGTCCCAGATACCGCTCCATGACCGCGTCGAGTTTGCGGTGATACGGCATGATCAGGTGAGCATTTGAGGAGATGCGAAGCCGAGACGGATCGACGCTCCGCTCGGAGAGCATGGTGATTTCATCGAGAAGTACCTTCGGGTCCACGACACACCCGGAGGCGATGACCGGCGTGCAGTCCGCGTACATCACTCCGCTGGGGATCAACGAAAGAGCGAACCGCTCCTTCCCGATAACAATGGTGTGCCCGGCGTTGTTGCCACCCTGATAGCGCACAACGAGGTCGGCGGTTTCGGCAAAAACGTCCGTTACCTTGCCTTTTCCCTCATCTCCCCATTGGGCGCCGAGCACAATCGTGGCAGGCATGCGATAGCTCCTTGGTGGCCGCGCCCGGCCATAGTAGTGGCGCCGCACGGAGCCTCTCGGGGGAAGCAGACTGCTCAGCAAAATGCAGTGCGATCGGTCGGGGCTGCTTCGCTGTGTGGTGTCACTAAGCTCAAGCTGCGCTGAACCCGGAGGGACTATCGTGCCGCGCATTCGCGCCGCGAATATTGAAGAACACAAAGAGCAGACCCGCGGGCAGATTCTCGAAGCTGCCCAGGAGCTTTTCCAGACCGAGGGGTATACGGAAACGTCGCTGGGCGACGTCGCGAATCGCATCGGGATCGGGCGAACGACGCTCTACGAGTATTTCACCGACAAGGAAGATCTGCTTTGCTCATTGGTTGAGGCCACCCTGCCGGGCATCATCAGCGACATCATCGCCGCTGTGCCTCGGGGCGTGAGTCCGGCCGAGCAGCTCTCCCACCTGGCCATCGGAATGGTCGAGTTCGTTTCCACTGATGCCATGCTGGGGAGGGTCCTGCATACCGATGCCTCGCGACTCTCCCCGTCCGCTCAACTGCGGGTCCGGGCCACCCACAGCGAATTCGCCAGCGAGTTCATGCGCATCTACGTGGCAGGGGTCGGGTCCGGAACGCTGCGACCGTTTCCCCCCGACCTGGCTGGTCGGTTCCTCCAAGAGCTGATGATGTCCGCCGCCCGCTCGCTGATCGCCCTCGAGGAACCGACCGATCGTCTTCCCGAGGTGACCCGCAGCATGGTCGACTTCATGCTGCATGGCCTCAGCATCAGATGACCCGACTCCTGTTTCGGGGCGGTAGCGTCTTCGACGCAACCGATGCGCCTCAAGCCTCCGCCGATGTGGTTGTCGAGGACGGACGGATTCTCGAGGTTGGAACCGGCCTCGACGGGGACCAGGCCATCGACTGCACCGGGCTCCACCTCTTGCCGGGTCTCTTCGATTCCCACGTCCACGTGATGCTCAGTCATATCGACATGTGGAGACTGGTCCAGACTCCCTTTTCCTACCGGTTCTTCGAGGCAGCCGGGAACCTGGCGGCGACGCTCCGGGCCGGGATCACCACGGTGCGGGACGCAGGTGGGGCCGACCTGGGGATAAAACAGGCAGTCGAAGACGGCCTCATTGATGGTCCGCGAATGCAGATCTCCTTGAAGATGCTTTCCCAGACCGGCGGTCATGGTGACGGATGGATGGCGTCCGGCGGCACCCTGGCGCTGTTTCCGTCGTATCCGGGGATGCCGGAAACCATCGTCGACGGTGTTGAAGAGATGCGACGCAAGGTGAGAGAGCTGATCCGGGACGGTGCGGATGTGATCAAGGTAGCTACTTCCGGAGGCGTCCTGTCACCGCGGGATGAGCCGACCCATGCTCACTTCCGGCTGGCCGAGCTCGAGGTCCTGGTCGAGGAGGCCACCGCGGCAGGGATCGGTGTTATGGCGCACGCTCAGGCCACGGTGGGGATCAAGAACGCCATCCAGGCCGGCATCCGCTCCATCGATCACGGGATCTACCTGGACGACCAGGCGATTGAGATGATGCTGGAGCGAGGTACGTTCCTGGTGCCGACCCTGGTCGCTCCGACCGGCGTGTTGCGAGCCGCCGAAGCGGGCGCGCAGATACCGGAGACGTCGCTGGCTAAGGCGCGCGAGGTGATCGAGGTTCATCGAGACTCGTTCAACCGGGCCGTACAGGCCGGGGTCAAGATCGCGATGGGCACCGATACCGGCGTCACGCCGCACGGTGAGAACCTGGCTGAGTTAACTCTCATGGTCGAGGGCGGGATGACTCCGCACCGGGCTCTGGTCGCGACCACCCGCACCGCCGCCGAGCTGATGGGCCTCGACAAAGAATTGGGAACCCTCGAGCCCGGCAAACGGGCAGATCTTGTTGTTGTAGATGGAGACCCGTTCGAGGTGGCCGAACTCCCGGAACGCATTACGCAAGTGTGGAAGGACGGCCACCGGGTCGTGTAATGCCGGTTTTGGTGTCGTAGAAACACACATACGGTGTACCTGCGACGCCAAACGAGCGGAGAGCCTTGTCGGCGAATACGGGTGGGAGGTTGGTGCTAACCCCCGACGGGGCGTGGAGCTCGGCGCAAACCCATGTGACGGACCAACAGGTTGGCGTTGGTGCCAAGCGTGGTGCCGGCCGCGAAGAACATGGTTACCAGACCGCCCGCCACCCAGACAGCAGTAGCGAATGTGGCGAGTATTTGGGTGACGGCCAGCGAGAAGCCCCAGAAGACGATGTGCAGCACCGATCGCTTGGCCACGATCGCCTCACCACGGCGGAGGAGGCGCGTAGCCTGTCCCCATGCCACGCCGAACCCGAGCCCAACAACCAGAAGCGAGATGCCAAGCAGGCCGGGTGTCGCCTGTCGAAGGATAAGAACATTGACCAACAGCATCACTGTCGCCATCACCATCCCGATGATCGGCGTCGATGTCCTCATTCGCTGTGGCTTGCGAACCTGGCGGATCAGGCCCCAGATAGCGAAGGCCATCAAGGGGATGGACAGGACGCCGATGATGCGTCCGATCATGTCGGATCTCCTGGCCGGATAGCGGTACCGCACGCGGTACAGAACCGCCCACCCGGGGAGGACTCTGCTCCGCAGTTCGGGCATATCGGTGCACCGGTTGACTCGCGCAGTTGAGGAACAGACACCCCGGCGGCGAGGATCTTCTTGATCATCCCAAGGGCGAAATCGCCGGTCGGTTCGACGATGGTCAGCACTGGGTCGGCGGCGGTGCCGGTCCAGAGTCCGACGGCGAGCCGCGTCGGCGTGCGGTACACCAGAATCTCCCCGGCTCGGACCAGTCTTCCGTCATGGTCGAGAGTGAGCGTCAAGCTGCCGACCACAATCGCCTGGGTGATCAGTTCGGCCAGATGCCGGCCAAGTTCGCTGAATCGGAAGACACCGCCGTCAGGTACAACCAATTGGAGACTTTCGAGGTGCCCGAGCAGCATTTCACCGTCGAGGGCCCGATCTCGGAGGTTCACGGGCGAGACGGGTAGGGCGGCCGAAACTGCCCAACGCGTGTCCTTTCCATTCAAACCGGCCGCCAGGTGGACGGAGAGGTCGTCAGAACTGAAGGACCCGGTGGATGGGACTCGGCGCTCCAGTTGTTCCTTGAGGTTCCATTGCCGCTCGACGTCGACGGCGGCCAGCAGCCCTACCCAGCCTTCCAGAGTGAGGGCGATGTCCGGCTCGAATGCCTGGCTTGCGAATCCGGTGAGCCGCAATATCTGATCGATAACTGTCAGTGCTTCGAGTTCGGTGGCCAGGATGGTCAGGTCCAGGCCATCTTCGGTCTGGTGGCCGTGCACGTAGGGTCCCCCGGTCGGCGGGGCAGCGAGGTACAAGTCGGCCCAGTCGTCGGCACCCGGCACCGTTGAGATCACGTGGAAGACCCGAACGGGTTGGGCGATGATGGCGAGCGCTTCGCGCAGAATCGGCACCACCGTTGAGTCGCTCGAGACGAGGTCGGAGGAAGCGAGCAAGGACCCGGGATCGGCCACCGCCGGCACCGGGGACAACAGCCTGCCGGAAGGGGTGATCCCGCCCATGTCAAGAAGCGCGGCTAGTTGCTCACGGCTGAGCCGGTATGAGGTCGTCAAGGGGTAGCCAAACGCCGGTTCGAGGGTGTCGTTTGGGCGATTGGTCATCCTCATCCTCCTTGGTCACGGCGCCTCGGGCGCGTGCCGTTCCGGATCGGTTTGTCGGTGTCATCGGTCCCGAGGACACTTTCGACAGGTTCCGCCACGCCGGGGTCCACCGACTCAGCTGTTGAGTCCGGGTCGGTGGCTTGAAGATCTCCGACGGGATGAGGCGGAACCGCTGAGGGCACCTCGGGAGAAGACGCAGGTTGGACGAACCCCACTGGCATTTCAGTCGGTGCGCCCGGCGAACCGAGCAATTCCTGTCCGGCACTTGCGAATTCTGCACCCGCCGGTGGGAACTCCCGTACCAGGGGCCATACCCCCCGAGTAGGTGTCGACGGGGGAATAACGACGGGCGGCGGCGACGACGGACGCCAGATACCGGCGGCGTCGGCGTAGAGATCGATATCGGGCCCCGGTGGGCCCTTGCGGAGGATGCCGTCCGGCCCCATCCGAATGACGACCTCCTTGCCCTCGCGCAGCACTTGCTGGCGCTGAGCCATGAGGGCCTCCGCTCCCTCGAGCGCCTTTTTGTATTCCGGTGTGCCTGGCCGATAACCGCGGGTGAGGTCTTCGATGATGTTGGCTTCGGCGCCGTGCTGGCCGGCCACATTGGCCATCCAGTCGTTCTTGAGCTGCACGTAACGCTGGCCCTTGACTACCTGACCGGTCTTGGCGTCGATGAACCGTACTGCATCCCAGTCGCCGCCGAAGTACTTGCCGGTTGCCCTCTCGACCAGCATTCCGTTGGGTTTCTTGACTGCCAAGTCACCGTCCAGCAGCGACTTGATGTCCTTCTGTAGCTTCGGATCAGTCCATTGGTCCATGCGCTGGTTGAAGCGCTTGACCAGGTCGTCGTGCAGGTTGGCAGGCACGTCATCGAGGCTTGGCATTTTCGGTTCGAAATAGGAAGCGGCTCCCCGGCAGGTGTCGTCAAGTTCCGGATTCAGGCGCAGGTCGAGGCTGTTCACGGTTTTGCCTTTGATGTCGGCCCACTTAGGTGTGAACCGGCCGTCTCGAATCCCGGGCATTGAAGTCATGTTGGTGGTGCGGCCCTCGACATACACCCCGTTCCGCTGGCTGAATTTGCCCGCATCATCGAGTTGGCGAGCGGGTATACCCGTTTCGTTCCAGTACTGCGGCGAGATCTCATCACCTTCCCGCAGAACGTTGCGGACCATATCGTCGGGTTCGAGACGGGTGCCGGGTGGAAGTTTGAGTGGCTTTTCGGTCAGGTCTTCCATCGGGAAGCCCATCTCCTTGCGGGCTATCCGGTGCCGGACCCGGTTGACGAATCTCTGGCTGCTCTCGTCCAAACCCCGACGACTGGCCTGCTCAGCGATCTCGTCGGATGCGCCGGCTCCTCGTCGTGTGGCCGCCTCCGCGACTTCGTCTATGGCGCCTCCAGCTGGGGTCAGGGCCTTGGCGATGTATTCGCCGCCGATTCTTCCGCCGATTTCCCACAAACCAACCTTGACCACTTCCCACGCGACCTCCCCGGTGGAAAGCTCGGCGTTCTGTTCCTTGGCCTTGGCGGCGGCTGCTGCGTCGAGGCCTCGACGGATGTCGAGGTAAATGAAACCTGCCTCCGATACGCCACCGGTTTTGACGGCCAAGGCGATCCGGAGTGGTACCTCGGGGTTTCGGACCATCCATTCGGCGATGGTGCCGCCTGTCTCTCCCATCGGGGTCGTTCGACCTAGCTGTCGGGCGCACCACGCAACATCGTCCTGCACGCCGCGAGCGAAGTAGTCGAGATCCGATTCCTGGTAGTAGCTCCGCATAGCCGCATCGTCGCTCAGGCGCCGACCGAGATAGCGGCGCATTTGTCGAAGCTCCTCCATCCCGGCCACCTGGCCGTTCTCGTACTTTTCATCGAGATGTTTGACCATGTCCCAGTAGCCGTGGCGGATGGCCACGGTTTGCAGCCGGTCGGCGACCTCCAACAGCTCCAGTCGGCGTTGCCGGTCGAAGGCGCCTCGTCGCTCTTGTTCAGCCCATTGCTGGTTCCGATCGATCAGATTGTTCCACTGCTCGTCGGACCACTGCTGATGCTCGATCGAGGCGCGTCGTCGCTCCAGCGCGTGCACACCCTTCCAGTGCTGAGCGTCTCGGATCAGCTCAGCGGCTTGGTCGCGATTCACCCATCGCCACTGGCCGTCGTCGAACTGCTGGTAGAGACCGTCCTCATTGGGCCAGATCATCTGGCCGTTCTCGTCGAGCAATGGTCCGTCACCACCCAGTTGCAGAGTTCCCAGACGGTCCGGACTTCCAGCCGCCTCGGCGGCGAGCCTTGAGTTGCGAAGCGCTTCGAGCCACAGCCACCCCCCCAATGTGAGCAGGGTGGCCCCGGCGGCCGCGGCTTGCACAAGTGGTGGAATGACGTCGTTCCGCCCCCGACGGACGACGGCCGGAGCGGATGCGATCTGCGCGAAATTGGTGGCAGGGTCGACAATCATCGCCTGCACCGCGTGGTCGCCGGGAGCAGGACGATCGAGTGACCAGTGTGAGCTAGTGCCGGGCGTCGTCTCTTGGGCGGCGACCTGGCCGTCGATCCGCCAGATCGCTCCTAGCGGCCCGATTTCCTCTCTGTCTCGTTCAAAATTGACTGTGCAGCCGAGGATTTCATCACTGGAGATACCGCTGTTGCAGGCGAGCGAAGTGATGTGAAAGCCGGCGGTATCCTTGTCCACCACGCCCCCTGCGACCTCGAGGCCCAACCGCGCTGTGGCCGTACGTCCCTCACCACCGGCATCGACCAGTACGTCGTGTTCTCCTCTGGTGCTCGCGGCCCAATTCCAGGAGGTGCCGCTACCGGATTGCACGCTATCCCCGTCCAAGTACCAGTCGTACACCATTGTCTCGCCCTGATGGATACCGGCGACAGTGACGGTGCAGGTCACCGAGTCTTCTGGCATCGGCCGGGCGGGAGAGCACCCGAGCGTCGCGGCAAACTCCGGGCAGCCGTCGTCGCGGGCTCCCCACTCGGTGGGGCAAAGGTCCTCATCGTCGGGGACACCATCGTCGTCCCGGTCGCCGGCTCCAACCTGCTCGCTGACACGAATGTCCAGGTATCGCTCAATGGTCTCCAACCCGTCGGAGACATCGACCCCGATTTCGTGGTCACCGGGTGGCGGCTTCGCCCAGGAAGCTTGGGGCCCTGAAGCCGGATCGATCACTCCGTCGAAGTACCAGGTGTAGGTGAGGTCGTCGCCGTCGGGATCGGTTGCCGTCACCGAGAACACCACGGTGTCCTCACTGTTCGGTTCCGCCGGCGACGCACCCAGGCCGCCCACTTCTGGAGCGGTGTTCTCTCCCCACACAACTTCGGTCACTTCTGCTTCCCACGCGCCGGCCGTTGGGCATCCTTCTCGTCCCCAGGTGTTGGCCTCTGGGGTTATCCGGGCGCAGTAGGCGGTATACCAGTCAATCTCACCTTCGTTGATCCCGGTCGGCTGGATGATCCCGGAGACGGTTGCCGTTTGCTCCGAGACAATCTCCGCATGGGGGCAGGTCGAAACCAAGGCATCGGTGTCGTCTGTGGCGCAGGCGTATTGGGTGCCTGGTGCGCTGCGTTCGCCGGCACTGTCCACATAAATGTCGGCCTCCAAATCGAATGCACCGGTCTCCTTGTCGAACGGACCGCCGAACTGCCCGTCGATGTTGGAGAGCTCGGCCGTCCAGGTTTCCAGATGGGTCAAATCGTACTCAGAAGGGTTCTCGGTGTTGCATTCGGCCGGCAACGTGTAGCCGCCCTCACCACCACCGGTGAACCATCCCACCAGCATGCCCTCGTCGAAGTCGGCTTCGATATGGATGTCGCCGCTTATCAGCGGAGGTATTGCGATCTGGCAAGGATCGTGGAGGCGTCGGTCTACTTCCCACTCACCATCTACTTCGACATAGTCAGGAGCAGCCGCCCCGGCCAGTGGAGCACACATGCACAGCAGTCCGACCACAAGCAGGAACGCCCCAACCTTGGCTCCCATGCACACCTCGCATGTTCTGGCAAGTCCCTCCCCGCCCTAGGGTGCCGGGTTCACCGTCGCTCGACTAGGGACCAAAGCCCCCAAAATGGGCAACGTTTGAGTGCTCAGCCGGATAGAGGAGCCAGAAAACGATTGCGGGGAGCGTTGAGCAGGTCAGTCGGTGCCTCACGACGCTCGATGCGAACGTCATCGGTCCCGATCAGCTCGCCAATTCGTCGGGCCTGCCGGGCCACGTCATCCCAGAGGCGCTTGGGCCACCGGCCGAGCGGCCCGACCGTGATGGTCAGCGGATCATCGGATTTGCCCAGGTCCCACACCCCGACCACTCGCCCCCGGTCGAGAACCACGGAGGTCGCATTACCGAACCGGTCGTACACGAACCGGGCATGGGCGGGATCGAGGAGACGGTCCCGATGACGGTAGGCCACCAGCAACACATCCCACACCGGCAGGAGTCGGACTCCGTCCAGGAGTTCCATGGCCCGTCCTTGCTGCCCGAGGTTGAGATCGGCGGCGGCTTCTTTGGTCTCTGCCTTAGTCCACCCCGCCCACCAGGCGAGGTCCTCCGGGTCGACTGGACCGTAGGCGGTGGCGTAGTGTTCGGCCAGCCGGCGCCTGGCTTCTCCAGGATCCAGCGACTGCGGGTCGATGTCCGGCAGCCAATCCGACCACCGGGCGTAGGTCAGCCGGTCCGATCGCCAACCGCCGGTGCGGGTGGCCCGTACGATGCGACCCTCGGCGCCCATCATGCCCAGCAGGATGGTGAACCGGCTGCCGAGCTGTCGATCGGGGTCAACCCGGGTCCGGATTTCGGCGGCGGAAAGCGGTCCTTCGCTCAGCGTCGCTTCTACCCTGCGGGACAAACCACCGTACACGTCGGCCAGCTGCCTGCGGTAGGAGTTGGGGTACATTGCCTGCCGCTTGGTGGCCGCCAGTGCGATCGGCAGCAATTCATGTGACAGCGTGTACACGGAATAGCGCATGGTCCGTACTCGGACCAGGGAGCGGTCGATACCGGTGGCCTGATCGAGGTCATCGAGTTGGAAGTCTGGGACCCTCGCCATGGCCGACAGATACCCGGTCGGCGCGGTTCCGTAGATGCCAATCGACTGCGTAACGGCAGAAAGAAGATCGGCCCGGCTGCTCATCAGACGATGATCGCACAATGCTTGTTCTGAGCCCGAACGGAAGTGGCGGCCTCGCAAGTTTGAGCACAGATCCCTTGATTGACCCCCGCGGATGTGCCGATAACCAATAGTGCCAGAATGAGGCCGGGAAATCCCGGCGACGGGCGCGGAGGTCCGATGCTGGAACGCGAACTAAAACTCAATGTCCCAGCGGACTTTCGCCTGCCGGACTTGTCGGTTGCCGGTCTGGAAGTTATTTCTGCTCCTCCTCGGCACCTCGATGCCGTCTACTACGACACCGTCGACCTCCGCTTGGTTCGCTGGGGTTGCAGCCTGTTGCATCGCACCGACGAGGGATGGACCGTGAAGCTGCCGCCGGTTGAAGATCAGGACCCGAAGGCGCGACGGGAAATCAGATTCAAAGGCCGATGGGATCAGATCCCTCCGGGAGCAGCCGCGTTGGTGCGCGTTTATGCCCGTCGCGCTCAACTTCAACAGATAGCGAGGCTACGGACGGTACGAAGACCCGTGAAACTGATCGATGGATCGGGCCGGTCTCTGGCAGAAGTTGTCGACGAAGACGTTTCAACGTACGGCGGACGGGGTCCGGCCGGCCGGTTCCGGGAGATCGAGATCGAGCTCGCGGAAGGCACGGACGAAGGCCTCCTCGAGGGACTTGCTTCCCGTCTCCGCACCGCCGGAGCCGGGTCCGCAACCCGGATGAGTAGACTCGCCCGGGCCTTGGGCACCCCGGCCTTACAGGCCCCCGATGTTGTTGTGGTCGAGCCGGGGGATGAGCACAACGCTGGAGACGTGATCAAGGCCGCCATTGCCCGCTCGGTGCTCCGGTTCGTCGTTCACATGCCGGCCGTGCAAATCGGCGAAGACACCGAGGCTCTGCATCAGGCCCGGGTGGCGACCCGTCGCCTCCGATCTGATCTGCGCACCTTTGGCCCACTTCTCGACGAGGGCTGGGTCACGTCCCTCAGGGACGAGCTGCGCTGGATGGGTGACGCCCTCGGCAAGGTC
Organism: Acidimicrobiia bacterium; assembly: GCA_029863625.1. Taxonomy (GTDB): domain Bacteria; phylum Actinomycetota; class Acidimicrobiia; order Spongiisociales; family UBA4744; genus UBA4744. The sequence goes on from JAOTUY010000003.1 coordinate 40,128, forward strand.
CGAGACGTCGACGTGCTCATGCTGCGGCTGGACGCAACATCCACGCACCTTCTCGAGGCCGACCGCTACCCGCTGCGGGTCATGATGACCATGTTGCAGACCGAGCGGGAGAGGCGACGCCGAACATTGCTGGCGGCGGTTGATGAGGACCGGTACCTCGAGCTGCTCGATCGGATGGTCGACGCCGCCAATCAACCTCGCCTCTTGTCATCGGCGGACCGCCCCTTCCGCGAGGCGCTGCGGGAGCTGGTCAGAGCCCCTTTCGAGTTGCTCATGCAGACCGTTCTTGAGTTGCCGGACAAGCCGACCGACCCTGATCTTCATCGGATCCGAATCCGGGCCAAGCGCGTGCGGTACGCCGCCGAAGCGGTTGCGCCGTTGGCCGGCAAGAAGGCAACCCGGTTTGCGAAGGCGGCCGCCCGGCTGCAAGACACGCTCGGCGACCTGCAAGACGCGTCCGTTGCCCATGCCTGGCTGTCGATGTCCGCCCACCATCATCCCGCCGTGGCGTTCACGGCCGGCCAGCTGGCGGGGTTCGAACTTGCTCGAGCCGATTCGGCCCGGACCGGGTGGGCGGTGGCCTGGCAGGAACTCTCGCGCGACAAGCTGCGGAGCTGGATGTGACGGAAGTGCAGGCGGCAGGTGGCCTGGTTACCCGCCTCGATGCGACCGGCCAATCACAGGTGCTCCTGGTTCACCGGGCTCGCTACGACGACTGGAGTTTCCCCAAGGGCAAGCTGGACCCGGGAGAGACGTTCGAAGGTGCTGCTCTCCGGGAGGTATTAGAAGAAACCGGTCTGGTCTGCCGCCCGGTCGGAGAGCTGTCTTCGGTCCGCTATCGGGACGCCGCCGGTCAACCCAAAATCGTTCGCTACTGGCACATGGCCCCGATTGAGGGAGACATCGGTGACTATGTTTTCAACGCTGAGATCGACGATCTGCGCTGGTTCCGGACAGATGATGCAGCGGCGCTACTGACCTACGCTCACGATCGAGATCTGCTGGCCGAGCTGGATGCCGGGGGTTAGATTTCGATGTTGTCGTCGATAGCCGTTGGCGCGTAGTGAGCGGCTCCGTACGGCATGGGAAACGTGATGCCATCGTCGCTGCGTGTCACGAAGTGCTCCAGCATCCAGGCTTGAGAATCGAGGGGTTCCTGATCAGGTGCCGGTTCTAATCGCGTATATGTGCCATCTGCCTGCAACAAGCGCGACTGCACATTGTCGGTGAGATGCACGAAGAGGACCGCGTCGCGAATCAACTCGAGTACCCTACCGCCGACCGGAAACAACACCTCGACCCGACGGTTGAGGTTGCGGGGCATGAGGTCGGCGCTGCCCAGCAGCATCTCCTCGTCACCGCCATTGCGGAAGTAGAAGATGCGAGCGTGTTCGAGGAATCGTCCGACGATTGACGTGACCCTGATGTTTTCGCTCAATCCCGGAACGCCCGGTCGCAGCGAGCAAATGCCACGCACCTGCAAATCGATCTTCACGCCGGCCTGTGATGCGCGGTACAGGGCCTGGATCATCCTCTTGTCGATCAGGGCGTTCATTTTGAACGCGATGTATCCGTCGCCGTGGCGGCGGTGCTGTTCCACCTCACGTTCGATCCGGGCCGCAACATCGTCGCGCATGGTGGTCGGGGCTACGAGAAGTCTGCGGTACTCGGTCTGGTGCGCGTAGCCGGTCAGGACGTTGAATAGCTCCGAGACATCCGAGGCGATTGCCTCGTCGCAGGTGAAGAAACCGAAATCGGTATACACGCGGGCAGTAACGGGGTTGTAGTTGCCCGTAGACATGTGCACATACCGGCGGATTCCGCTGGATTCCCGACGCACGATCAAGAGAAGTTTGCAGTGGGTTTTGAGCCCGACCAGGCCGTACACCACATGCACGCCGGACTTCTCCAGCCGACGGGCCCACCCGAGGTTGTTCTCTTCGTCGAAGCGGGCTTTCAATTCCACCAGCACCGAAACCTGGCGGCCGTTCTCACGGGCCTCGAGGAGGGCATCGACAATCGGAGAGTTGGGACCGACCCGGTAAAGAGTTTGTTTGATGGCCAGCACCTTCGGATCCCGGGCGGCTTGACGGACCAATTCGACGACTGGGGCGAAACTGTCGTAGGGATGGTACGTGAGCACGTCCTGTTGGCGAATCACCAAGAAAAGGTCGTTGGCTCCCCGGAAGGGAGGCGGGGTGGCAGGCAAGAATGGCTCGAACTTGAGGTCCGGCCGATCGACCTCGGTCAACTCCATGAGATCAGCCAACCCCAAGGGGCCCTCGATGGTGAACACCTGATAAGGAGCCAGCCGGAGGTTCTGGGCAAGCATCTTGCTTACCCATTCCGGCATGTCGTGATGGATCTCGAGGCGGTCGGCCGAACCGAACGGGCGCATGCCGACTCCCTGTTCGACCGCCACCGACAGGTCGGATGCCTCGTCTTCCTCAATTTCGACATCGGCGTCGCGGGTGAGGCGGAACGGGTAGGCGGCCTGCACCTCAACGCCGGGGAACAGAAGGTCGAGATTGGCAGCAATGACTTCTTCGATCCAGACGAAGGTGTTGGGCGTTTCGACGAGCCCGAGGCTCTCGTAACTGTCGGCGTTCTCCTCGCTGGGAACCCTCAGGAGCCGTGGAAAGGAAGGCGGCACCTTCAGTCGGGCAAAACGTTCTCCGCGCGTTGGGTCGTTGACCAGCACCGCCAGATTCATGCTGAGGTTCGCGATGTGCGGGAACGGGCGACCCGGATCGAAAGCCAGTGGAGTGAGCGCCGGGAAAATCTCACGTTTGAAATGGCGACGGATCAGCCGTTTCTGCTTGCCCTTCAGCTCCTCATAGGAACGAACCGCCAGGTCGGCCTCGCGCAGAGCCTTCTCCAGGTCGGACTGCCAGCAATCCATCTGAGCGGACAGCTGCGGGAGCAATATTCCCCGAATGGCGGCTAACTGCTCTGAAGGCGTCATGCCGTCCGGGGGTGCCGCCAGCACACCCGATTCCAGCTGACGGCGCAGACCCGACACCCGGATCATGAAGAATTCATCGAGGTTGCTGGCGAAGATCGACAGGAACTTGACCCGCTCGAGAAGGGGATGCCGGTGATCGAGGGCCTCTTCGAGCACGCGCCCGTTGAACTGCACCCAGCTCAGCTCCCGGTTGGTGAACAGGGAAGGGTCGTCGAGGTCGTCGACCAAGGGTGCTTGGCGTTGAACTTCAGCAGTCATCATGAATGGGTGGGAGGGCCTCATCCCAACAGTTATCGGCGGGCCTCGCCCCTCAATATACAGTTTCCTGGGATCAGGCCGCCGGTAGCATTGCAGCGCCGGACTCGCTCGGGAGGCTGTTGGTGAAGACCGTCATCTTGTTTCGTCACGGTAAGTCCGACTGGCACACATCCTCTGGTTCAGACCATGATCGGCCGCTCGCCGAGCGGGGCCGCCTGGCTGCCGACCGTATGGGCCGCTTCTTGGCTGATAAGGAAGAGGTTCCCCAGCGCGCTATTAGCTCGACGGCCTTGCGAGCCAGGGACACGCTCGACCGGGCCGTGCGGGCCGGAGAGTGGTCCTGTGAGGTGGAGCTGCTCGATGACCTGTACCTCCCGTCACCGTACGGACTCCTGGATGTTCTTCGGCACCAGGTGGAGCCGGTTTCATCGGTGATGCTGGTCGGTCACGAGCCGGCCTGGTCCGAATCGCTCTCTCTCTTCGTAGGAGGAGGGGAGTATCGATTCCCGACTGCCGCCATGGCCCGGGTCGATCTCGCCACGGAGCGATGGGTCGATATCGATTTTGGTCTCGGCGAGCTCCGGTGGCTGGTGACCCCGAAGGAAGTGGCCAGCGCGGAGCGCTAGCCACGTATTTCGTACTTCCTACCTCGTACTGGCAAGTACGAAGTACGGGTTGGCCGGTCATCGACCGGCCAACCCTCTTGCTGCTTACCTGAAGGACACCCAGGCGACGTCGGACAGATCGGTCAGGCTGCTCGCTTTCAGTCCTTTCTCCGACATGGTGTAGACGAGGTCGCCGATCACGATGGAGCGGTGGATCTGCGCCTGCCAGTCGTACCCGTACTCCTCTTCGGCTCCGCCCGGCTTGGGCCCGATGTGGGTAACCGTGCCGACGTCTTCGATGCCGTCCCGGTCGGCGATCACTCCGATGGCTCCGGCGAACCAGTCCTCACGACCGGCTTCCCAAGACCAGGCCTGGATCGGCAACATGGTCAGTCCCGTGGCCGGCCAGTAGAGGAACGCCCGGTGGTCGTATTCAACCTCAGACCATCCATCATCGAAGGTCATCTTGTGGATCCGTTTCGGGTTGGCGGGATCGCTCACATCGAACACCGCTACCTGGGTGCCCTTGTTTCGGCCTTGCTCGTCGGCGTCCTGGCCGATCCCCAGGAGAAGATCGTCGCCCATCGGATGCAGGTAGGCGGAGTAGCCGAGGATCTTCAGCTCGCCGAGGACCTTTGGTGCCCTGGGGTTGGAAAGGTCGATGGTGTACAGCGGATCGGTCTGGCGGAAGGTCACGACGTAGGCCATGTCGCCCATGTAGCGCACGCTGTAGATTCGCTCGCCTTTGCCGAGTTCGCCGATCTCGCCGATCACCTCGAGCACGCCGTCATCCTCCCGGAGAACCTGAATGAAGCTCTCCGAAACCGAATCGTCGCGCCAACCCCACCATTCTGGTTCGCTGGTGGTGGCCACCCGGAGATCGCCATTGTGCTCCGACATGGCCCACTGATTGAGGAGGAAGCCTTCGACTTCACCGGAAGCCAGGTACACGGCCGCCTTCTCGCCCGAGATGTTGAACTGGTGGATCTCGGTAGTAACGCCTTCGAACTCGTCGGCCGCGTCGGCATCGTCGAGCAGGCTCCAGTCGTGCCAGCGCTGAGTGGCCACGTACAGAGATTCTTGGGAGGCGTAGACCGTGTCGCCGTCGGCGAACAAACCAACCGCGTCGGTCGGCTCGAGACCTTCGGAGAGATCGATGGTCAAAACGGAGAGAGTTCCCAGGCCGGAAAACTCTCGGGGCGCGAAGGTCTGCTCACATTCCAATAGTGTTCCCTCGGTGGTGATGGTGCGGTTGCCGCGCTTTTCCTCCATCACGAAGTACGGCAACCAGTTGTCAATGGTCGAGTCTTCGATCACCTGTCGGTTGGCGCGTTCCGCATCCCGCTCGGCCCGCAGGCCAGAACCCGTTGGGTAGACAAACTCGAGTCCGGTCGGGTAGGAGTCGACGACGACCCGGGCGGTATCGCCCACCATCCGCGCACTCAAGTAACTGCCGTCAACGAAGAGAGTTCTGACGACGTGCATGTCATCCGGATCGGAAATGTCGACCTGAGAGAGAACCGAGATTCCGGCCCCGTAGTAGGGAATATCCGGATTCCAGATCTCAGGGGCCAGGCGCACTGGAACATCCCACTGATTGGTGCGGGACATGACCAGCAACGTGTCGCCGGACAGGAGCATCTCCTGGGCCCAACTGTTATCGAGTTGCAGGGAACCGGTCAGCTCAGGTTTGCCCCCGCTCACATCGACGTAGTAGAGAACGCCCTGGGCGATGGCCAGGATCCTGGTGCCGTCGGTCTTGACTATATCGGGTTCATCGACGCCGACTTCTTGCACATTGGTGGTCGAGTAGTCAATCCCGGGCTGCAGGGCGGCATTGCGGGTGGCTCCGGAGGTGGCGGGCGTGGCGGTATCTTCCATGGCCATTTCGTCCACCAGCCAAGGTCCTCCGCCCCAGTACCCGTATCCGAGTCCGTACGGGCCGACCAGCTCGAGAGCATGCTCTTTGACGTACTCGAGCAATGGCTCGCAGGCATCGAATGGCTGCAAGGCGAATGCCATGCTGGCGGGGGCCCCGAGATGGCGGGTTGTTGTGGTGGTGTGGATCGTGCTGGGATTGACCGCCCCGGTAGTGCAGGCGGTTGCCAGCATGGTCATGGTCACCAGGATTCCGAATGTCTTTCGCATGGGTGTCTCCCTCGCTGTTACTCCTCCGACGCAGAGAGTGGTGTCGAAGGTTCCCGGCTCGAGCGATCCGCTGTCCGCCGTCCGCGATCCGTGCGAAAGGAGCTGCGAGTCAGAGGGCAGTGAGTGGAAGGTGGGAAGCCTGGAACGTTCCATCTCCCAGCGCGAGCGAAGCGAGCGATCACCTTCCACTGCGAGCGGCGCGAGCGATCACCTCGGATGGCGGATAGCTGAGATCTGTTTTCTACTCGCGGTCGGCTTTAGCCTCGTCGTAATAGTCGAGTCGGTCGATCGGCATGACGAGTGACGTGAGGATGTTCATCAGGTGGGCCGTGATCCGCTTGAAGTACCGGTAGAGCAAAGCTCGGGGCACGGCTTCTCGGGCGGGTTTCTCGGTGTGGAGTTGCTCGTCGATCAGCTTGTCGTATTCGTCCTGCAATTCGTCGCCGGCTTTCAGCATGGCGTGGGCCGTTTCGAGGTCCTTCTCTCCGAACACGCGGGCCGTCTCGCCGATCAGCTTCGAGATGCGATCGCGGTAGCGCGTCAACACGTTGATGTCCTCGGCGTCCGACAGGTCGACTCCGCTGTTGGCGATGTCCCAAATGTTCTTCGAATAGTCGCCGATCCGCTCGGCGTCCTTGACGATGCTCATCGAGGCCAGAACGAGCGGGATGTCTGCCGAAGTGCCCCGCACGCTGACGTGCACCACCAATTCCCGTCTCACCGCACGCTCAGCCTTGTTGACACCCTTGTCGGTCTTGCGGATGTCCTTGCCGACCAGGGTCGGGTCGGTTCCTCCGATGAGCGCGTTGATGGCGCTGTCGAATGTATGCCGGTCATCGACGAGCATCTGGCGAATCTGCGCCTCTATCCGTTCGAGTTGCGCGTCTCCGCCGCCCCGGAAGAAGTCAAGCACCATGGTTCACTCCAATCTCATTGCAGTAGCAGTATCCCAAGCAACGGGACCAATACGAAGGCCCCGACCACGTAGACAATCACCAGCGACTTCCGGACCTCGGCAACCCGAGCCAGCTTCTCCGCTAAATAGACTGGGATTCTTCTGAGCTGGGGGATGGGATAGAAGACTAGGATGCCGCTGATATTGAACAGCGTATGAACCAGGGCGATCACCAACCCTTCCGGCCGCTCGGTGGCGAGCGAGGCGAGTAGAGCAGTGACGGTCGTTCCGACGTTCGCTCCCAGGGTGATGGGGTAGGCGTTGGCCAGGGTGAGCACACCGGCGGCAATCATCGGGACCAGCACCGAAGTCGTGATGCTCGAGGACTGCACCGCAACCGTCATGATCAGACCGATCGCCATGGCCGCTACGCCGCCACCCTTGGCAAGCACGACGTTCATGGATCGCTCGATACGGCCGGCCACTACCAGTTTCATGTTGCGGGTGATATAGGCGAGAGCCAAGAAGATGAGGGCCAGTCCGGCGACCAACAACAGAATGCCCAGCAGAGTGTCACCGGCCCCCAGGCCTTCGAAGAGTTTCTCCAGCAACTTGACCGGCGCCGACACGGCGGCCTTGATCGGGCTGTTCGGGCTCTCGAAGTCGAGATTCGTCGACCTCCCCAATAGCCCCGCCAATGCCTCTGCGGACTTCGATAAGAACTTGGTGGCAAGCTCGAGGGGCAGGAGCACGGCCACCGCCAGAATGTTGAAGAAGTCGTGCATGGTGGCTCCGGCGAATGCCCGGCGGAATTCCGAGCTGCGGCGCAGGTAGCCAAGCGAGGCGAGGGTATTGGTAACGGTGGTACCGATGTTGGCGCCCATGATCATGGGGACGGCCAGGGGAACGCTGAGTGTGCCTGCTCCCACCAACCCGACGATGGTCGCGGTCGTCACAGACGACGACTGCACGAGGACCGTCGCCAGGGTGCCGACGAAGAGGCCGGCGATCGGGTTGGAAACCCCTGCGAAGAGCGAATCGGTGAAATCTGCTCCGAAGCTCTTGATGCCACTTTCGAGCGCCTTTACGCCCACCAGGAACAGGTAGAGAAGAAACAACACCAGGATTACCCGGACTCGTACCGGGATGTTGCGTCTGGATGTGATCTCGTCCGTCATGATCGCGCCAAATCGCCAGGGAGGTGTGACGCCCGTTGTCGGCTGCAGCATAGATGTTCTCAGGCCCGCACCGGCCGAAGTGGATGCGTACGCTTGGAGGGGTGGACAACGCTGTACCCCGGGTGGCGGTGACCGCCAGCATCGAAGCATCAGCAGGGATGGCCGCCGAACTGGTCGTGGTTGGTCTTCGTCCGGTCGCCCTTCCCTGTGTCCGCATTCAGCAGGCTGATGACGCAGATCTGGCGCGTGCCCGCGCCTCGGTAGAAGAGGCCGACCTGGTGGTACTGACCTCTTCGCGGGCTCTCGATGTTCTCTGGCCCGGCGGCCCGATTCCCGATACTCCGATTGCTATGTTGACACCGGCCGGGGCGGCCCGGGTTGAGGAACGTGGGGGCCGGGTGGCGCACGTCGGCACCGGCAACCCCTCCGATTTCACGGCCTATCTCATCCGTAAGGCGGCAGGCAAGCGAGTCGCCTACCCCCACGACGAGGGCGTCGACCCGCGGATCATTGTTTCACTGGCGGACGCGGCTGAAGAGCTGGTGGCGGTAGCCGTGTACGGGTGGGTTCCCTTGGCCCCGGCATCTGATCCTGTGGAAGCCGTTGTCTTCGAATCCCCGCTGGCGGTGGACGGTTGGATTGCCGCTCGCGATCTGGTGGGGATTGTGGCCGCCGCCATCGGTCCGGCGACCGCGGCAGCGCTGTGCCGCTACGGCCACGGTCCCGACATCCTGGTCCGCCGTCCCCACTTTGAGATACTGGCCGAGACCCTGGCAAGTGCGTTGCTGACTGGTTAGCACCCTCCCCCCTGACGAGCGAAGCGAGTCGGTTGGGGGGAGTACCCGAGCGCAGTGAGGGGGTGGGGGGCCGGGGGCTTGGTTCCCAACAAGATCAAGTTGGCAAGAGCTGGTTGCTGGTTACCGGGTATCCACCCGGTCGTTTCCGTTCATATACGGAGTGGGGATTTGTCCGGGCGTCCACCACACCGATTTGGCCTGCGGGTCATGGCGGTAGCCGCGCCGGATTGATGAAGCGTATCCTCCGAGCCAACTTGCCCCTGCAAAGATTGCGGCACCCGTGATCCAGGTGATCACCGATCCCATAGTGGTTCCTCCTACTGATTGGCACGGCTGGTGGGAAGGTCGGTCCCGGCCGTGTCGGGGTTGAGCAAACATCAAAAAGCGGGCCGTTTCCGACGACCCACCGTCAAGGGTGAATGCTACTCGATCCCCGGCCCGATGTACGCTGTTCGCACAACAAGTCGTGGGAATGTCCGGGCGCTGGAAACGGGCGACAGGCTGCCGTTCTACCTGATCTCGTCTTCGGGATCGCGATGCGGGATCAATGGCGGAACCTGTCCGCCCGCTCCACCGTGTGTACCACCGCCGGCAGTCCACCAAGTTTGTTTCATGTCCTGGGGGTGCCGGTAGTCACCCCGGAGGACAGATCGGACATATTTGAAGAGCCACCAGCCGACCGCAACCACGATGCTGGCGACCGCACCGCCGACGATCCATTCCACTTCTACACCTTACCTATTGGCGCAACACCGCCTGGAGGAACCGCTGGGTTCGTTCGTGCTGGGGATTGAGCAGCACGTCGTCGGGTGGTCCTTCCTCCACAATGATGCCCTCGTCCATGAACACGACCCGGTCACCGACCTGCCGCGCAAAGCCCATCTCATGGGTGACCACCATCATGGTCATGCCTTCTTGGGCCAGTCCGCGCATGACGTCCAGAACTTCGCCGACCAGCTCAGGATCAAGGGCGCTGGTCGGTTCGTCGAACAGCATCATGTCCGGGTTCATCGACAATGAACGAGCGATGGCCACTCTCTGCTGTTGGCCGCCGGAAAGGCGGATTGGGAACTCGTCGACCTTATCGGATAGCCCGACGCGCTCAAGGACCTTGCGGGCTTCTTCGTTCGCTTCGTCCTCGGACCGCTTGAGGACTTTCTGCTGGGCGATGGTCAGATTGCGCAACACAGTGAGATGTGGGAAGAGGTTGAACTGCTGGAACACCATGCCAATCCGGGCCCGAACCGCGTCAACATCCGTCTCCGGGTCGGTCATATCAATGCCCTCGACCAGCACCTTGCCTGCGGTTGGCACCTCGAGCAGATTGACACAACGCAGCAGAGTCGACTTGCCGGATCCAGATGGGCCGACCACGCAGACCACTTCTTGAGCGTCGACCGTGAAATCGATTCCGCGGAGCACTTCGAGTTGACCGAAATGCTTGTGCAGGTCTATCGCTTCGATGGGAGGAACGTTCTCATTCATGGTTCACCTCGCCCTCGCTGCCCGCTTCTCGAGCTGGGCTACCAGCCTGGTGAGCGGGAGGGTAATGATCAGGTAAACGAGTGCGATCACGACCAGTGGTGTTGCATTGAATTTTTGGGTCATGAGGTCACGACCGAACTTAGTGAGCTCTTTGTTCACCGGCGTGCTGCCGAGCACGAAGAACAGGGAGGTGTCCTTAATGAGCAATACGAGTTCGTTGGTGAGTGGGGGGATGATGATGCGAAAGGCCTGGGGAAGCACAATCGACCGCATCGCCGCACCGCGGCTCATGCCAAGCGAACGGGCCGCCTCCATCTGTCCACGCGGGACGGCTTCGATTCCGGCACGGAGCGTTTCAGCCATGTATGCCGCTGCCACCAAACCCAAGCCGACGGTGCCCTGGCCGAGCAGTCCGCCGGGAATTCTGATATCGAGGGCGATCGGGAGTCCATATGCGACAAAGATGATGGTGACCAGCGCAGGCAGGCCTCGAAACAACTCGATGTAAGAGTTGGCCACCCATCGATAGGGTCGTATCTCCGAGCGCTTCATCAATGCGAGGACGAGAGCGAGTACCAACCCGAAGGAGAATGCGGTGAACGTGTAGACGATCGTGTTCTTGGCGGCAACTGTGAACACTCGAGGCAACATCTCGGCGGCAACGTCGAGATTGAAAAAGGAGGTCTGGATCTGGCCCCAATCGGCCAGAACTGCGAAGAGGACTACTGCGAGGACAAAAACGAGGTAGAGGATGGCCCGGCGGAGCTTCTGTTTGGTGGTCTTCTTCATGGCTCAGACCTCGAAAGTGTGAGGGGGACCCTAGCGGGTCCCCCTCGAGCGTGCTCAGCTGTGTTTCCTATCCAAACCACTTATCGAATATCGCGTCGAAGGTCCCGTCACTCTTGAACTTGGCGATTGCATCGTTGACATCACCCAGCAGCGTGTCCATGCCCTCTTCCTGGACGGCCAATCCGTACTCCTCGTTCGTTTCGTATGTCTGAACGATCTCGACGCTGGGGTCGGCCTCCGCCCGGAGCTCATTGACCGGCTTGTCCTGGAGGATGCCGTCGATCTGGCCGGCGGCTAGCGCTACGAACAACTCTCCCCCGGTCGGGAAGTCCAGAATCGTCGCATCTGCGGGTGCGTTCTCCAAGGCGTAGTCCATACCGGTGGTACCGGATTGGACTCCCAGATTCAACCCGGCAAAACCATCGAGCGATGTGAGCCCGGAGTCGCCCGGGACCAACAGCGATTGGTCGACCTCGAGATACGGCTCGGAGAAATCGACGTTTTCTTCCCGCTCGGGTTTGATCGTGATGGCCGATGCAGCGATGTCGCAATCACCTGCCACCATCGCATTACCGGTCGTGATGGCCTCGAAACCGGTTCCCACGAAGGCCATTTCCAGGCCTAATTCCCCGGCGATAGCGTCCATGATCTCAACGTCGATTCCGACGTACTCACCGCCAACTTCGTCCTCGAAGGGCGGATACGGGATGTCGGAACAAACCGTCAGTGTTCCTTCAGTCACCAGGCTGTACTCGCCGGACGTTCCACCGCCACAAGCCCCGGCGATCAATGCAAAGGCCAGCACCAGGATCAGTGCCGCCGCGTTCTTCCTTTTCATGCCCTTCCTCCTCATGTTTGGTCGGGATTCTCGGCCATCCGATCGTTTCTCCCTGGGGAATGCTAGGCGGTTCCAGTGGGAGCTGCCCAACCGGGTCCGGGTTGGTCTATTCGCGCCAATCACTATTCTGATAGATCACCGACGCCGCCGTCCGGTTGGGTAGCGTCTTAGGATCCGAGGTTGATCTGTGAGCACAACAGATACCTTGCTTGCTCGGGTGACTGGCCCGGCCGATCTGCGTGAGCTCGATCACGACCAGTTGACGCAACTGGCCGCCGAGATCCGGTCGTTCATGGTCGACGCCATTTCTCGAACCGGTGGCCATCTCTCCCCCAACCTCGGGGTGGTCGAGTTGACGCTTGCTTTGCACCGGGTCTTCGATAGCCCGACCGATCGCATTCTCTGGGATGTCGGCCATCAGGCATATGTCCACAAACTGGTCACCGGCCGCCAGGACGAATTCGAGACTCTTCGCCAGTACGGGGGAATGACCGGCTACCCGAGTCGAAGCGAGAGCGAGCACGATTTCGTCGAGAACAGCCATGCCTCAACCTCGCTCAGCTATGCGCTCGGTATGGCGCTGGCCAAACAACGAGTTGGGGATGACAGCTACACCGTGGCGGTGATCGGTGACGGCGCCCTCACCGGCGGCATGGCCTACGAGGCTCTCAACCACATCGCCGTATTGCAGCCACCCAACCTCATCGTTGTCGTCAACGACAACGGCCGCTCGTATGCACCTACCGTTGGCGGCATCGCCGCCCTGGGCCATGTGCGGTTCGACCCCCGGTATGAGTGGACCAAAAAGACGATCGGCAAGATCTTGCGGAGTATCCCGGCCATTGGTGAGGGGGCAGACGAACTGGCCCACCGTCTCAAAGAGTCGGTCAAGCAGTTGATCGAACCGGGCACGGTCTTCGATGCGCTGGGACTGAAATACTCGGGAGTCATCGATGGGCACGACATCCATCTGATCGAGGAGACCTTGGAGCACGCCAAGTCCTTTGACGAGCCGTCCGTAGTGCATGTCGTCACGGAGAAAGGCCGGGGTTACGAGCCGGCGCTGAACAACGACGAAGACAAGCTGCACGGCGTCTCCGCGTTCGACGTTGAGTCCGGCCGGCCGGCCAAATCGGAGTTGAAACTCACCGCAGTGGCCGGTCAGGCCCTGGTCCACGCCGCTCGCGATCGGGAAGATCTCATCGCCATCAGCGCCGCCATGATCTCACCGACCGGGCTGAGTGCCATGGCGCGGGAGTTCCCCGATCGCGTTATCGATACCGGCATCGCCGAACAGCACGCCGTCACCCTGGCAGCCGGATTGGCCATGACCGGTATGCGGCCTGTCGTTGCTATCTATTCGAGTTTCCTGCAACGTGCTTTTGACCAGATTGTGACCGACGTCGCCATGCATGAGTTGCCGGTCGTATTCATGATCGACCGGGCAGGTATCACGGGCCCCGACGGTGCTTCCCACCATGGTGCCTTCGACCTCTCCTACCTGCGGATGATCCCCAATTTGACGATCGGCGCTCCGGCCGACGCCGACGAACTTTGCCGAATGCTGGAAACGGCCTGGGACTTCGACGGCCCCATCGCCATCCGCTTCCCCAAAGGCGCGGCCGCTTCGGTTCCAACCTTGCCGGCCGCTCCGCTGGACGTGGGAGTGGCCGAGGTAGTCCAGGAAGGTGAGGAGGTGTTGCTATTAGCGCTGGGGAGCATGGTCGAACCAGCGGTGAAAGCTGCTGGAATGTTGGCCCAACAGGGTATCTCGGCTGGGATCGTCAACGCTCGCTGGGTCAAGCCCTTCGATCCGCGCCTGGTGGAGTGGGCCGGCAGTTATCCACAGGTGGTAACCCTGGAGGACAACGTGGTTTCCGGCGGATTTGGGGCAGCCGTGCTCGAGGAATTGTCCCGGCACGGCTTAGCCGGTCGAGTGTCCGTGCTTGGTCTCCCCGACCGTTTCCTACCGTCTGGATCCGCCTCCGATGTCCAAGCAGACGTCGAATTGGACCCTGATTCCATTGCCCGACGGGTCACGGAGATAGTAAAGGGCGCCTAACGGCGCCGTATTGCGGATTTCGTACTTCCGTTTCTCGTTCTTCGTTTTCCCGATTTACGACTGGTGACTGGTTACTGATGACTGGTTACCGCGAGCGAAGCGAGCCATTTCCAGTTGAAACAGACCACGCGCGGTAGCTATGGTCGAGGTATCCCGGGAGTGCTCCCGGTACCCGACCATGCTTGGGAGGAGAGGGATGATCAAACGACTATTGCTGCTCGTTGTAGTGCTGGCCATGGTGGCTACAGCCTGCGGCGGTGACGGCGCCGAAGAAGAAAGCACAACAACAACGGCCGCTGACGGCGGCAGTCAGGTGGCTGCCGAAGGCATTCTCAAGACTGTTCAGGACCGCGGCGTTCTCAACTGCGGTGTGAACCAGGAGGTCTTTGGGTTCGGCTTCGTCGATGCCGACGGTAACTTCGTCGGTTTCGATATCGATTACTGCAAGGCAGTTGCGGCCGCCGTGCTCGGCGACGCCGATGCTGTCGAGTACAAGGCCTTGACGGCCCAGCAGCGGTTCACCGCTCTGCAGTCGGGCGAGATCGACGTGCTGATTCGGAACACGACTTGGACGGCGACTCGCGATGGCGGCGAGGGAGCGACTTTCCTGACTACCACTTTCTACGACGGCCAGGGCATGATGGTCAACTCCGACAGTGGCTACACGACGCTCGAGGACATGGCCAACACCACCGTCTGTGTGCAGTCCGGGACCACCACCGAGCTGAACCTGGCCGCTCGGTTCGAGTCAGGTGGAATTCCGTTCACTGCGTTGACCTTCGACTCCAACGACGAGTTGCGACCTGCCTTTGTGGCCGGTCAGTGCGACGGTTGGACCTCGGACAAGTCGCAGCTGGCGGCGTTCCGCTCCCAGAACCCCCCAGCCGACGGCGGGCCCGAGGCCTGGACCATCCTGGATGAGACGTTCTCCAAGGAGCCCCTCGGACCGCTGGTCCGAGATGGCGATTCCCAGTGGGCGCAGGTCGTCGATTGGGTTGTGTATGCCACTATTCAGGCCGAAGAGTTCGGTCTTGATTCGGGCAATATCAACAGCTACTCCGGCGACAACGCCGAGATCAAGCGCTTCCTCGGACAACCGAATGAGGAGGGGACGATCTTCGATCCGGGGCTGGGACTTCCCACCGACTTTGCGGTCATGGTGATTGACGCGGTCGGTAACTACGAGGAAATCTACAACCGGAATGTTGGTCCGGATACGGCGCTGGGTCTGGCCCGCGGCGTGAACGACCTGTGGACCCGGGGTGGCCTGCTCTACGCCCCGCCCTACCGGTAGAGGCATTGAACGAGGGGGACCGGCAGTTGCCGGTCCCCCCTTCTTGAGTGAGGTGAGGTGACGGTAGCCAGAGAGACGAAGACCGGTACGGCACGTCCGCCCTTCTGGCGCGACGTCAAGGTGCTTCGCATTGTCGCCCAACTGGTCGCCGGCGCCGGCTCAGTAGCGCTCCTCTGGTATCTGGGGAGCAACCTGACCACCAACCTCACCGCGCAGGGGATCTCTACCGACTTCGGATTTCTCGACCAACCGGCCGGGGTCACCGTGCCAGGTTCTGATTTCAGATCCTCGCAGCCTATTTCGGACATCTTGGTTCTGGGTATCAAGAACACGTTTGCTCTCGTGATCGTCGGGATTCCCCTTTTGACCATCCTCGGCACGCTGATTGGGATCGGCAGGCTGTCAAGCAACTGGCTGGTCCGCAAGGCGGCAACGGCCTACGTGGAAACCCTCCGCAACATTCCTCCTCTGCTGGTCATCATCTTTACCAACACCGCCGTAATCCTGGCGTCGCTGCCCCGCATCCAGGAGGCGTGGCAGCCGTTCGACCTCTTCGTGCTCTCCAACCGTGAGCTGGCGGTGCCGTGGTTCACGGCCGGTGACGGATCCGGGGCGTATCTGGGAGTCTTGGCCGCCGGCGTGGTTGCATCGATCGCAGTGTGGATTTGGCGAACCCGGCAATTCGATGCCACCGGCACTCCCCACCATCGTTTCTTCTGGGGTACGGGCGTCTTCCTCCTGTTTGCGGTGGTCGGCTTTTTCGTCATCGGCAATCCTTATTCGCTGTCTCGCCCAGAGCTGGAGGGGTTGGTGATTACCGGTGGGATCAGCAACATCAGCGCCTACTTTGCGGTACTGCTGGCGCTCGTCATCTACACCGCCAGCCATGTGGCCGAGATCGTGCGGGGCAGCATTCAGGCGGTTGCGAAGGGTCAGACCGAAGCTGCCAATGCTCTGGCGTTGAGCAGTTTCCAGCGGCTCCGGTTCGTCGTGCTTCCGCAGGCCTTTCGGATTGCCATTCCGCCGCTCATCAACCAGTTCCTCAACTTCACCAAGAACTCGTCACTGGCGATTGCCATCGGCTACTCGGAGATCACTCTGGTGGTGTTCCAGGCCATCGGCAACGGCCAACCAGCTCCGCAGTTGATCATCATTCTCATGGGGGCGTACCTGTTGTTCTCACTGAGCATCTCGTTGTTGATCAACATCCTGAATCGACGCCTTCAATTGGTGACCAACTGATGGCCGTCCGGACCGAGACCGCCTCCCTTCGAAGACCGAGCCCGGCGCTGCGCTGGGTGCGCGAGAACCTGTTCAACAATTGGTACAACTCGGTGCTTACGGTCATCTTCGGGGCGCTCTTCATCTGGGTCGGGTTCAGCCTGCTTCGCTGGGTTTTCTTCCGAGCCGAATGGGAGATCGTCAGAGTCAACCTCACTTTGTTCATGGTCGGTCGATTTCCTCGGGACGAATTGGCCAGAATCTGGGTGAGCAACTACATGATCGTCGGAGCCATCGGCCTCATGGCCGGTGCGGCCACGGCTTCGGCTGCCGCCGCTGCCAAGGAAGCCGGTCTTCCCTTCGTTCAGTCGAAACTGCAAGACTTGATTCAGCGGTTCTGGCCGGTGCTCCTGCTGGTCGCTGCTCTGCTCCAGTTCAGCCGCACTTGGACACCCACGATCATGACGGTGGGGATGGTCGTCATCGGCGTTGCCGCCCGCTTCGCGGGTTTGCACCTACCCCGAGTGATCCGCCGGTATGCGTGGGTGCTCGTGGCTCTGCTCCTGATCGGTGCGTATGGAGCCCTGGTGTGGTTCGGAGGCTTTGGGTGGGATGACTGGGGTGGTCTCCACCTGACCCTATTCGTGACGGTGGCCGGGATCATCCTGGCGTTCCCTTTGGGTTTGTTGTTTGCTCTGGGCCGCCGATCGACCCTTCCGCTGGTGCGATTGTTGTCCGTCACCTACATCGAGTTCATTCGGGGCGTACCCTTGATCACCCTGCTGCTCATGGGCGCCTTCGCTCTGAAGTTCCTGCTGCCCCCGGGGATGGACCTCAGTCTGGTGTCTCGGCTGGTCGTGGCGATCATGCTCTTCACCGCCGCTTATGTGGCAGAGAATGTCCGAGGAGGGTTGCAGGCGGTACCAAAAGGCCAGACCGAAGCAGGGCAGGCGCTCGGGTTGCCCGCCTGGAAGGTAATGCGCCTCATCGTGCTGCCTCAGGCGCTGCGGGCGGTGATCCCGGCCATGGTGGGCCAGTTCATCAGCCTTTTCAAGGACACGTCTCTGCTGGTGGTCGTCGGTGTCTTTGAGTTGCTGGCCGTTTCGTCGATCGCCAACAACCAGCCCGAGTTCCTCGGAAAAGGTCTGGCAGAAGTGACCTTGCCATTTGTGGCGGTGATTTACTGGGTTGGTGCGTACACGATGTCGAGAGAGAGCCGGCGACTCGAGAAGAAACTCGGAGTAGGAGAGCGATGACTCAAAACAACGTATATTCCGACGCAACTCAGGCGAGGGGTGACGTCATTATCGAGGTGCAGGGCGTGGACAAGTTCTTCGGTGACTTCCAGGCGCTCAAGAACATCAACCTGAATGTCGGGAAACAGGAAGTAATCGTCGTGATGGGCCCCTCCGGCTCCGGAAAGTCGACGCTCATCCGCTGCATCAATCGCCTCGAGAAACATGACGCCGGTCGGATCGTGGTCGACGGGGTGGAACTCTCCGACGACATCCGCAACATTCAGGAGATCCGCCGTGAGACGGGCATGGTGTTTCAACAGTTCAATCTATTTCCGCACTTAACGGTATTGGACAACATCACCCTCGCCCCCCGCCAAGTGCGCAACATGCCCAAGAACGAGGCCGAGGAGATGGCCATGCTGCAGCTCGAGCGGGTGAAGATCCCCGAGCAGGCGCATAAGTATCCGGGCCAGCTGTCGGGTGGTCAGCAGCAACGGGTGGCCATCGCCCGATCGCTGGCGATGCAGCCCAAAGTGATGCTGTTCGATGAACCGACCTCAGCACTCGACCCGGAGATGATCAAAGAGGTGCTTGACGCCATGCAGGAGCTGGCGGAGTCGGGGATGACCATGATTGTGGTCACTCACGAGATGGGCTTCGCCCGAGCGGTGGCCAACCGGGTGCTCTTCATGGCCGACGGCGAGGTCGTTGAGGTCGGCACCCCCCAGCACATCTTCGAGAACCCGGACGAGGACCGGACGAAGCTGTTCCTGAGCCAGATCCTCTGAGCGAAGCTCAGAGGATCTGGAGTACTCAGTACTCAGTGCCCAGTACCCAGTACTCGGTACCCAGTACCGGGAATCCGGGTAGTCAGTATCTGCTGTTTCAGCTAGTCAGGCTTCGTTCGAGACCATGCAACATTGCTCTGATGTCCCCCAGTTCCTGCAGGAGTTGTCGGTGCTGGTCGGAAGCAAGGAAGGAGAGGTCGAGGCTCAGGTCGAGCTGGGTTTCGACTTCGCAAGCCGATCCGATAGCCATTCTGATGAAGCGTCCAAAGTCGCCCGGGCTTGCTCTTCCGGCTCCTTCGGCGATGTTCGATGGGATGGATACGGCGGCTCGCCGGAGCTGTCTCGTCAGGCCGAATCTCTCGTCTGCTGGGAAGTCATAGGTGGCGTTGTAGATCTCGAGTACGAGATGTCGGCTTCGTCTCCACACATCCAGTCGGCGGTAGTCATGCATGTCATGTGACTATCACAACTCGACTCTGATCAGAAGTGCCCTGTCGCTCAGTACTGAGTACTAGGTACTGAGTACTAGGTACTGAGTACTAGGTACTGAGTACCAGGTACATTTCTAGCCGCTTCCCGTCAGGCTTGCCGCCACCATTCTCGCCTCGTCGGGTCCGGTGGGGGGATAGAACACCAGGTAGTACAGGTCGCATCGATCGAGGCCCTCGTACCAGGCGACTCCCCAGATCCCTTCACCGAGATCGCCCAGAGCCGCCTTTTCTCCCCGGATTTCGATCGTTTCCGGTGTGTTGATCCAGCGAATGGGAGGTAGTGCTCCCCGCACCATTGCCAGAACCGGGATCCCGGCTTCGTCCGTCCAGCCGGTGACAATCGTTCCGGGTTGCAGAGTGAACTCGTCGAGGGGTACCGCCGATACGTCGGGTTGGTCATCGGTCACCCGATCGGGCAGGACCGTCGGCAGAAAGGTCGGAGGGTCACAAGTCTCGGGAGCCGGTTCGGTCGTGAGTGTTGTGGTGGGGATGGTCGTAGGCGTGATGGGGATCGTGATGGTGGATGCTGTTGTGGTGGAATCGCCTGCGCTGGTGCAGGCGGCCAGCACCAGCGTCATGGCTATGGCGAGCAGAGACCGATGGGTGAACACGGAGGGCAGCGTACCCGACGGAGGCCCGACGTCCGTGAACCTCGTGGCCAGACCGCCCGGGCGGTGGTGGTACCGTGATTCGGCTCTGCACGGACTAAATAAACGAGGACGTCATGGATCTGAAAGCTCGCGCCGATAAGGCCTTTACGGACGTTGAAACCGCACTGGCCGGCATCAATCGGTGGATGTACGACAACCCGGAGATCGGATTCGAGGAGCACAACACCTCGGCGCGGCTGGCGAGTTTCCTCGCCGAGCACGGGTTTGCGGTCGAGTACCCGGCGTACGGCCTGGAGACGGCCTTTGTCGCCCGGGTTGGGTCCGGAGGACCCGAGGTGATCATATGCGCCGAGATGGATGCGCTCCCCACCGTCGGTCACGCCTGCGGGCACAACATCATTGCCACGTCCGCGCTCGGTGCCGGCGTGGCCCTAGCTCCTTTGGCAAATGAGCTGGGAATCAGGCTGACGGTGCTCGGCACACCCGCCGAGGAGAAGATGGGGGGCAAGGTTGATCTCATCAATGCCGGTGCCTTCACCGGAGCCGCCGCCTCGATGATGGTGCACCCTTCCAACAGCGATGTCGTCGATCCCAATGTGCTGGGGGTCCGGCACATCGACCTAGAGTTCCACGGCAAGGACTCGCACGCAGCTTTCGCCCCTCAGCTCGGTATCAACGCCTTGGATGCCTTCGTCCAGGCCTACGTCAACGTGTCGATGCTACGCCAGGCTCTCTACCCGACCGACAAGATCCACTCGATCATCACCCACGGCGGGGATGCACCAAACATCATTCCTAGCTACACCCGCTCTTCATGGTACGTGCGGGCCGCGACGCGAGAGCGGATGGAGGAACTCTACGACCGGGTGACGGCCTGTTTCGAATCCGCCGCCACAGCCACCGGGTGCACATGGAACGTGGAAACCATCGGGCATCCGTTCGAGGACATGGTGAGCAACCCAGTCATGGTCGAGCTGTTTGCGGCCAATGCCGCGGCCCTGGGGCGGACCATGGGTCGGGGGGCCGATGAAGAACCGGGGGCGGCCGGGTCGACCGACATGGGAAATGTGAGCCAGGTCGTACCCTCGATCCATCCCTTCCTGACCATCAATCCCGGTGATGCCGTCAATCATCAACCCGAGTTTGCCGCCCATACCGTGACCGCCGATGGTGAACAGGCCATTCGTGACGGCGCCCTGGCGATGGCCTGGACGGTGATCGACCTGGCAGTTGCAGACCGGTGGGGAGAGCTGTAGCCGAGTGACGCTCCGCAGTTGTCAGTTATCAGTCGGATGGCCTGCGGCCGCCCTTTCACTCGTCAGTTCGAGCAAAGAACCGGGTCCCCACAGTGGGGACCCGGCGGTGATGACTGATGACTCTTCTCACTACTTCTCCGGTGGTGGGACGGGACGCCGGAACACGGTTCGCTCTGGGCGTCTTTCGCCCGTCGCACCCTCCGGGGCGAACAGTTCGCCGATGGCTCCGATGCTCGACATGATCCCGCTCATCTCCACCGGGAGGAACACCTTGGTGGCCTGGCCGTTGGCGATGCCCTGCAACGCCTCCAGGTAGCGGATCGCGATCAAGTCGGGGGTTGGGTCACCGGTGTGGATGGCCCCGAATACCCGCTCGATAGCTTGTCCTTCACCTTCGGCCACCGTCAGCTTCTGGTATTTGTCGGCATCGGCGACCCGCTTGATGGCTTCGGCCTGACCTTCTGCCTCGAGGATCTGGGCTTCCTTCACACCCTCGGCCCTGAGGATGGCGGATCGCTTCTGACCCTCGGCCTCAGTGACGACCGCCCGGCGGTCCCGCTCGGCCTTCATTTGGCGGTGCATGGCGTCGGTGACGTCCGGGGGCGGCTCGATCCTCTGGATTTCGACCCGCACCACCCTGGTGCCCCATTTGTCGGTGGCATCGTCAAGGATCTCGCGCAGCTTGGCGTTGATCAGTTCACGTGAGGTGAGCGCTTCGTCCAACTGCAGGTCACCGACGACGTTACGAAGGTTGGTCTGGGCGAGCTTGGTGACGGCCAGCACGAAGTTGCTGATGTTGTACTTCAGCTTGACCGGGTCGGTGGCCTCGAAGTAGATAACTGCGTCGACGGTGACAACCACGTTGTCCTTGGTGATGACTTCCTGGGGCGGAACATCGATCACCTGTTCACGCATATCGACTTTGAGTAGTCGCTTGACGAAGGGGAGGACCCAACGGAGGCCGGGGTCGACCGTTCGCTGGTAACGGCCCAGGAATTCGATCAGCCCTTTTTCGAACGGCCGGACGATCCTAAGCCCGGCCCCGGCAAAGACGATCAGCACAATTGCCAGGACTACGAACAGGATGATTACTGCTTCCATTCAGACCCTCTCTTTCGCGCCGTTATCCAACAATTAGGATTTCGGTGCCGTTGCGCGCACTACCAAACGGGTGCCCCGCACCTCGGTGATGGTCACCGGCGTTCCGGGTTCGATGACGTCCCCATCGCTGGTGGCCCGCCATTCCTCCGACTCGACCCGGACCCGACCTGCGCCGGAGACAGGATCTACCCGCTCGAGCACGATCGCCTTCATGTTCAGGTACCGGTTCGAGCCGATGCTCTTGGTGTCGTCGACGTCCTGTTTGTGGATGAACCGCTGCAGGTACATGAGCGTGCCAATCGATACGACAAAGAAGGCAACCCACTGCCACCCGACCGCAACTCCCACCCATGCCAGGATCCCGGCGACCGCGCCGCCGATGGCGAAGGGCAGCAGAAAGAATCCTGCAGTGAATATCTCCCCAACCGCCAGCACAACTGCCAGCCCTGTCCACAACCAGCGCCAAATATCGTTTTCCATGGAGTTGATTATCGCAGATGGAACCGTCACTACGTCGGGAATTCAATTCGGCGGCCGGCTTCCAGCCTCCAGACCGCTTCGCTCCCAGCGGCTAGCTAGAACCGTGACATGCGGGCGCTGCTCGTCTCCTATCCTCCCAACCATGGAACGCACGAGAACTGTGACCTGGGACGACACGAGCGGCAGCTTGGAAGCGGCGGCCTCAATGACCGGCCTCGAGTACATGAGGGCGATTGCGGCCGGTGACCTGCCGGCCGCGCCCATCGCTCACCTGATCGGGATGGTCATGGAGGAGATCGAGGAAGGGGTGGCCGTATTCTCGATAGAACCGGCTGAGTACCTGTACAACCCGATCGGGTCGGTTCATGGTGGCGTGGCGGCGACCGTGCTCGACTCGGTTATGGGTTGTGCCATCCACACCACGCTTTCGCAGGGCGCGGGATATTCGACCGTCGAGCTGAGTGTCAACTACGTGCGCCCGATCACCGCTGAGACGCCGCGTCTCTTCGGTCGTGGACTGGTCGTTCACGCCGGCCGGCGTTTGGCTACCGCTGAAGCGCGCCTCAGCGACGCCGACGGCCGGCTTTACGCGCACGCCACGACCACGTGTCTCGTGATGAAGGTGGGTTCGGGTAACCCGGGTGGATGAGGGCGAGCTGATGCTCGTGGTTGTCAGTTATCAGTCTCCCGGCCTCCGGCCGGGCTTCCAGTCGTCAGTCTTGCTGACTACTGATTACTGACAGCTCGGGCTGCTAGGCGGCCCGAAACACCAGCCCGCCGTCACGCACATCTGCCTCGACCGTGTCGTCCTCCCGGAAGGTCCCATCCAGGATCTGCAAAGCCAGCTGGTCGGCGATTTCGGTCTGAATGAGCCGCTTGAGCGGCCGGGCTCCGTAGGCCGGGTCGTATCCTTCTGCCGCCAGCCAGTCTTTGGCAGTGTCCGTCAGTACGAGCCGGATCCGGCGTCCGGCCAGGCGACTCAGAACCTGTTCGAGCTGGATGTCGACGATGGCGCGCAGGTTGTCTCTCGTCAGCCGGTGGAACACGATCACCTCATCGACCCGGTTGAGGAATTCGGGACGGAAGTGGGATTGAACCACCGCCATAACTTGTTGACGGATCTCTTCGTCAGAACTGGTCGGCTCGATGTGTTGTGACCCCAGATTGGAGGTCATGATCAGAACGGTGTTGGAGAAATCGACGCTACGTCCGTGGCCATCGGTCAACCGACCATCGTCCATGACCTGAAGCAGCACGTTGAACACATCGGTGTGAGCCTTCTCGATCTCGTCCAGCAGGATTACCGAGTAAGGGCGTCGGCGCACGGCTTCGGTGAGTTGTCCGCCCTCGTCGTAGCCGACGTAGCCGGGCGGCGCCCCGATCAGGCGGGACACGCTGTGTTTCTCCATGTATTCGGACATGTCGATCCGGACCATGGCCCGCTCGTCGTCAAACATGAACCAGGCCAGAGCCCGGGCAAGTTCCGTCTTCCCGACGCCGGTGGGGCCTAGGAAGATGAACGATCCGATGGGCCGTTGCGGGTCAGACAAACCGGCCCGGCTGCGGCGGATGGCGTTGGCCACGGCGGCAACTGCCGCATCTTGCCCGACAACCCGCCGGTGAAGGTGCTCTTCGAGATGGATCAACTTCTCAATTTCGCCTTCCATCAACCGTGCCACCGGAACGCCCGTCCACCGGCTGACCACCTCGGCGACATCCTCCTCGTCGACCTCTTCTTTCAGCATCTTCTTTTGCGTCTGGAGCTTCTCAAGCTCGTGTTGTCGATCGACTAGATTTCGTTCAAGTTCGGGCAGGGTGCCGTACGTGATCTCGGCGGCCCGCTCGAGGTCTCCGCTCCGTTCCGCCCGTTCGGCCTCGGCCTTGGCTTCCTCGGTCTGCTGCTTGACGCTTCTGATCCGGTCGATTCCGTCCTTTTCGAGATTCCAATGCGCCTGCAGCGCTTCTGATTCTTCCCGCACGTCGGCTAGTTCCTGCTCGAGGGCGGCGAGGCGCGCAACGGAGGCGTCATCAGTCTCCTTTTGCAGAGCTGCGCGCTCGATCTCGAGCTGTTTGATTCGCCGCACGAGTGCGTCGATCTCTTCCGGCATCGAATCAATCTCGATGCGAAGCCGTGAGGCAGACTCATCGATGAGGTCGATCGCCTTGTCGGGGAGGAACCGGCCGGTGATGTATCGATCGGAGAGCACGGCTGCCGCCACCAAAGCAGAGTCTGTGATGCGGACCCCGTGGTGCACCTCATAGCGTTCCTTGAGCCCGCGCAGGATGCCGATCGAATCTTCCACGCTGGGCGCATCCACGAGGACCGGCTGGAATCGTCTCTCGAGGGCCGCATCCTTCTCGATGTGCTTACGGAACTCGTCGAGCGTGGTGGCGCCGATCATCCGCAACTCACCGCGGGCCAGCATTGGCTTGAGCATGTTGGATGCGTCCATTGCCCCTTCGGCGGCGCCGGCGCCGACGATGGTGTGCATTTCGTCGAGGAAGGTGATGATCTGACCTTCCGATGCCTTGATCTCACCAAGCACTGCCTTCAAGCGCTCTTCGAACTCACCACGGTATTTGGCGCCGGCCACCATGGCGCTCAGGTCGAGCGCCACGATGCGTTTGCTCTTGAGGCCTTCGGGAACATCACCGTTTCCGATGCGTTGGGCGAGCCCTTCGACGATGGCCGTCTTGCCGACCCCCGGCTCACCGATCAGGACCGGGTTGTTCTTGGTTCGGCGTGAGAGCACCTGGATGACCCGCCGGATCTCATCGTCCCGGCCGATAACCGGGTCCAACTTCTGCTGGCGAGCCATCTCGGTCAAGTCCCGCCCGTACTGCTCGAGAGCATTGAAGGTGGCTTCCGGGTCGGGGCTGTTGACACGTTGATTGCCGCGGATTTCGGTCAACGTTTCAAACATCGCCTGCCGGCTTGCCCCTTCGGCCCGCAGCAGTCCACCGATCGGTGTTTTCGACTCCGCCAACGCCAAGAGGAGGTGCTCTACGGACAGGTAGTCATCCCGCATCTCCGTCCGTCGCCTCTCGGCGGTCTGGAAGACATCGAGGAGGCTCTGGGAGATGGCCACCTCACCCCCGAACACCTTGGGGAGGCGCGCCAGTTGCTCATCGATCTTGCGGCGCAGGTCGGGCGGTTGGATACCCAGCTTGGTCAGAAGAGGGTAGATAATGCCGTCGGTCTGATCAAGCAGTCCCATCAGCAGATGGGCCGGCTCCACGTATTGCTGATCATTGGCTTTGGCGATCTCCTGGGCGCGAACCATCGCCTGTTGTGATCGGTGGGTGAACTTGTCGAAATCGACGGCCATGCGGCGCACTCCTGTAGTGTCGTCTCAGACAACGCGTTTCGTAGTCGATAGATTCCAAGAAATCTGAGTCTGATCATATCAGATTAGGAGGACGTAGTGAACCCGAAAACGCCTTTTGAGTCACTGACCACTATGGCGCAGGTCATGCAGATCACCGACGCCAACACGGCCGGCTTCGTACATGGTGGTTCAATCATGAAGCTCGTGGACTCTGCCGCCGGAGTGGCGGCGATGCGACACGCCCAACGAAGGGTAGTCACGGCCCAGGTCGACTCGCTGACCTTCCATGCCCCCGTTCATATCGGAGACGTGCTCAGCTTGACCGCTTGCGTGACGCAGGCGTGGAAGACGTCGATGGAAATCGAGGTCACCGTCTACCGGGAGGATCCGGTGACCGGCGAAAAAGACCACACAACGACCGCCTATCTCACCATGGTTGGACTCGACGAGCGTGGGCGCCCGGTGGCCGTCCCGGGGGTGGCGCCGGGAACCGATGAAGAAGCGCGCCGTCAGCGGGAAGCTGAAACGCGCCGCAAGGCGAGGATTCAATTACGTCAAGACCTCGAGAACGAGTGAAGACGGGGGAGGGAGCCCTAAAGAACGCTGGCGAGTCTGCGGTTGATAGCGTCGAGGATGGCTTTCACGGTGGCGGCCGAAGGATCGTGCTCGCTCACCAGGGCGCTGCCGACGAGGGACTCGCCCGTCTCGGTGAGATTCACCTGGACGAGGGCGACCTGCACGATCCCGAGATCCTGAGTAGCAACCGCCTCGAGATCGAGATGGATTCGACCTTCGGCGACCTTCTCGACCGCGTTGAGGGTTGCTTCGCCGACCAATCGGGCCCGATGTTCGGCACCGGCGGAACCGATTGCCTCCCCGTGGAACACCGTTTCAGCCCACTCAAGGGTGATCATCACCCGGGCATCGTCCCCGTCCACAGACTCAGAGATACGGATGATTGCCGGTCGTTCAGTCATGCCGGGAGGATAGCCGCCCCGGTGGCTCCGGTCAGGCAAACACCGCTCGCCCGTCTGCCCAGGCTCGAAGGCTTGCCACATCTTCCCGGCGGGACACGGAGAGCGGCACGGTTGCTGCGAGCTCCATCATCAGGTTGGCCGTTGTGAGGTCGTCCTCATCCGCGAGAGCGCGGTAGAGCGCTCCGACGACCACCGTCTCCAGTTCGGCACCCGAGAATCCGTCGGAAGCTGCCACCAAGGGTGCGAGATCGAATCCACTAGGGTCCTGTCCTCGCTTGATGAGATGGATGGAGATGATCTCGGCCCGCTCACCCGGGTCGGGAAGGTCAACGAAGAAGATCTCGTCGAAACGGCCACGTCGTAGCAACTCCGGTGGTAGCGCGGATACGTCGTTGGCTGTTGCCACCATGAAGACATCACCACGGCGCTCCTGCATCCAGCGAAGGAAGGTGCCGAGCAAACGCCTACTGACTCCACCATCTCCGTCACCCGACGAGGCCAGACCTTTCTCGATCTCATCGATCCACAGGACGGCGGGAGCCATTGCTTCGACGGTCGACAGGGCTGCGATCAGTCGTTGCTCAGATTCGCCGATGTACTTGCTGTAGAGCCGGGAGGGGTCCAGCAGAACCAGAGGGAGCCCCCAGGTTTGGGCGAGAGTTTTGGCCACCAGCGATTTCCCGCAGCCGGGCACGCCGGTTAGCAGCACACCCCGGGGCGGGTCGAGGCCCGGCAGAGCATCATCGGAGATCATCACCCGTCTGCGTAGTCGTAGCCACGACTTGAGGCCGTTGAGCCCGCCGATGGTTTCGAGAGTACCGACGTCGGCCGCTACCAACTCGAGGATGCCGTCGGAGTTGAGAAGCTCCGCTTTCGCGTTGCGCAATGCCGGAATGTCGGCCGGCGAAATCTGGCCGTCGCGCAACGCTTCTCGTTGCACCAGACGTTCGGCCTCGGGGATGGTGAGCCCGAGCAGGGCATCGACCATCTGTTCAACTTCTGCTCCGTTGACGACCACCGGGAACGAACGAGCGGCGAAGGTATCAAGGGTCCGTTTTACGAGGGCCGACAGTTCGTCGCGGTCGGGCGGTTTGAGCGACCACTGATGGGCAAGGCTCTCGATTTCGGGAGGTACTTCGTTGCGGGGTCCCGTGAGCACGAGAGTCTGGCCGCGCCGGCCGGTTTGGGCGATCTCCTTGATGCGGCGGACAACCAGCGAGTCGGAAAGAAGTGGGTGGACGTCGGTAAAGACAAAAACGCCTGGACCGGACAATTCACCGACGAACTCCAGCGCCACATGGGGGTCGATCGTCTGATACTGCGTGTGGTGGCCGTCTTTGGCCAGACCGCGGGTAGCCGACCACGTCCACACCGGCAGGTCGAGCCGGTCCGCCGCCTGGCGGATGATGTCGAGCAGACGTTGCTCCTCCTGCGCCTCAACGAGCAGAAGTGGGTACTGCGAGGCGAGCAGCACCGCCAGATCATTGGTGTTGTCCATCACCTGCGGTTATCGGAAGGGTTGGGAGGGGTACTTAGGACAATTGACAAGGATGGGCACAATAGAGGTATGAAGCCCCGCTACGAGGTGCTATCCCACACGGCCGACACCGGGGTCGTTGTGCACGGGTCGACGCTCCGTGAGGTGTTCGAGAGCGCCGCCTTCGCCATGTTTGATCTGATATTTGGGATCGGCGACCTGGCGGGGGTGGACCGGGTCCAGGTCGAGGTCACGGCGCCAACGGTTGAGGACCTGCTGGTCGACTGGTTGAGCACTCTGCTTTTTGAAGCTGAGACCAACGACCTGGCCTTCTGCTCGTTCGAGATCGATACGATCGACGATGGCCACGCGACCGGATGGGCGATCGGGAGTTCGGTCGTCGACCTCGAACTCTCGGGGCCCCCTATCAAGGCTGTCACTTACCACGATCTGAGGGTCGAAAAGACGGCCGGCGGGTGGTCGGCACGGGTCGTCTTTGACGTCTGAGGCTGCTCGAAACTTTCCCGACCATGCGGGGTCTAACTGTGCGGGAGTCCGCAACTTCGGGTTCCTGGTTGGATCGTGCGCCAAGAACATGCGCACGTGAACGCTGCCATTTTGGCACCTGGCAATATCGGGCCTACGAAGGGAGAGCGTGTGCTCAAGGAATTCAAGGATTTCATCAGCAAGGGGAGCCTCATTGACATAGCCGTCGGCTTTGTCATGGGTCTTGCGTTTGCTTCTGTCGTGTCGACATTCGTCGGCAGGATCGTTAATCCGCTCATCGGAATGATCTTCAACGTGTCGAGCCTCGACACGTCGCTGACATTCGGGAACATCGACGAGGCGACCGGCCTGGCGGCCGGCAGCGTTGGAGCGTTCATCGGAGCGTTGCTCAACTTTGTGATCGTTGGCTTCGTCATGTTCATGGTTGTGAGGGCCTACAACAAGATGAAGGCCGCGGAAGAGGAAGCGCCGGCAGAACCGTCGGATGACATTGTGCTGCTCACGGAGATTCGGGACTCGCTCAAGCGATAGTTCCCTCACCGATTCGTGATCAGGGCCGGCCTACGGGCCGGCCCTGGCGCGTACAGTTAGAGGTGATGGAGCTGCGTCGTATTGCCGAGTGCGTGTGGGAGCTACCGGCCCATGGCGGCATGCGCGTCCCGGGACGCATCTACGCCTCAGAACAGCTCATTCTGAAAGCCGAGGAGGATCGGGCGGTTCTTCAGGTCGAGAACGTCGCGCATCTACCCGGGATCGTTGAGGCCTCGATGGCTATGCCCGACATCCACTGGGGATACGGTTTTCCCATCGGAGGAGTCGCCGCCACCGACGTCGATGCAGGTGGCGTGGTCTCGCCCGGCGGGGTGGGTTTCGACATCTGTTGTGGGGTCCGCCTTCTGGCCTCCCGCTACACCGAAAAGGATTTCAATCAACGCCGCACCGAGGTGATGGACGAACTCGACCGCAGGATCCCGCGCGGACTGGGGAAAGGGTCGATCGCCGACCCGGGTCTGCTGAGGAACGTACTCCGGGAAGGCGCCAAGGCCGTTCGCGCCGCAAGCTTCGGCTGGGACTCCGACCTCGATCGCTGTGAGGAACACGGTACTTCTCAAGGGGCCCGTCCCGATCACATCGGGTCGCGGGCCCTACAACGAGGCGCCGGTCAGCTGGGATCGCTGGGGTCAGGAAACCATTTCCTCGAAGTGCAGGTGGTTGACTCGATTCACGACGAGACGGCCGCCCGTGTCTTCGGCCTGACCGAGGGGATGGTGTGTGTGATGATCCACTGCGGAAGCCGCGGCCTCGGGCATCAGACCTGCACCGACGAACTGAAGCTGATGGGCACGGCGATGCTCAAGTACGGCGTCGAGGTGCCGGACCGCCAACTCGCATCAGTGCCGGTCGATTCTCCGGAAGGGGAACGATATCTGGGCGCCATGGCCGCCTCGGCCAATTTCGGCTGGGCCAACCGCCATGTTTTGGCTCACGAAGCTCGCCAGGCATTCGCCGTGGCTTTCGGGACCTCACCGGAGCGCACCGGGATGCAGCTCGTCTACGACGTCGCCCACAACCTGGCCAAGATCGAGACCCATGCAATCGATGGCGCACTACGGCGGCTGTGTGTTCACCGCAAGGGCGCGACACGCGCCCTCGGGCCCGGCCGCCCCGAGCTCCCCGTAGATCTGCGGCCGGTCGGCCAACCGGTCTTGATCCCGGGCAGCATGGGCACCGCCTCATGGGTGCTGGTGGGTGCCGCGGGGAATCCGGCCTTTGCCACGGCCGCCCATGGGGCGGGCCGATTGATGAGCCGCAAGAAGGCCAAGCAGCGCGAAACCGGCTATGAGGTGCGTCGGGGTCTGGAAGCGGACGGAATATCCGTGCGACCCGGCTCGGTGAAGCTCCTTTCCGAGGAAGCTCCCTACGCCTACAAGGATGTCGACGAGGTCGTCGACGCCTGCGCCCGGGCAGGTTTGGCCAACAAAGTCGCGCGTTTGCGACCCCTCGGGGTCGTCAAGGGATAGGAAAACTCGTTTGGCTTCGTGCACCCACCTCCACCGTGGTTCCACGACGCCAAAACCGCAATTTGGCGGCTACTCAAACAGGTCTTTGAGCCGTCTCCGCACGTCGGGGTGGAGTTGTCTGCGCAAGATGATGTCCCGGCGGTAGCTGCGGTGCACCTTGGCGATCTCACGATCGACCTGATCTTCGGCGGCGGACAGCTCCACCTTGATCTGGGAAAGCTCTTTCTCTAGTTTCATGACGCGTTCGCGAAGCTCGAGAACCTTCTTGACTCCCTCCAGGTTGAGCCCCTGGTCGGTCAACTCCTGGATCAAAGCAAGCCGGTTGAGGTCTTCCTGCGAGTAGCGGCGAGTCCCGCCCGGAGTCCGAAAGGGCATGATCAACCCGCGTCGCTCGTAGATCCGCAAAGTCTGAGGATGCACGCCTGCCAGTTCCGCGGCGACCGAGATCACGAAAAGCGCCTGGGTCTCTTGGCTGATTCGGCGTTGGGTCATGTCACACCTTCAGATGAGCGCGTGGGTTTTCGTCGGATTCGAACTGGTCGCGGAAGGCCTGCAACGCCTTCTTTGCGTCATGCGACAGTTTGGTCGGTACCACCACTTCAACGGTGGCAAGGAGGTCGCCTTTGCGACCACGCGGTCGTTGAACGCCGCGGCCGCGTACCCGAAACGTCCTGCCGCTCTTGGTTCCGGCCGGCACCTTGAGCCGCACCGCACCATCCAGAGTCGGCACCTCGATCTGGGCGCC
Organism: Acidimicrobiia bacterium; assembly: GCA_029863625.1. Taxonomy (GTDB): domain Bacteria; phylum Actinomycetota; class Acidimicrobiia; order Spongiisociales; family UBA4744; genus UBA4744. Next base: position 71,684 of record JAOTUY010000003.1, read on the forward strand.
GAGGGTGGCCTCGGTGAACGTGACCGGAAGCTTCACGGTGATGTCGTCGCCTTTGCGTTTGAAGATGGGATGACGAGCAACATGCGTCTTGACAAGTAGATCTCCGGAGGGTGCGCCATTCCGGCCCGGGGAGCCCTTGCCTTTGAGCCGGACGGTGGCACCATCACGAACACCGGCCGGGATCTTGATATTGAGGGTTCGCGACCGCATCTCGGTGCCGCGGCCTCCGCACGTGTGACACGGCTGCTGGATGACTCGACCCGACCCGGCACAGTTGCGGCACGGCTGGGTCATCGAGAAGAAACCTTGACTCTGGGCCGTCATCCCGGAACCGCCACACACCGGACACGTCTCAACGGAGGTGCCGGGCTCGGCTCCGGAGCCGTGGCAGGTGCGACACGATGCCTCGCCCTGGACGGCGACGGAGGTCGTAACCCCGGTGATGGCGTCTTCAAACGAGAGGTGAAGTTCGGTGGCCAGGTCGGCGCCACGCTGCGGACCGCTTTGAGTGCGGCCGCCAAATCCGAACAAATCCCCAAGGCCGCCGCCCATGCCGCCGAGGAGGTCGCCGAGATCTTCCACACGCACTCGCTGGCCGCCACCACCAAAGCCGCCTGTTCCGCCGGGGGCACCGAAGCCGCGGAAGCCCCCCGAGTCGACCATTTGACGGACCTGGTCGTATTCCTGTCGCTGTTCCTGGTCGGAAAGGGTGGCGTTTGCCTCAGAGATGTCTTTGAACTTCTCCTCGGCAGTCTGGTCGCCCGCGTTGGCGTCCGGATGGTATTGCTGGGCGAGCTTGCGGTAGGCCTTTTTGATCTCGTCGGCCGACGCTCCTTTCGAAACGCCGAGGACCTTGTAAAAGTCCTTCTCGACCCAGTCCCTATTCATGATCGACCGCGACCAGAGCGGCGCGCAGCAAGCGGCCTCTGAGCGTGTAGCCACGCCGCATTTCCTGGGTGACGATCAACCGGCCGCTAGCGGGCTCGGGGGCCAAAACCGCTTCGTGCAGCTCAGGGTTGAACTCGGATCCGACCGTCGGGACGGTCTCGAGACCTTCCTTGCCCAGCGTGTCGAGCAGCAGATTCAGTGTGCCGCGGACGCCGTCGAGGAGTTTCTTTTCGGCCGGCGTTTCCGCTTCGGTGGTCAAGGCCGCCTCCAGCGTGTCGAGGGTCGGCATCAGGCCGATCACAACACGTTGGGAGGCGCGCTCGATGTTTTCGACCTGATCCCGCAACATCCGCTTGCGAAAGTTGTCGAAATCTGCGGCCACGCGCTGAAGATCCGCCAGGTATGACCCGGCCTCCTCGCGAGCCGCATCCAGCTCACCAAGCAGAAGCTGGATGGCGCCGGCAGCGTCTCCCGGAAGCTCCAATCCAAGGGTGTGCGGGTCGATGGAACGAGGCTCCTCGGCGACGACGATCTCGTCGGAACCGGGTTGGGCGCTCACGTCGTTGGGTTCACTCACTGCTCATTGCTCCTGGGTGATGAGAGCACCTAGCCCTCATCACCCTCGTCGATGATCTCGGCTTCGACGACCTCGTCGTCATCGTCGCCGTCTGCGGTGCCGTCTGCGGTGCCGTCTGCGGTGCTCTGGGCGGCTTGCTGCTGGTAGAGACGCTGCGCTAGAGCTTGCGATGCTTGCAGCACGGCATCCATCTTGGGCCTCAGTGTGTCTGGAGTGGCGTCCTTGTTCTCCGTCTCGGTTCGTAGTTCCGCCAGCGCCGAATCGATGGCGGCCTTTTCCTCGTCGTTGAGTTGATCGGCCTGCTCTTCCAAGAGCTTCTCGGTCTGATGGACAACCTGCTCGGCCTGGTTGTGGGTCTCGGCCGCTTCTCGTCGGATCCGGTCTTCCTCGGCGTGGGCTTCGGCATCCTTGATCATGGCGTCGATGTCATCGTCGGCCAGCGCGGTTCCGCCGGTAATGGTCATCGCCTGTTCCTTGCCGGTCCCGAGGTCCTTGGCGGTTACGTGGACGATTCCGTTTGCATCGATATCGAAGGTCACTTCGATTTGGGGCAGACCCATCGGCGCCGGCGGTAGGCCGGTGAGGCGGAACTTACCGAGGCTCTTGTTGTCGTTCGCCATCTGCCGTTCACCCTGGAGAACGTGGATCTCAACTTCCGGCTGGTTGTTCTCAGCCGTGGTGAAGGTCTCTGAGCGTCGGGTAGGGATCGTTGTATTTCGTTCGATCATCTTGGTTGAGATACCGCCCTTGGTCTCGATGCTGAGGGTCAGGGGGGTAACGTCGAGGAGCAGGATGTCCTTGACATCGCCTTTCAAGACACCCGCCTGCAGCACCGCCCCGGCGGCAACGACCTCGTCTGGGTTTACGCCCTTGTGGGGTTCCTTTCCTGCGGTCAGTTCGCGGATCAGATCCTGAACGGCGGGCATACGGGTTGAGCCTCCAACCAAAACGACGTCGTCGATATCGGAGACCTTGATTCCGGCATCCTTGATCGCTTGATGAAACGGTGCCTTGCACTTCTCGAGCAAACCGTCGGTTAGCTTCTGAAACTCGGAGCGGGTCAGCTTCTTCTGAAGGTGAAGGGGTCCCTCCGCCGTGGCTGTGATAAAGGGAAGGTTGATCTCGGTTTCGGCCACCGACGACAATTCGATCTTGGCCTTCTCGGCGGCTTCCTTCAGTCGCTGCAATGCCATCCGATCCTTTGAGAGATCGACGCCGCTCTCGTTCTTGAACTCGGCGACCAACCAATCCATGACCGCATCGTCCCAGTCATCGCCCCCCAACTTGGTGTTGCCGCTGGTCGACTTGACCTCGAAGACGCCCTCACCGATGTCGAGCAGTGAGACGTCGAAGGTTCCACCGCCGAGGTCGAAGACGAGGATCGTGTGATCGTGCTGTTTGTCGAGTCCGTATGCCAGCGAAGAGGCGGTCGGCTCGTTGACGATGCGGAGTACTTCGAGTCCGGCGATCTGGCCGGCTTCCTTGGTGGCCTGTCGTTGCGCATCGTTGAAGTAGGCCGGAACCGTGATAACCGCCTCAGTCACTTTGTCACCGAGGAAGGATTCGGCATCCCTCTTCAACTTCATCAGGATGCGCGCCGAGATCTCCTGAGCCGTGTACATCTTGCCGTCGATGTCAAACTTCTTGTCGGTTCCCATATAGCGCTTGACCGACCGGATGGTCCGGTCCGGGTTGGTGATCGCCTGGCGCTTGGCGACTTCGCCGACGAGGACTTCGTCGTCCTTGAACGCCACCACCGACGGGGTGGTGCGCTGACCTTCCGCGTTGGGAATGATGGTGGGTTCGCCACCTTCCAATACGGCGATTGCGCTGTTGGTGGTTCCGAGATCGATGCCTACTACCTTTGCCATGTGGTCACCTCGCTGTGTGGCTGGCTTGCTGTTCAGAATTTAGCGTGATCACATTGTATAACCTGAGTGGGGTATTGTCATATTTCATATTTCTTGCCACACGGGTTGATTGCTCGGAGGCGATGCGGTACGATACATAGACCAACATCGATATATAGGAGTCGCCATGGCGGATATCAAGGAAGCAGTTCGGAAGCGTTACGCAACTGCGGCGTTGCAGGTTCGTGAAACTGGCTCGTGTTGTGGGCCCGATCCGGCCGCGGGCGACGGGCTTGGTGCTGAGTTGTACGAAGCTCTCGAGACACAGGGATTGCCCGACACGGCCCGGCTGGCCTCACTCGGATGCGGAAACCCGACTGCGGTCGCCGCTCTCGCAGCAGGAGAAGTGGTACTCGATCTCGGTTCGGGCGGTGGACTCGATGTGTTCCTCTCCGCTCGCCGGGTCGGGGCAGGCGGCAGGGTGTACGGACTCGACATGACCGAAGAGATGTTGGAGCTGGCCCGTCGTAACCAGGCGGAAGCGGGTATCGAAAACGTCGAGTTTCTCAAAGGCGAGATCGAGGCTATTCCGTTGCCGGACGACTCGATCGACGTCATCATCTCCAACTGCGTGGTCAATTTGTCTGTCGATAAGCCGGGCGTGTTCGGCGAAGCGCACCGGGTGCTCAAACCGGGCGGCCGGTTCGCGGTGACCGACATCATTACGACCCGCCGGTTCACTGAGGAGGAACAATCGGATTTGGCCGCCTGGACGGGGTGTCTGGCCGGCGCCCTCTATCAGGACGACTTCGTTGCCGGTCTCGAGCAGGCCGGATTCCACGAGGTTCAGGTGGAGGTCACGCACGAGGTTGCGCCCGACGCAGTCAGCGCCATCATCCGGGCCACTGCCTGAACCTGATCTCTCCGGGCCCAACCTGCCCTAGATTGAGCGTTCGATGAGCGATTCTCTGACGATCCATGGCGGGCGGGTTCTGACCTTCGATGGCATGGTTGAGTCCGATCTGGGGAGTGAGGACGGGCTCATCTGCCGCCCGGTACCCGGCCGGGCGGACGTGATCATCGATGCTGAAGGCCTGTTAGTTGCGCCGGGGCTCATCGACCTTCAGACCAACGGTGGCTTCGGTCACGACTTCACGGCCGATCCTTCGGCCATTTGGGAGGTCGGCAGGCAGCTGCCGGTCACCGGCGTCACTTCGTTTCTGCCAACCGTTATCACCTCGCCGGCGGATCAACGAGTCGCTGCACTTCAATCCATAGCCGCGGGTCCACCGCCCCAATACCGAGGGGCTCGCGTCCTGGGGCTCCACTTCGAGGGGCCCATGCTTGCCCCGGAACGACGCGGGACTCATGAGCCTGCCCATCTGCGCCTGCCGGACTTGGACGTGGTGGATGGCTGGGGAAGAGCCGAGGGGATTCGCCTCGTGACTCTGGCCCCGGAGCTGGCCGGGGCGGAGGTGGTGATCCGGGCGTTGCTCGATCGGGGGGTGGTAGTCGCGGCGGGACACTCAGCAGCTACTTACCAGGAGGGAGTGGCCGCGCTCGAGTCCGGATTGACCCACGGCACGCACCTGTTCAACGGGATGCCTCCACTGGCTCCTCGCGAACCTGGTTTGGTTGGGGCATTGCTGGAAGACCCCGACGCGTCGGTTGCGGTCATCGTCGACGGGATCCACCTGCATCCGGCCACCATTCGTTTCGTTCGAGCATGTAAACCGGCGCACCGGGTGGTGCTGATCACCGACGCCATGGCAGGTATGGGCGCCGGTCCCGGGGCGTATGCGCTTGGCGACCTGGTTATCACCGTTGACGAGACTTCTGCCCGCAGCGCCCACGGGGTCCTGGCCGGCACCATCCTCACCCTCGACCAGGCGGTGCGCAATTATGTCGCGTTCACCGGGTGCCCGCAGGCGGAGGCGCTGTCGGCTGCTTCGGCCAATCCTGCCTCGGTAATCGGGGAGTCCGCCCGCGGACGAATCGAAGCAGGAAAAGTGGCCGACCTGATCATTCTGAATGATCAATTGGCCGTTCAGGCGACCATTATCGACGGGGTGCTGGCCCACTACGTCGCTGGTTTCGCTGATCGAGTGGCGGGTCGGAAGACGGTCTGAACAGTCAACGAACGCGGGCAGCAACTGGACATACTGTCTTGCTAGATAGACAGTATGTCGATACACTCCTGAGGACTAGTAGAGGAGTGATTTCCACGTGACCACATTCACCAAGGGCACCCCGGTCATTGTTGCTGATGGGTTGTCCAAGTCCTTCGGCGATACCCGGGCCGTTCAAGATGTTTCTTTCGAAGCGTGGGCAGGCAGTGTTTTCGCCCTGCTCGGACCAAACGGGGCGGGCAAGACCACCACGATCAACATGTTGACGACCTTGTTACCGATCGATGATGGGCGAGCATCCGTTGCCGGATTCGACCTTTCCCGCCGTCCGGACGCGGTGCGCCGGGTTATCGGGTTGGCCGGACAGGCTGCGGCTGTCGATGAGAAGCTGACGGCCCGCGAGAACCTTGATTTGTTCGGCCGCTTATACAGAATCCCCAAGGCCGAGCGGAAGCTCCGTGTTGAGGAGCTGATCGAGGGCTTCCGCATGGGCGACTACGCCGACCGCACGGTCGGTACCTGCTCGGGTGGGCAGCGTCGCCGCCTCGATGTGGTAGCCAGTCTGATTGCCAAGCCTCTTGCCCTTTTTCTCGATGAACCGACCACCGGTCTCGATCCGCGCAGCCGGGTCGAGCTGTGGGACGAGATCCGCGGGTTGGCCGATCGGGGGACCGCTGTTGTATTAACGACCCAGTATCTAGAGGAGGCCGATCGGCTGGCCGACTACATCTTGATCATGGACGAAGGCCGGGCCGTGGTCACCGGGACGGCACGTGAACTCAAGGACGATCTGAAGCGGGACGTTCTGGAGGTCCACTTCACCTCGGGGGAGGAGCTCGAGCGGGCAGTGAAGGCGCTCGGAGGGTTCGCAGACGAATACGGAGCCAACCCGGCTGCCAAGCAACTGACCATCCCGGTCACCGGTGGCTCTGCGAGCAGTCTGAAGCTGCTCCGTCGCATCGAGGATTCGGGCATTCCCGTAGTCGATTTTCAATACCGGCGGCCGACACTGGATGACGTATTCCTCACCCACACCTATAGCGCGACTGCCTGATCGGAGACTGTCATGACTGAGCTTTCATTCCCCACGCCAACCATCTCCGACAAGGTTCGCTGGGCATTGCAGGACACCGCGACGATTACGTGGCGGGACATGGTGCGTACCTCCCGCCAACCAGAGATGCTCGCCTTCGCCGTGATCATGGGGATGTTTTTCCTGCTCCTCTTCAACTACGTGTTTGGGGGAGCGATCGGCGCCGGGACCGGTGTGGACTACATCCAGTTTCTTGTTCCTGGAGTGTTTGTCATCACTGCCCTGCAAGGCGCCCAGCAGACCAGCACCGGTCTCGCCCAGGACCTATCAGAAGGAGTGATCAGCCGATTCCGCTCGCTGCCCATGAATCAGGTGGCGGTGATTGCCGGGCGGACCGTTGCCGATGCGGCTCGCAACGTGATCGGCGTCTTGCTCGTCGCCGGCGTCGGGTATTTGATGGGCTTTCGCTTCGCGTCGCTGGGAGGAGCGGCGGCCGCCATCGCGCTCACCATCGCGATCGGTTATGCCTTCTCGTGGCTGGGCGCGGCGATTGCTGCCAAGCTCCGCAACCCGGAGATGGTGGGGATGCTGAGCATGTTCTGGTTGTTCCCGCTGATGATGGCGAGCAGTGCGTTCACCCCGACCGCCACCATGCCCAAGTGGCTCAAGGCCTTCGCCGACAATCAACCGATCTCGGTCGCCTCGGATGCGGTACGGGCCCTGGTCGATGGCCGACCGGCCGGATCGGACTCGCTGTACGCCATCATCTGGGTCATCGTGCTGCTGGCCGCCTTCATTCCCCTGACGACCCACCTCTACAAGAAGGTCTGAAATGGAGGCAAAGCGCTCAGGACCGACTCCGCAGGAGCAGATTGCCGAGGCGGCGCTGACCTTGATTTCCGAACGCGGTCTGGCCGGGGTGACCATGTCCGCGGTTGCCCGCGAGGCCGGTGTGGCGCGCCAGACTCTGTACAACCACTATCCCGACCTAGAGAGCATCGTGACCGCCGCCATCGAGCAGCACGAGCGGTTGGGCCTGTTCCAAGCTCGGCAATTGCTCGAGGGACATGAGGGGGCAGCTGCCAAGCTCGAGCAGCTCATCAGGCATGCAGTGGTGATGGGCGCTCACGGACATGCCCCGGCGTCGCTGGAAAGCAGCCTGTCGCCCCGAGCCCAAGAGGGATTGCGCATCCACCGCAGCCACACCAGGGAGATGGTCATCGAGATCCTCGAGGAGGGAGTAGCGGAGGGGGTCTTCCGCCCGGACCTCGATCCTGAAATCGATGCGATCTTCATTCAGGAAGTGCTCGTTCCCGGTCCAGATCGAGAGGAAGCAGCTGATTTGTCCCTGGTGGCCGGCGCGACCGTCCGCTTCGTGCTGGCGGCGGTGAAGGTGGCTCAGGGCTGAGTCTTGGCCTCCTGAGCGCTTGCTAGCTTCAGATCAACACATCCGCGAGGAGGAAGCATGGTCGCGCAGCTCTACATCGATGGAACGTGGACCGACGCTGCGGAGGGCGGCACCCTCGAAACCAGAAACCCTGCCACCGGTGAGGTTATCGCCGAATACGCCGCCGGGTCACCTGCTGATGTCGATCGGGCCGTCGCTGCCGCCCGCAGAGCATTCGACGATGGACCATGGGGGCCCGACTCGCTACCGCGCGAACGCGCAACCATCCTCTTCAACGCTGCCGAGATTATGCGGCGCGACCGGGAATTGCTGGCCGAAATGGAAACCCGCGACAACGGCAAGCTCTATGGCGACGCTCTGGAAGACATCGATGAAGCGGCGTTCATGTTCGAGTATTACGCCGGGTGGACCACCAAAGTCATGGGATCGATCCCGCCGGTGGGACCGGATGCGATGAGCCTGATCATCAAGGAACCGATCGGAGTTGCGGCCCTGATTACGCCCTGGAACTACCCGGCGTTGATGGCCAGCCAGAAGATAGCTCCAGCGCTCGCGGCCGGGTGTACCGCCATCCTCAAACCTGCTTCGCCGACGCCTTTGACCTCGCTTGAGCTGGCCCGAATCCTCGCCGAGGCGGGCCTCCCCGCCGGCGTCTTCAACGTGCTGAACGGGCCGGGTTCCAGCATCGGCGACGCCCTGGTCACCCACCCGGGAGTCGACAAGATCTCCTTTACCGGTTCGGATGAGGTGGGAAAGCGGATCACCAAGCTGGCCGCCGAGAGCATGAAGCGGGTGACGATGGAGTTGGGCGGTAAGTCGCCCAACCTCGTGTTCTCCGACGCCACCCTCGCAGATGCCTACGAGGGAAGTGCCGTCGGGGTTTTCTACAACCAGGGCGAAGTGTGCTCGGCCGGTTCGCGGGTGTTGGTCGAACGGTCGATCTACGACGAAGCGCTGGAGGCCATGAGTCGGTACGCGGCCAACCTGAAACTCGGCGATGGCATGGACCCTGACGCGACCATGGGTCCATTGGTGACCGCCCAGCACCGCGACCGGGTCCAGAGGTACATCGAGATGGGCAAGGAATCAGGTGCCCGCCTCGTCTTCGAGGGTCAGATGCCCGGGGCCCCCAACCTGGTCGGCGGCTACTTCGTGCCCCCCACCATCTTTGCCGACGTCGACAACCAGATGACGATCGCCCAGGAGGAGATTTTCGGTCCGGTGATGGCCGTAATCCCCTTCGAGGATGTCGACGACGCCATCAGGATCGCCAACGACTCGATCTACGGGCTGGCGGCCTCGGTGTGGACTAATAACATCACCAAGGCGCTGAAGGTCTCGAAAGCTCTCCGGGCCGGGATCGTGTGGATCAACGACACCCAACCGGCCCCGTCGGAAGCCATGTGGGGCGGCTACAAACAGTCCGGGGTGGGTCGGGAACTCGGGCCGTGGGGCCTCGAGTCGTTCCTGGAGACCAAACACATCTACGTCAACCTCGAAGGGTGAGACCGTTTTTGGCGCTCAAGTTGCCGGCCCGGTGAGCAAGCTAGGCGCCAAAACCGGGTGAGTCAGGTCCCCAGGTGGAGAAAGGGCGCGCCACCAGGGCGGCGTTGAAGTAGCGGGGGTCGCCGGTGACCTCTTCGCCGATCCACTGAGGAAGATCGACCGACTGATCCTCGGATTCGAGCTCCACTTCGGCCAGGACCAACCCGTGGTTCTCACCAAAGAACTCGTCAATCTCCCAGATCAGACCAGCGTACGGGATCCGGTGGCGCCGCTTCTCAATCAGAGGACGCATGCACAGTTCGTCGAGTAGTTCGCGGGCGTCGTCGATCGGGATCTCGTAGTCATACTCGGACCTGCCCGCCCCCACCGAACCGCCCTTGATGGTGAGATAGCCGCGTTCGCCGGCCGTCCGGACCCGCACGGTCCGCTCGGGGGCCGTGAGCAGGTATCCCTGGCGATAGTCGGTACCCTCACCCAGATCGCGCCATGCGTCAGATCCGGTCAGGAACTTGCGCTCGATCTCGATACCCATGGCCTCATCTTCCCACGCTTTTGGCGTCGTGGGTGCACGGTATGAGAGGGCTGGTTCGCCAAAAACCGGAAGAGTGGGAATATGTCAGTAACAATGTTGTTGACATATATGTGAAACACATATACCATCCAGCAATGCCACACCCACATCATCGAGGACACCGATCGCGGAGCAGGCGGAGCGTGGGTCCGGGACAGTGGCGAGTCCACGCCCGAGTCGAGCGCTTTATCGAACCCGCGTTGCTGCTGATCCTGAAAGATGGATCGACGCACGGGTACGACCTGGCCGACAGCCTGGCCGAAATGCTGCCCACCGAGCGGATCGACATGGGAAACCTGTATCGCATGTTGCGGGCTCTGGAAGCCGAGGAGATCGTTGAGTCCGAGTGGCGAGATGATCTTCCGGGTCGAAACCGGCGCACCTATCGGCTCACCGAGCACGGGGAATCCCTGCTCGAAACCTGGGCCGAGGCTCTCAGCGAAGCAAACGAAACGATCACCGCCTTCTTGGACCGGTATCGAGATAGGAGAAAGACATGAAGAAACGAATGATGCGCCGTCGCATGATGATGCGCCATCACATGATGGGTCACGGGCCCGGCATGGCCGGACCTTGCGGTCCCGGTGAGGGACGCAGACGCCCTGGCTGGTCCGAAGAGGATCGGCTGGCCCAGCTAGAGGAGTATCAGCGTGACCTCGAACAAGAGGTCGAGAACATCGCCGACCGAATCCGGCGTTTCAAGGAAGAGAAAGCGGACGCCTAGCGGCGTTCGCTTCGAGGGAATTGAAGGGCTCCGCAAGGGGCCCTTCTTCTTTGTCGGCTTTCAGCATCCAGACCGCTTCGCTCCCGGCAGCCAGAACTCTGATATCCCCCGGTTGCTTGGTGCCGACGCGAAACCTGAAACCTGAGACCTATGGGGCCAAAATCCTCTAGCCCTTCCTCTTCAGATGGGATAAGATTCATAACGTTCACAACTAACTGAATGTTATGGATGGTCGCACAGTGGACGATCGTGACCAACGCTGGGAGGCAATGCACGAGCGGCTCACCAGGATGCTGGAAGAGGTGGGGTTTCCGCACACCGTCGCCCGGGTCTATGCAGCCCTGACCCTGGCCCAGGGTGAAGGGCTCTCTACCAGCGAATTGGTCGAAGAGCTCGGAGTGAGTAACGCCTCGGTAAGCAACGCCACCCAATTCCTGGTCGGTACCGAGCTGGTTGAGAGGTATCGGGTACGCGGATCGCGGGAAGCTCACAACCGCATTCTCAAAGGCATGTGGGGCACGATCCTGGCCAAGAAGTTCGCGGCGATCGGGTACATCCGGCGCACGGCGGAGGAGGCGCTGACCCTCGATCCCAGCGACAAGGCTCGTGAGCGGCTCGAGGAAATGCACGACGTGTACTCCTTCTTTGAGAAAGAATTCGAAGCGGTCGTGGACCGTTGGAACGAGAGGAATCGCACATGACAGACGCCGCCATCAAGGTCGAAAACATCACCTTTTCGTACGGTGACCTGGAAGCCGTCGGGGGCATCAGCTTCGAGGTGGCGCCCGGAGAGATTCTCGGGTTCCTGGGCCCAAACGGGGCAGGCAAGTCCACAACGATCAAGATTCTCACCGGCCAGCTGACTCCCAAATCGGGCTCAGCCCAAGTGCTGGGTGTTGATGTGACCAAAGACGATCCCGAGATGCAGGCCCAGATCGGGGTGTGTTTCGAAGAGAAGAATCTCTACGACAGCATGTCCGGACAGGAGAACCTCAAGTTCCACGCCAGCCTGTTCGGGATCAAGGATGTGGACACCGATGAGTTGCTGCGCCGGGTGGGTCTGGCCGACCGGGCCAAGGATCGTGTAGCCAAGTACTCCAAGGGCATGAAGCAACGCCTGATGATGGCCCGGACCCTGGTCAACACTCCCAAAGTGTTGTTCCTGGACGAGCCGACGGATGGCCTTGACCCCGTGTCCTCACAATCCATTCGCAAGCTGATCCAACAAGAGGCAGACCGAGGGGCGGCGATCTTGTTGACCACGCACGACATGAACGAGGCCGATGAATTATCGAATCGGGTGGCGTTCATCAATGAGGGCAAGCTGTATGCAGTGGACACTTCCGAGAACCTCAAGCTGAAGCACGGGAAGCGGTCGATTCGCGTCCGCACCAGGGACGGCGCCGGCGTGACCGAACAGATCGTGTCGCTGGAGGAATCGGGGGCCGGCGAGGCCCTGCGCGCGGCTGTCGGTTCACCGAACCTGATGACGATTCATACCGAAGAAGCCACCCTCGAGGCCATCTTCATTCAGATGACGGGGAGGGGGTTGGAGGGATGAGCAGGCCCGTTTCTCGCGCCTCGATCATCGGGTCCATCGTCAAGAAGGACCTGACGGAATACAGCCGGGACCGTTTGTGGATGTTCCTCACCCTTCTGGTGCTTGTCTTCATGATCATCGTCTTCTGGGTGCTGCCCGACCGCGTCGACGAATCGATCCCGGTCGGAATTTCGGGATTGGGAGACCCGGCCGTGCTGGTCGGTCTGGAAAGCACGGAGGAGGAAGGTCTCCGATTGGTTGCCTTCGACTCGGCCGGCGACCTCCGGTCGGTAGTAGCGGGCGACGCCGATGCTTGGCAGACCAATGGTGGCGTGGTGGTGATCCCGGACAACTCCGATGCCGAGAAACCGGAAGGCGCCGAAAAGGCCAACGTCGATATCGGGCTGGCCTTCCCCGCCGACTTCCTGACAGCAACCGCCTCTGGAAACGAAACCACCGTTGAGATCTTTGTCGACGCTCAAGTCCCGGATGAACTCAAATCATCGATGTCGAGCCTGGTGAGGGAGCTGGCCTTTGCGGTCGCCGGGAGCCCGTTGCCGGTCGATACAGCCAACCCGCAGGAGGTCTACACGGTACTCGGCGAGGATCGGGCCGGAAACCAGGTCACGCCGCGAGAGAGTTTCCGACCTCTGCTGGTCTTTCTGGTTCTTCTCATGGAGATGTTCGGGATGTCTTCGCTGATCGCCCGCGAGGTTCAATCGAAAACCGTGACCGCCCTCCTAGTAACGCCGGCCACAACCGGAGACGTACTGGCCGCCAAAGGGATCGCGGGCGCAGTGCTGGGGCTGGGCCAGGCGGTGATTCTCCTGGCGGCGATCAATGTGTTGGGGAGTGAGCCCCTCTTGATCCTCACTTTGATGTTGCTGGGAGCGGTCATGGTGTCGGGAGCGGCGATGGTCGCCGGTTCACTCGGGCGGGACTTCCTGAGCAATCTCTTCTACGGGATGATGTTCATGGTGCCGCTGATGATCCCCGCTTTCACTGTGCTGTTCCCCGGCACGGCGACAGGTTGGATCCAGGCGCTCCCCTCGTATCCTCTTGTGCAAGGGCTGGTAAAGGTCGCTACCTACGGCGACGGTTGGGCCGAGGCTTTGCCCGACGTCGGAGCCCTGTTGGCCTGGTGTGTTGCTCTGTTTGTGCTTGGTTGGGTTGTTCTGAAACGGAAGGTGGAGACGCTATGAGCCTGACACGTACCTTCAAGGTGCTTGGCAAGGAATTCCGGCTGGGGCCCCGTTCGCCCGTTTTCTTGTGGGTCCTCTTCCTCCCCGTTCTCTTCACCCTGGTCCTACAGGTGACGTTCGGGTCGCTGTTCGACCCCCAACCGCGGTTGGGAATCGTCGATCAGGGAAGCTCCACGATCACCGCCGCCGTCGAGGGAATGGAGGGGATCGATCTGGCCATGCTCGACAATGCGGATGACCTGAAGGCCCAGGTCGAGGCCGACAACCTGGACGCCGGGTTGGTGCTGCCTGCCGGGTTCGATGATCAGGTGCGATCGGGTGCTCGACCGCCTCTCGAGTTCTACGTCGGGGGTGAAAGCCTGGCCTCGAACCGCATCATTCTGGCCGTCACCACGGTCGATTTGGTCCGGGAAATCGAGGGAACCGCGCCGCCGGTGGAGGTCGAGCTAGTCGCCCTAGGCGACGCAGGGCTTCCCATTGCGGTGCGGATGGTGCCGTTCATCATGATGTACGCGCTGGTGGTAGCCGCTGTGTTCCTCCCGGCGTTCAGCATCGCCGACGAGCGGGAGAAAGGTACGCTCAATGCGCTGATCGTCACCCCCGTCAAGCTCAGCGAGGTCATCACCGCTAAGGGGATTTTGGGAGTGATCCTGGCCTTGGCCATGACCATCTTCACGTTGTTTCTCAACGACGCCCTCGGCGCAGAACCACTGGCGCTGTTCGTTGTTCTGTTGTTCGGCTCGATCCTGTGCGTGGAGATTGGCCTCATCTTCGGGACGGTTTCCAAAGACTCCACGGCGGTGTTCGCTCTGATCAAGGGAACCGGAATATTGCTGATCGGTCCGACCGTTTTCTACATCTGGCCCGACTGGCCGCAGTGGATCGGCAAGCTCTTCCCCACATATTGGGTGATCAACCCGATCTTCGAGGTTTCGTTGAAAAACGCCGGCCTGGGCGACGTTTGGGTGGAGCTGCTGATCGCAACTGGGGTCATCGTGTTGCTGGGTGCCGCGGTGGTGGCGCTGACCCGGAGGCTGGGAACCCAGCTGGCCACAGCCGCCTAGAAGCCTGAAGACGGTTTTGGCGCCTATCTTGCTCGGATGGCAGGAAAGTTAGGCGCCAAAAACCTGATGTGGGTAGGTTTCTCCTGGTCGACAGGGGAGAGTTGTTGAAACGGATAGCGGTGCTCACTTCGGGTGGCGATGCCCCCGGTATGAACGCCGGTTTGCTGGCTGCGGTCAAGGTGGCGACCGCTCGAGGTGTTGAGGTGCTGGGCATCGAGCGAGGTTACGACGGGGCCATCGATGGGCAATTCTCACCCCTTACCCGAACGGCAGGATCGGACCTGGTGCCTATCGGCAATCTGGAACGAGCGGGAGGCAGGGGTGGCACCCTGCTGGGGTCGAGTCGCTGTCCTCGCTTCTTCGAGCCGCAAGGCCGGGCGGCGGCGGCCGGACAACTCCGGCGGGCCCGAATCGGAGGACTGCTGGTGCTCGGGGGTAATGGTTCTTTGACCGGCGCTCACAAGCTGGCTCAGGAGACCGGGTTCCCGGTGGTGGGCATTCCGGCCTCGATCGACAACGATCTGGGGTGCACCTCCGATGCGATCGGGGTTGACTCGGCCCTCAACACCATCATCGAGGCGTGTGATCGCATCTCCGATACCGCTCGCTCCCACCACCGTGCGTTCGTCGTAGAGGTCATGGGCCGCGACTCCGGTTATCTGGCCATGGTCAGTGCGGTGGCGACCGCCGCCGACGCCGCACTTCTACCGGAACAGGGGATGACCGAAGCAGAGGTCATCGACGAGGTAGAGAGGTTGGTCCGGGCCGGCGCTCGTCCCGACCGCGATAAGCCCCGCATTCTGATCATCAAAGCCGAAGGAGTTCCGGTGCCGGCCACCCGCCTTGTCCGGGAGGTGAGCGAGCGTCTTCGAGATATCCAGGTCGACGTGCGGGCCACGGTGTTGGGTCACATCGTTCGAGGCGGCAATCCCACCGCCCACGACCGCCTCCTGGCCGGTCGTTTCGCTTTTGCCGCAATCGGTGCCCTTCTCGATGGTGCTTCGGACGTGATGGTGGCCTGGCGCCCGGCTGTGGTGGGAGGTGCCGAGACCTCGGACTCCTCCGTCCGGTTGTTTCCGATCGCTGAGATGCTCGAGGAAACAGCCGCTTTGCTGGATGGCACCAGTTCGGTCACCCGGGCTCGCCTCCAGCGCATGAAGGCCGCCCAAGGCGTGCTCGGCCTTTAGAAAGGCGTTTTCCTTGCGCGTCACGCCTGCCGGGTCCCGCACGACCGACCAGGCGGTTGACCTCAGTCGGTCCCGACTCCGGCGAGCCACCGGCCTCCGGCCCGCTCTGCCAGCACGGCGAAGGTGGTGCGCTCAAGGATCTCGATCGTTGCGTCGCGGACCTCTTGCCATGTCTCTTGAAGGGAACAGCCCACTTCCATAAGGCAGGACTCGGGTGCGTTGCGAGTAGCGCACGCGATTGGAGCGACAGGGCCCTGGAAGATCCGAACCACGCGATCAAGAGTGATCTCGGCAGGTGCATGGTTCAGCCTGTAGCCACCCGAGGGACCGCGTTCTGATCTGACTAAACCTGCGCCGCGCAGCTGCGGCATGATCTGCTCAAGGAAGCTGATCGGCACCTGAGCTCTCGTCGCGATCTCTTGGAGCTTCAGAAGCGCATCGCTTTCGATTGACAGCACCAGCAAGGCGCGGCAGGCATAGTCCGTCTTCTTAGTTATCCACATTGCTGATCAAATTAATCGAGATAGCTGGGAAAAGGAATTCTTGGTTGCGCTGGTGTTGGTGAGGAGGTGTAGTGTTTCTTGATATAAACGATATTCTTTATCAATATAATCAAGAATAAGAACAGAACGGTGTTCGGATGCGGCGTGTGATCGTGGTGTTGGTGGTTGGGTGCATCGCTCAATTGATCGATGGCTCTCTTGGCATGGCGTACGGTGTTACCTCCGCGTCTTTGCTTCTAGCGGTCGGTGTTGCGCCGGCGCTGGCGTCGGCGTCCGTTCACTTTGCCGAGATCGGGACGACCCTGGCTTCGGGTATCTCACATTGGCGATTCGGGAACATTGACTGGAGAACGGTCACCCGCATCGCCGTCCCCGGGGGGGCGGGGGCTTTCGTGGGTGCCGTCGCCCTCAGCTCAATCTCAACGGCTCTGGCCCGGCCCTGGGTAGGTTCGATACTTCTGGTCCTCGGCGTCTATATCCTGATCCGTTTCAGTTTCGGCAGCCTTCCCCAACCGAAGGGTCGACCTTACGTCCGCGGGCGCTACCTGGCCGCACTGGGTGCCGTGGCTGGTTTTGTCGATGCCACCGGAGGCGGAGGTTGGGGTCCAGTCGCCACACCCACTTTGCTCGCAACCGGGAAGATGGAACCGCGCAAGATCATCGGTTCCGTTGACGCCGCCGAGTTCGTTGTGACGGTGGCGGCCAGCGGCGGATTCCTTCTGAGTCTCGGAACTGGGGGGATCGATTGGATGATCGTTGGTGCTCTGATGGTCGGAGGCCTGATCGCTGCGCCTATCGCGGCATGGTTGGTAAGGAAGGTTGTACCGCGGCTGCTGGGGGCGGCGGTTGGCGGTCTCATCGTGCTCACCAACGTCCGTACATTGCTCAACGCATTCGAACTGGAGGGTTCCGTTCGCCTTGTCTCCTACGGAATCATTGTTGCTTTCTGGGTGGTTGCTGTGGCAACCGCGGTATCCAAGTACCGTCGCCAGCCGGTTAGCGCCGGGCCGGTAGAGCGCGCTTGATGAACCGGTTTGGCGCCGATCTTCCCCGCACAGCGGTGGAATTGCGCGCCAAAACCGGTCTTCATGTTGTACGCAGCGGCTCCGTGCGTCCGATCAGTGCAGTCTGTGGGATCAGGATGGCCCGGCCCCCGGATCGAAGCGTCCCCGGCCGTTGCTGCCGATCCCGGGATCACCCCGCCAATGCCGCCTACCAGGCAGAGCAACCGCGCCAGGTCCGAGGAAAAGGTTGGTGGAGGCACACTCGAGAGCATTCGGCGCTGAGGGGCACGTGACAGGAACATGAGAAATACATGAGAACGAGAGACGTGCAGCTTGTCGCAGCGCTTCTCACGTGATTCTCATGCTGCTCACAGCGTGCTCATATGCAGGTCGCAGTACAGTTTGGAAACAACCTCGAGGGACCCCTATGACTGATATGAACGGCGCCAAGGTGCTGATTGCGGAAGACGATCGGAGTGTGCGCCAATCACTGCAACGAGCGCTGCGGTACGAAGGTTATGACATCAGCTTGGCCGTTGATGGGGCCGAAGCGCTGGAATCTATCAAAGACGATCGCCCCGATGCGCTCGTGTTGGACATCATGATGCCCCACGTCGATGGGCTGTCGGTGTGCCGGCGGATCCGCGCCAAGGGCGATGATCTGCCGATCCTGATGCTGACCGCCAAGCACGACATCTCCGATCGGGTAGCCGGCCTAGACGCAGGAGCCGATGACTATCTCGTCAAGCCTTTTGCGTTGGAGGAGCTTCTGGCGCGGTTGCGAGCCCTCTTGCGGCGCACCGCCCCGGAGGACCTGGGCGGGCCACTGATCTTTGCCGACTTGTCCCTCGACCCGGAGACTCGCCGAATCGAACGGAACGGGCGGCAGATCGAACTCACCAAGACCGAGTTCGACCTGCTCGAGCTGCTAATGCTCAACGCCGGCATTGTCCTGACCCGCGAGGTCATTTACGATCGCATCTGGGGTTACGACTTCGGGACATCCTCCAATTCGCTCGACGTCTACATCGGCTATCTGCGCCGCAAAACCGAAGCCGAGAGCGAGTCTCGGCTGATCCACACGGTGCGCGGCGTCGGGTACGTGTTGAGAGAGAAATGAACCTTCGGGCCCGCCTGTCGCTCTTGGTAGCCCTCGCCGTGGCCATTGCCGTGGCCGCTGTGGCCGGTGCCGCCTATGTGTCGGCATCTCGCGAAGCGCGGGGTGAGATCGATGCATTCTTGACACAGCGGGCTGCCGCCCTGACTGCGCTTGGGGAAGTCGGCAACCGGTTTCCGGCTTCCCGTGAGATGGGCATGGGCCGATTTGGGGCCTTTGATGTCTTCGGGCCCGACTCGGCCTTCCAGGCGTTCAACCAGGCCGGTGAGGTGGTTGCGTATCTTCGAGGTGGGCCGGCACTTCCGATCTCAGAGGGCGATCGTGCGATCGCCGGTGTGCGAGACCGCTACACGCAGCGTGACGTGTGGGTCGAAGATGTCCACTATCGCATGATCACAGCTCCGTACGGAGATACTTATGCCATCCAGATTGCCCGCGACCTCACGGAGACCGACGCCATTGTCAATGGTCTCCGACTGCGACTGTTTGGCATTGGTGGACTGGGGGTGCTCCTCGCCGCGTTGATGGGTTGGCTGGTGGCAGGCCGGGCTCTCAAACCGGTGGGTGACCTGACCGCCACGGCTGAACACGTGGCGATAACGCAGGATTTTGATGCCCCCATCAAGGTCGAGCGAAGCGATGAAATAGGCCGCCTGGCATCGAGCTTCAACACGATGCTGAAAGCGCTCGGTGCCTCGCGCCAACAGCAGCAGCAACTCGTTGCCAATGCCAGTCACGAGCTGCGCACTCCGCTCACCTCGCTTCGCACCAACATCGAGATGCTCGCCAAGTCGGACGACATGGACGGCGCCGAAAAGCAGGAACTGCTGGCCGACGTGACTTTCGAACTCGGAGAGCTGACCGAATTGGTATCCGAACTGGTGGAGCTCGCTACGGACGCCCGGATCGCAGAAGAACCTGTTTCCGAGGTGGACTTGGCCGATCTTGTGGAGCAGGTGGCGGAACGGGCTCGGCGCCGTACGGGTCGCACGCTGGCGGTCGATGCCGACGGCATCAGCATCCAGGGCCGCCCGGCGATGCTCGAGAGGGCCGTGAGCAATCTGGTTGACAACGCCCATAAGTGGAGTCCACCGGATGCCCCCATTGAGATCTCGGTGCGAAGTGGAGTCGTCGAAGTACTCGATCATGGCCCCGGCATCGATGAGGCCGACCAGTCCCTCGTCTTCGATAGGTTTTATCGGGCTACAGAGGCCCGCGCCATGCCCGGTTCGGGGCTCGGTCTTGCCATCGTCAAGCAGGTCGTCGATCTTCACGGCGGTCGGGTGTGGGCAGAGGGAACTCCCGGGGGTGGCGCTCGGGTCGGGTTTGAGATCCCCACCACTTCAGACTCCGTGGAATAGCAGCCGATTCTCACGCGCTTCTTAGGTGGGGCTCATCCGCATTTCACCTCAGCGTCGAATGATTCGCCGAGAGACCTCAGTAGATGGAGCTGACCATGAACCTCGATAACGATCCCCGGTTCGAAGGAGAAGAGCCGGAGGCGTCTCCTTCGATTGAGAAGCCGGCAACATCGGCCCCGAACTTCGACGAACCCTCCACCACTGCGGCTGCTTTACCGAGCGGGGATGGGGCCGAAAACGAGGACGTTGCTTGGAACCGCACTGAGGCGCCCGGTCTCGTCCCGCCTGCACAAGACAGATCTGCGTTGTCCGTGCCATGGCCGGCCGGCCCGATCTCTCCTCCCGGCCCCGTGATCGGAAGAGAGATGGAAGCCCATGCCCCGTTCAGGAAGGCCGATCGGCCCGCCGGCCGGGTCCTGGTTCCGATGGTGTCGGCGTTTCTGGGTGCCGTTTTGGCGCTGGCGGCCGTGGCCGGCTTGGGCGGTGTCGATTTCTCGGCTGAGCCGGCGACCACCACTAGCACCACCATCGTCGCCGACCAGGCTTCCAAAGCATTAGCTCCTCCCTCGATAGGCGGTACGACGCTGCAACTGCGAGAGGCAAACGTCGATGCCGTCGCCGTCGGCGAAGTCGTGATCCCCTCCATTGTCAGCGTGCAGATCGGACAGAACGGACCGACTGGATTCTCCGAGGTCGGATCGGGTTCGGGTGTCGTGTTTGACCCTGAAGGCCACATCATCACCAACGACCACGTGGCCTCTGGTGGTTCGGCGTACCAGATCGTTTTCGCCGACGGGCGCGTATACGAGGCCACGTTGGTCGGGACCGATCCGGTTACCGACCTGGCGGTTCTCAAGATAGACGCCGCGAATCTGGTGCCCATTGAGTTCGGCACCTCCGACGATCTGTCGGTCGGCGATCCTGCGGTTGCGATTGGCAACCCGCTCGGGTTGGAAGGCGGCCCTTCGCTGACGGTGGGCGTGCTTTCTGCCTTCGACCGCCAGGTTCAGACCACCGCCAGTGACGTTCTCTACGGGATGTTGCAGACCGATGCTCCGATTACCCAGGGTTCCAGCGGAGGAGCTCTGGTCGACGAGACGGGCCGGTTGATCGGCATCACGACCGCAGTTGGGGTCTCACAAATCGGAGTCGAAGGGATCGGCTTTGCCACTCCGGTCGAAATCGTCGAGCGAGTCGTGACCGAGCTGATCGCCAACGGTAGAGCCGGCACTGCTTTCCTCGGCATCGTCGGGGGAACGTCCTTCGACGCTACCTCCGACGGGGCCCGGATACCCGTCGGGGTCGAAATCGCATCGGTCGATCCAGCCGGTGCCGCGGCGGCGGCAGGGCTGCAGACCGCCGACCTCATCACCTCGTTCGAGGGTCAGGATGTGCAGACCATGCAAGACCTGATTGTGTTGCTCCGCCGGTCGCATGTGGGTGACAATGTGGAGCTGATGATCGAGAGATCTGGCTCCATCGAATCCATCAACGTGGTGCTCGGCGAGGGGTAGAACAGCTGCCGGCTTCCAGCCAGAACCCGCCGCACTGGTCACTGATTGTTGGTTGGTGGCGGCGTACCCGAAGACCAGGCCGTTTAGCGCGACGATGGCGGTGCCGGGGCGAACGGCGGTGGGGACGTAACAGCTGCAATGATCCGCCGGAGAAGACTGGGTTGAGGTTCGGGCTGCACCTCGACTTGCCGATCGAGGGCTGCACCGCGGCCTCGCACCGAGCTTGTCGCTTGCGTGATCGACTCATCCAGCTCGTGGTCGTGCTCATCGTCGTCGTGATCTGAGCCGCGCCCCGAGCAAATACGGTTCGGCCAATCGTCCTTCTCATCGGTGAGGGGACGGCCGTGATCGTCACCGCTCTACATCTTGACCTTGATTGTCTGGTTGCCCTCCAGGTTTTGCCTCGAAACTGGCCCTCGGTGGGGAAGCTACTCAAGCCGGCACGACCGGACCGGGCTACTTGGGTAGCCGGACCCCGCCGTGCGGGATGTCCCAACCCGCCTGGACCGCGGCGCGGGCGGTGCGCTTCGCCTCGACCAACCACCAGGCTCCTCCAGCCGCGAGAACTGCAGCTCCGCCGGTGACCGGAACAATTGGAAAGGTGCCGGGGTCGTCGCCGCCGGTCGAGCCTGCGGCTTCACCTACAGGCCCCCCGGCCGCCGAAGTCGAGGTTTCTTCCGGAATGGCGTCGAGGTCTCCGGGCACAGCAGCGGATTCCGTCGTCGTCGAAGAGAGTGGTAGGACCGCGGCCGCCTTGGTGGTCGTCGTGGTGGCGGGCGGTCTGGTGGTGGTGGGCGCCTGGGCTGTTGCGGTGGTGGCGGACGGTCTCGTGGTGGTGGTGGTGGGCGGCACCGTGGTGGTGGTGGTGGTGGGCGGCACAGTGGTGGTGGTGGTGGGCGGCACAGTGGTGGTGGTGGTGGTGGTGGGCGGTGGGGAGTCGTTGACATCGCCGGGAAACGTGGGCGGATTGGCCGTGATCTCCGCCAGGTTGCTAAACGTGTCCCCGTCCGAATCGATGTTTTCGATGGCGGCGAAGTTGCGATTGGCGTCCTTGAAGTCCTGCCCATATTGGTTGAAGGCAAACGAGGGCGACTGGTGGCAGGTGTTGCAATTGTTGAGCTTGGTATTCGCCGTATTCGGATACGCGGCGACGAAGTCAGTCAAAAACTGTGCTTGGGCCGAGGCCTCACCGGCGTTTGAGAGCAGTATCACCATCCCGGCCAATACTGTGAAAAGCGAGGCTGCCAAGAACCGTCTCATCTCAGGTTCTCGTCTTCCACTCGTTGCGAGCAGGTCTTTTCGGAGATCCCAGGGCGGTCAGATTGCTCCGGGTGGCGCCCCCCGGCGCTGAATGGCAGGCGAATCTCGCCGGGGCTGCGTCCGGTGCCCTTCGATGGGTGAGCCATCAAACCCTCCTAGGTTCGCAGCCCCCCGTGACCCGCAGGGGGAGGCTGGTCCCTTGTGGGTTAAGGGCGGTTCAAGGGAAGGTTAACCTACCACTAAAAGTGGTGGACTGATGATTATGAGTGGGCGAGAACGGATGAGCATGGGCGGCGCTAGGTTCCGCGGGGCCCGGTAGTCGCCGGTCGCCGACCCTCTCCAACCAGGACCGGCAGTCTCTTGTCTGACGAAGCTCCCGTGATGGAGAGCGGGACCGGCACTGAAACCCGAGCGGGCGACGACACGGACATGGACAAGCCCCCGGGCAGGTCGGTGGAGAACCACAGTCCGACGAGAATCCGCCCGATCCCGAGCACGAGGTCGAGGAGATTCGACTGTATCTCCGACTTCTCCTCAATATTCCAGCGGGGCCGTTTTGTGCCGAGAATGGTCCTCAAAATCGCGGTGACTCCCCGAGTCGGGGGGCCCGGAAAGGGCCCCCCGACTCTCGAACCGGCTAATCATCGTCGTCGCCGATGGTCGTCTTTGTCGTGTTTGTCGTCGTCATCATCATCGTCGTCGTCATCGTCGTCATCGTCGTCATCGTCGTCGCTTCGGCTTTTCTTTTCGACCTCGACCTCGGTTTTCACCTTGCCCCGTTCGAGTTCAGCCTTGAACTTGACCTGGATGCCGTCGTTGCGGAACACGATCTTGATCTCGTGGTCGGCCTGCTCGTCGATCCGCCAGTCCCAGTCGGAGTCGACGCCGCCGAACACGAGTTTCCCGTTGTCCACCGTCAGCATCACCCAGCCCGCCGGTCCGGCTTCGTACCGGTCACCCTCTGCGGGAGGCAAGGTCCCGTTGGTGATCGTGGCGGTGGTCTCGGCCGTGTGTGTGAGGGGAGGGCTGCCGTTGTCGGTGACCGTCAGGCTGACGTTGTACGTTCCGGCCGTCGTGTAGGTGTGGGTCGGTTTGTCTCCGCTGCCCGTCCCGTCACCGAAGTCCCAGGCGTAGGAGACTATGCCGTGGTCGTCCGAGGATCCGGAACCGTCGAAGCTCACCGCGACTCCCACCGTGCCCGTGTACGGACCACCCGGATCCGCCACCGGCGGTTGGTTGATTGGGGTGACGTTGGTGATCGTGGCGGTGGTTTCGGCCGTGTGTGTGAGGGGAGGGCTGCCGTTGTCGGTGACCGTCAGGCTGACGTTGTACGTTCCGGCCGTCGTGTAGGTGTGGGTCGGGGTGACTCCGCTGCCCGTCCTGTCACCGAAGTCCCA
>JAOTUY010000090.1 GCA_029863625.1 Acidimicrobiia bacterium
CAAGGTTGTCCGATGGAGCCATGTCTCGGCTCGACACCGACGACGTGTTGCGGATACTGGAGTGGGAGGTCCGCTACCTGCAAGGCCTCGATGTTCCTCGGGACCACAGCGAGAACCCATCGCCCGTAGCAGGCAGCGAAGATGCCATCGTCTACATCATCGGCAAGACTGCCGGTGCCGGATACGACTATCGGCTCGAGGACGTGATCGAGGTTCTCAAGTACGAGCAGGACTACCTGGTGGACATAGGCGCCGTGGGCGATCCGGTAGAGGGGACGACGTGATGGTCCGCTGCGGCGCTTGCCGCACCGAGTTCGATGCGCCGGGCGACGGGCGCCACGCCTGTCCCACCTGTGGAGCGATAAACCAGGTGAGCGCGGCTTCCCGGAGCGCCGACGAGGCACCGTCCCCGGCCCCGCCGTCGGCCGCCCCGCCCGCGGCGCCGTCGACTCCCACGAGTCCGATCACACCAGGCGCGCAAGGCGTCGTTCCGGAGCCGCCGGGCGTCCAGCCACAAGCGGTAGCCCCTCCCAACGAGGTGCAGTGCAGCGAGTGTCAGTTCGAGTTCTTCGTTGGTGACATCGAGGTGGCTTCCTGTCCCAACTGTGGCACCGAGGTCAAGGTGTGACCACCCCCCCCGACCGGCACACCACGCTGTCGTTCCGGGAGGTGCCGGAGATGGGCCTGCCGTCCACCACGGACAACGAGCCGCCGGAATCACCGGGTAGCTACCCCTACACCCGCGGTATCCACGAGAGCGGCTACCGGGGAAAGCTTTGGACCATGCGCCAGTTCGCCGGCTTCGCCTCGGTGACCGACACCAACGAGCGGTTCCGGCGGCTGCTCGAACAGGGCTCGGCCGGTCTGTCTGTGGCCTTCGACATGCCAACGCTGATGGGGTACGACTCCGATCATCCGTTGTCGTTGGGAGAGGTGGGCAACGGCGGCGTGGCCGTGGACAGCGTTGACGACACCAACGTGCTCTTCGGCGATATCCCGTTGGACGAGGTCTCTGTCTCGATGACGATCAACGGGCCTGCCCAGATCTTGTTCGCCTTTCTGCTCGTGACAGCAGAAGAACAGGGCGTCGATTGGAAGCAACTGCAGGGCACGCTCCAGAACGACATCCTCAAGGAGTACATCGCCCAGAAGGAGTGGATCTTCCCCACCGAGCCCCATATGAGGCTCATCACCGACATGGTTGAGTTCTGCACCGCCGAGGTACCGCAGTGGAACACCATTTCGATAAGCGGGTATCACATAAGAGAGGCGGGCGCCAATGCGGTGCAGGAGCTGGCATTCACCCTGGCCGACGGGTTCGCCTATGTAGAGGCCTGCCAGCGGCGGGGGATGGCTGTCGACGAGTTCGCTCCCCGCTTCAGCTTCTTCTTCGACTCGACGATCGACTTCTTCGAGGAGATCGGCAAGTTCCGCGCTGCCCGCCGCATTTGGGCCACGTGGATGAAGGAGCGCTACCACGCTGGCGACGACCGGTCGTTGAAGCTCCGGTTCCACACCCAAACTTCCGGCATCTCCCTCACCATGCAACAGCCCAACAACAACGTGGTGCGAACGGCTCTGGAAGCATTGGCCGCGGTGCTTGGCGGCACTCAGAGCCTGCACACCAACGCCCTCGACGAGGTCTATGCGCTGCCGACCGAGCGGGCCGCCGAGATCGCGCTGCGAACCCAGCAGGTGATCGCCTACGAGACCGGAGTCACCGACACGGTCGATCCTCTTGGCGGCTCGTGGTTCGTTGAGGAGATGACCGACCGCATCGAGAAGGAGGCCGAGGCACTGCTGGCCGAGATCGACGCGATGGGTAACGGCTCGATGCTCGATGGCGTGTTGGCCGGCATCGACGAAGGATGGTTCCAATCCGCCCTGGCGGACTCTGCCTACCGCTTCGAGAAGGCTTTGGCTTCAGGCGAGAAGACGGTGGTTGGGGTCAACGCCTTCGAGAGTGAACACGACCAGGATCTCGAGATCCTTCGGATCGGCCAAGAGGTCGAACAGGGCCAGCGAGCGTCGCTACAGAGGCTGCGCTCTGAGCGCGACCAGGACGCGGTGGACAAGGCGCTGGCAGCTTTGAGCGATGGTGCCCGGAGCGATGCCAATCTCATGCCGCTGTTGATCGACTGCGCCAGGGCTCGCTCCACCCAGGGGGAGATGACCCAGGCGCTCAAGGACGTGTTCGGCGGATACCGGGAACCCCCTCGTGTCTGAATCCCTCCGCAAGTCTCTGACCGCGGCTCTCGTCGCTATCTACCTTGCCATCGCGCCTAGCGAGGTGCCATGGTGGCGCACCGATCCAGAGAATCGACCCACCGCGGTTCTGGTGCTGGGCGGGCCAGGGCTCTATCTATTCCCCCACCGCTAGCATCTCCGGCTCCCATGGCTCTTGCTGCACGCTTTCTGATTGCCCTCCTGGCTCTGACGCTGGTCGGGGCAGCGTGTTCAGAAGATGCCCCGCCCGTGGAATTCGGCGAGGGAGAAGTACCCCCGGCCTTCCCTGACGACTTTCCCATTCCGGAAGGGGCTCAGATCGGGACCACCCTCATCGACCGCGTCAATACGCGCAGCGAGTTCATCATGACCGTCGCGGCCGTGGTGTCGGATATGGCCCAGTTCTTCTCGGTCGAGCTCGTGAGCGATGGGTATGTCATCGACTCCTCGGAGGGCAGCGTCGCCGATTGGAGCATCGAGTTCAGCCGCGGCGACCTGGCCGGGTCGATTCGCATTCTGCTTCTCGGTCAAGGTCTGGTTTCGGCCACGGCGGAGATCAACGACGCATGACCCGTCTGCGTCGCTTCGAGGAACATCGCTTCGTCGGAAGCCGCGACAACATGGTGGTGTACGACTGCGACGATGAGGCGCAGTTCGCCGAGCTTGCGGAGCGGGTGAACGAGGAGAAGCTCGAGGAGCGCAACATGCTCTCCACCTTCGGGCCCGACTCTCTGGCCGAAGCGGCCAACCGCGGTTTCCGTTCGGCTTCAGTCGGCCCGAAGGACGCGCCCCAGGAAAGCTGAGATCGTTTCCGCCAGCGCCTGCTCGCGGAAGTAGAAGAAGTGATCGCTCCCCTTGAACAGTTCGAACTCGCCTCCGACCGATTCTGCGTAATCCGATAGCTCGGACTCGGTGACGAACTGATCGCGGTCACCCAGGACGAACAGTCGCGGAGCGCTGGCCAGGTCGGTTGGGTCGGGAAGTGACTGAGACAACGAGCTGGCGACCGGGGGAGCGATCCCCACCCATGGCGAGGCGTCACCTTGTCGACCTTGCCAGATGAGTGACGCCGCCGCACCAAATGACCACCCGCCGACGCCGAGCGGCAGGCTGGGGTGGGACCGACGCGCTTCGGCCACAGCCGCGCCAACGTCGTCGACCTCGGCGTGACCGTCACCCCACTCCCCGCTCGACGAGCCGACCCCACGGAAGTTGAAGCGGAGTACCCCGCAGCCGCCTGCCACTAGTTGTTTGGTCACCTTGTGGAGCAGCGGGTGGCTCATGGTGCCGCCATGTTGGGGGTGGGGATGGCACATAACGAACACCGCCTGAACCTGGGACGGCAGATCCCAGCGAGCTTCGAGTTCGGCGTCGGTCGATGGGATTCGAAGGGTGGCTGGGGCGGACATGGCTCGGCGAGCGTAGGCGAACGCGCTCATGTGGTGGCTCGGAATCGGTGGAAACGGTTGCAGCTAGTCCTAAAGAGAGGACAACTGCCGTCGATATTCCTGCCATGGGAAACGCTTTCAGTGGTTCTACGCGCTATCGGTTGCTGGCGCTCTTCACCTCCATGTCGGTGATAGCCGCTCTTCTGGCTGCAGCCTCTGCTCTTGGCATCCAGATACCCACCCCAACCTCGACCGCCTTCCAACAGACCAGTGCAGCCAATGCCGCTCTCGGTATCGGTGACTGGTACACCAACGTTGCGGGCGGCAACACCATCCATGCCATCCACGTAGCCGTGCCATGCGGCTGGCCGGCAGCCACGCCTATCACCGTCGCGCTCTTCGATCCTGAGGTCAACGATGGCTACAGCGGTTCGACTCCTTACGCCATAGACGAGATCCGTGACCTTGGCGCGACCGACACCTCCGACGAGGCGTTCGCCGAGGACACGCGCTTCCAGTTCACCGCCCCCGGTGGCACGGTTCTCGTGCCATGGCGAACCTTTGCCCCTCTTGGAGGGACCGATGGCCTATGGGCGGAGTTGCTCACTTTCGATCCCAGTGCGTTGGCCCCGGCCGATCGATGCGGAACCTTCCTGCTGCACACCGAGACGGTCGGCCCCATCGCCACTACCGGGAACAACGACGACAACTCCTGGGCCTTGAGGGTGAACCACGACCCGGACTGCTCCGTGAGCCCCGGATCCTGTTCCGCTGTCGGTCCAGTTACCTCGGCCCTCATGGATAACTCGAACGAAGTCGACAACCCCGACGCCTTGCCCGGCACCTCCGACGAACTGGCCATCGCCTATACCAAGGCGACCCAACAGCATGGCGATGCCGCGATCTCGTGTCAGGACTACTTCTTCCGCGACGGCGGCGACAACCCGACGATGGACCTGCGCAACTTCGACATGGACACGGCTGCCAGCGCCACCATCACCTACTTCCCACCCAGCGGAGGGTCGATCGCCGGCACCTTGTCTGGGAATGCCGCGTGGGCGACCGACACGGTTCCCTCTGACCCGGGCTGGTGGCGCGCCGAGGTCTGCATCAACAACAGCAATCAGTACATCTTCGATGGGCGGCAGGGTGAGCGCGTCTACTTCACCGTTCCGCCGCCTACCCCGCGCCTGACCATCACTAAGGACGATGGAGTGGCGACGGCGAACCCCGGCGACACCCTGACCTACTCCATCGACTTCACCAACATCTCCGACGCTACGGTCGACGGCGCCCCCGCCTTCAATGTCGAGATCGCAGACACCATCCCGGCCGGGACGACCTACGTAAGTTGCCAGCTGCTCGGCGGATTGTCGGGTACCTGTTCTGAATCGGGCGGAGTGGTCACTTTCGAGGTCACCGACACGATCTTCCCGGTCAATGGACCGTTGCCCCAAAGCGGATCTGTTGAGGTGGTCGTCACCGTCGACCCGTTGACCGGTGGATCCATCACCAACTCGGCGACGGTCACTTACGAGGACGCCTATAACGATCCCGGGATTCCGGCAACGGACACAGATATCGACGACCTGCCAGACCTGGTGCTGACCAAGACCTCTAACGCCGGGGGGTTCGTGATCCCTGGTCAGAGCTTCACGTATACCGTCGTCGTCGAGAACGACGGATCCGGCCCACAGACGAACCTCGACTTTACAGATGTGTTCACCACCGCACCAGGGATGGTGTGGGTGTCGACCGTTATCGCCCCTGTCGTGCCCGCAACCGGGCCGTACGACTTGCCCCAGACCAGCGACTCTGTGACGTTGGCAGCTGGTAACGCCTTCACCATCACCATGACGTTCCAGGTGGATGACCCGCTGGGGGCGGCAGTCACCGATGTCACCAACACCATCTCTGTGACCAGCGTCGAGACTCCGGTCTCGCGCAGCGACGATGCCACCGATCCTGTTATCCGACCGGTCACCTTGTCCGACTACGTGTGGGAAGACGACAACGGCGACGGGATCCAGGACGGCACCGAAAGCGGTGTGGCCGGTGTCCTGGTTACCGCGGTTTGGTACGGACCAGACCTGACGCTCGGCACGGGTGACGACACCACGGCGTCCGACACGACCGACGGGTCGGGCCTGTATTCCATTCCCGGGCTCATGCCGGGTAACCACGAGGTCACCTTCAGTTCGCTCCCCGCCGGCATGGTCTTCTCTGCGACCGATCAGGGTGGGGACGACGCACTCGACTCGGATCCCGACGGATCGGGCGTTGTGACCGTCACCGTCACCTCGGGGGTCGACGACGACAGCGTCGACGCCGGCGCATACACCCCGGGGTCGATCGGGGACCTGGTGTGGGACGACCTCGATGGCAACGGTGTGCAAGACGGCGCCGAACCAGGCATTGTTGGGGTAACGGTCAACCTCTACTCGGGCCCGGGGCCCGACACGGTGTGGGGAACCCCCGACGACGTGTTGGAGGCCTCCCAGCCCACCGGGGCCGGCGGCGCATACAACTTCACCGGGCTGGCCCCAGGGTCGTATCGGGTGGACGTTGATGAGACCACTTTGCCCGTTGGCGTCGACACCCTCACCACCTCAAATGAGCCACTCGACCTCACCGTGGCCTCTGGCGACGTGGTCACCAGCGCCGACTTCGGTTACTCCGATGGCCACACCATCTCTGACTACGTGTGGGAGGACCAAAACGGCAACGGTGTCCAAGACGGCGCCGAATCGGGCATCGATGGGGTGGTGGTCACCCTGTATTCGGCCGGTCCCGACACCATCTTGGGAACCGGCGACGACGTTGTCGAGGACTCCGACACCACAGCTGGGGGCGGCGCCTACTCGGTGTCGGTGCTGGCGGCCGGCACCTACCGGGTCAACTTCACAGCCCCAGGTGCCATGGTGTTCACCACCCCCGACCTAGGTGCGGATAGCGCCGACTCAGATGCCGACGCCTCCGGTGACGTCACCGTCACCGTGGCAGGTGGAGCCGATGACACCACCATCGACGCCGGGCTCTACACCCCCATCACCTTGGGTGACTTCGTGTTCGAGGACACCAACGGCAACGGGACCCAAGACGGGGCCGAGCCAGGCATCACCGGTGCCACCGTGTCGGTGTTGGGTGCCGGCCCCGATGCCACATTCGGAACCGGCGACGACATCACCCCCGCCGACCAGATCACCCCAGCCTCGGGCGCATACAGCTTCTCTGGCCTTGCCCCCGGCGACTACCGGGTCACCGTCACCGTGCCCGGCGCCTACCTGTTCACCTTCCCCAACCTGGGTGCCGACACCGCCGATTCGGACTTCGTCGACACCGACTCAGATGGCACCTCCGATCCCCACAACATCACCTTGGTCTCTGGGGTCGACAACGACACCATCGACGCTGGTGGCTATGAGCCGATAACGCTGGGCAACTTCGTGTGGGAGGACGACAACGGCAACGGGACCCAAGACGGGGCCGAGCCAGGCATCTCCGGTGCCACCGTGGCGGTGTTGGGTGCCGGCCCCGATGCCACATTCGGAACCGGCGACGACATCACCCCCGCCGACCAGATCACCCCAGCCTCGGGCGCATACAGCTTCTCTGGCCTTGCCCCCGGCGACTACCGGGTCACCGTCACCGTGCCCGGCGCCTACGTGTTCACCGCAGCCAACGCCACCGCAGACGGTGTCGATTCGGACTTCATCGATACCGACTCAGATGGCACCTCCGACCCCCACAACGTCACCGTCACCTCGGGGGTCGACGACGACAGCGTCGACGCCGGCGCATACACCCCGGGGTCGATCGGGGACCTGGTGTGGGACGACCTCGATGGCAACGGTGTGCAAGACGGCGCCGAACCAGGC
>JAOTUY010000004.1 GCA_029863625.1 Acidimicrobiia bacterium
ATCCCAATTCCGGGATCACCGACGCGGCGGCTTCCTCAACGGCCTTGGCGGCCTCACGCTCGCCCAAATGCTCCAGGCACATTGCCAGCGAAAGCACGGCCGCCACCGGGTTAGCCCAACCCCGACCGGCAATGTCAGGGGCGGAGCCGTGCACCGGCTCGAACATCGACGGGTAGCGCCGCTCGGGGTCGAGGTTGCCGCTGGCAGCCAGGCCCATCCCACCCTGTACCGCCGCTCCGAGGTCGGTGATGATGTCTCCGAACAGATTGTCGGTAACGACCATATCAAAGCGCTCAGGTTGAGTGACCAGGTACAGGCACATGGCATCCGCGTGGACGTAGTCGACCGCCACATCGGGGTATTCTCTTGCTACCTCGTCAACCGTCCGCAGCCACAGGTCCCCGGCGTAGGTCATCACATTGGTTTTGTGGCTCATGGTCAGATGTTTCTTTCGACCCAAAGCCCGCTTGAAGCTGTACCGGACTACCCGTTCGACGCCGTGGCGGGTGTTTATCGATTCCTGGGTTGCTACCTCATGGGGGGTTCCCTTCCGGAAGAACCCACCGGCGCCGCTGTAGAGGCCCTCCGTGTTCTCCCGGACGACCACCAGGTCGCAGCGGTCGGGGGTGAGCCCGGCGATGGGGGAGGGGGCGCCCTCGAACAACCTGACCGGCCGCAAGTTCACATATTGATCGAAGTCGAAACGGATCTTCAGCAGCAAACCTCTTTCCAGAACGCCCGGCGGCACTTCCGGCATGCCGACGGCGCCGAGCAGGATGGCATCGTGGCCGGCCAGCTCGTCCTGGACCGTGTCGGGGAGCACCTCTCCGGTGCGGAGGTAGCGCTCTCCGCCGAGGTCGTAGAAGGTCGTCTCCACCGAAAACCCAAAGTGCGCCGTTGCCGCCGCCAGGGCTTTGACGGCCTGTGCGGTCACCTCCGGGCCGACCCCGTCGCCGTCGATGACGGCCAGCTGATGAGTTGCCATTCGTGCTCCGATCAGAGGTTTTCCTTAACCGTGTCCGAGATGACGGTCCGAGCTGCCCTGTTGAGCGCGTGCACAAACGCCCGGGCGGAGCCCTCGACGACATCGGTTGAGACGCTCCGTCCTGAGTAGATCTCACCACCGATCCGCACCACCACGTTGATCTCGGCCATGGCGTCCGCGCCCTTAGTGATCGGGACCACCCGATAGTCGACAAGTTGGGCGTCGATCCCGAACGCTTTCTTGAGCGCGTCGAACGTGGCGTGGACCATCCCGTCGCCCTCACCTTCGAACTCCAGGGTCAGTCCCCGCGCCTCGACCTTGACGGATGCCTGCGGAGCGATGGTGCTGCCGCCCGCCACCCGCATCGAAACGAACCGCACGACTTCCTCCACCTCGCGGGCCTCGTCGTTGACGATGGCCCGGATTTCTTCTTCGGTGATCTCGACCTTGCGGTCGGCCAACTCTTTCACACGGGCGAACGCCCGTTTGAAATCCTCGTCATCGAGGGCGATGTCCATTTTGCGTAACGCATCCGCGAACCCGGCGCGTCCCGAATGCTTACCGACGATGATCTGGCTTTCCTGACCGACCGAGGCTGCGTCCATGATCTCGTAGGTCTCACGGTCTTGCAGGACACCGTGCTGATGGATACCCGATTCGTGGGCGAACGCGTTTCTCCCCACCACCGCTTTGTTGAACTGCACGGGATAGCCGGTCAGACGGGACACCAGACGGCTGGTTTCGAGGATCTGGGTGGTGTCGGCCCCAATCTCGACCCCGAACCGGTCCTGGCGGGTTTTGATCGCCATGATGATCTCTTCGGTTGACGTGTTTCCGGCCCGTTCGCCGATCCCGTTGATGGCCCCTTCGATCTGGCGGGCTCCGGCCGGGATGGCGGCCAGCGAGTTAGCGACGGCCAGGCCGAGGTCGTTGTGGCAGTGGGTGGAGATGATCACGTCGTCGCGCCCGCCCCGCACGTCTTGATACACGCGGCTCATCAATTCGACGAACTCGGTCGGCGTCGCGTACCCGACTGTGTCGGGGATGTTGATCGTGGTAGCGCCGGCTTCCACCGCCGCCCTGCACACGGCCACCACGAAATCGGGATCCGAGCGGGTTGCGTCTTGCGGCGAGAACTCCACATTGTCGCAATAACTCCTGGCCCGCTTGACCCCTTCGATGACGGACTTCATGACCTCGTCCGGGGTCATCTTCAGCATCCGCTCCATGTGGATCGGCGACGTGGAATTGAACACATGGATGCGCGCCCTCTCGGCGCCTTTGAGGGCGTCCCAGGCGCGGTCGATGTCGTCGGGGTGGGTGCGGGCCAGGCTGGCGATGACCGGACCTTTCACTTCTCGGGCAATTCGTGATACCGATTCGAAGTCACCAGGCGATGAGGCGGCGAAACCCGCTTCGATGACGTCGACCTTGAGCCGGGCCAGCTGCCCGGCAATAGCTACTTTCTCGTCGGGGGTCAGAGCGATACCCGGCGCCTGTTCGCCGTCGCGCAGGGTGGTATCGAAGATGATGAGGCGGTCTTGCATGTCTTGGCTCCCGTTGTCTTGTTGTCGGAGGTGGTCGGTCAGTGCCCAGTACCTAGTACTCAGTACCTAGTACTCAGTACTCAGTACCTATCGGAGGCCGGGTCGGGTTTGTCCCGCCCGGCCCTCAAAGCGCCAGTAGACCGCCTGACGACCGGGAGGGCATGGTGACCGGGTCGAGGTACCAGGTACTGGGTACGCGGTACTTCATTGTGGAGGTGCTTTCGGGGTGAGGAACGGCATCATACCGCGGAGTTCTGCACCGACCTGCTCGATCTCAAGGTGGCGGTTGGCCTCGCGTTGTTCGAGCAGGAACGGGGCGCCTTCCCGGGCCTGGGCCAGCCACTCGTTGGCAAATGCGCCTGATTGGATTTCGGCGAGGATCTGTTTCATCTGGGCCCGGGTTTCGTCGGTGACGATGCGTGGTCCGCGCGTATAGTCGCCGTATTCGGCGGTATCGGATACCGAGTAACGCATGTAGGAGAGACCACCCTCGTAGAGGAGGTCGACGATCAGCTTCAGCTCGTGGAGCGTTTCGAAGTAGGCGGATTCTGGCTGGTACCCGGCGTCCACCAGCGTGTCGAATGATGCTTTGATCAGCGACGACACGCCTCCACACAGGATCACCTGTTCTCCGAAGAGATCGGTCTCGGTTTCCTCCTTGAAGGTGGTTTCGAGCACTCCCGCCCTGGACCCGCCTATCGCACGCGCATAGGA
This sequence comes from Acidimicrobiia bacterium, assembly GCA_029863625.1. Taxonomy (GTDB): domain Bacteria; phylum Actinomycetota; class Acidimicrobiia; order Spongiisociales; family UBA4744; genus UBA4744. The sequence continues at coordinate 3,247 of JAOTUY010000004.1, forward strand.
CAAGCCGAGGGCATGGGCGTTGCCGGTGGCGTCCTGATGGACGGCCAGAAGGCACGGCACCCCGGATCCTTCCGTGTAGGTGCGCCGGACCAGATGGCCGGGTCCCTTGGGAGCGACCATCACGACGTCGACATTCGGCGGCGGGTCGATCGCCTCGAAATGAATGTTGAACCCGTGCGCGAAGAACAGCGCATCCCCGGCCTCGAGGTTGGGGGCGATCTCTGCGGCGTACAGGTCTCCCATATGCTGGTCGGGAACCAGCAGCATGACCACATCGGCCGTGGCCGTCGCACGAGCGGGGGTCATCACCGTGAGTCCGGCCTTCTCGGCCTGATCCCGACTCGATGAACCTTCTCTCAAGCCGACCACGACATCGACTCCGGAGTCCCTCAGGTTGAGGGCGTGGGCATGGCCCTGACTGCCGTAGCCGATCACGGCAACCTTGCGACCCGCCAGTACCGAAGGGTCGGCGTCCTGGTCGTAGTAGATCGTCGCCATCAGCTCTCCTTCACCTGATCGCCTTCAGTTTTCGGCTCCTGACGTCGCGGGCCATCGCAACGCGCCCCGATTTGACCAGTTCTACGATGCCGTAGGGCCGGACCAGCTCAACGAAATCGTTGATCTTGCGGGGCTCGCCGTCGACGGTGAAGGCGATGCTGGTTGACCCCACGTCGATGGCTGTCGCCTTGAAGATGGTGCCGATCTCCAGGATCTCGCCTCGTTTGCCGGGGGTGGCCGCCACCCGGATCAACATGACCTCCCGTTCCAACGACTCGGCCGGATCGAGTTCCATGATGCGCACGACATTGACCAGTTTGTGGAGCTGCTTCTTAACCTGCTCCAGCTCCGGGGCGTCGACCACGATGGTCATCCGCGACATGCCTTCATCGGCGGTCGGGCCGACCGCCATGGAGTGAATGTTGAAGCCGCGTCGGGCCAGCAGCGAGGAAACCCGGGCCAGCACGGAGGGTTTGTTCTCGACGAGGACTGAAAGGGTGTGTTGGCTCACGGCAGGTCCTCCCTGCTCAGGATGATGTCGTCGTTCGACCCGCCTGCCGGGACCATCGGGAACACCATCTCCTCGGTGTCGGTAACGAACTCGACCACGACCGGACGGTCGTCGATGGCGAGCGATTTCTCGATGGTGGGACCGACTTCGTCGGGGGTTTCGGCTCGCAACCCGACACATCCCATCGCCTCTGCCAACATCACATAGTTGGGCACGTCCCGACCCAGGTCGACGGCCGACAACCGGCCCCCGTAGAACAGGTTCTGCCATTGCTTGACCATGCCGTGGGCGCCGTTATTGAGGATGGCCACCTTGATGGGGATGCGCTCGACGGAGGCGGTAATGAGCTCTTGTGGGGTCATCTGAAAGCAGCCGTCCCCGTCGATGGCGTACACCAGATCATCGGGTCTTCCCGCTTTCGCACCGACGGCGGCCGGCACTGCGAAGCCCATCGTTCCAAGCCCGCCCGAGTTGATCCACTTGCGCGGTTCGGTGAACTTCCAATACTGCGATGCCCACATCTGGTGCTGGCCGACTCCCGACACGACGATCGTGTCGGGTCCCGCCAGGCGATACAGCTCCTCGATCACGTATTGCGGCTTGATCGGTCCGTCGGGTTGCTGGTCGTAGTGCAGCGGATAGTCGCGTTGCCAGCCGTGCACCGTGTCCAGCCACTTCTTGCGGTCGGGGGTGGTCTGGTGGTCCCACTTTTCGAGCAGTTGCTGCAGCACACGGCGGGCGTCACCGACGATGGGGATTTCCGGCACGCGCACTTTGCCGATCTCGGCCGGATCGACGTCGGCGTGGATGACCTTGGCGTGGGGGGCGAAGGTGGCCGGGTCGCCGGTCACCCGGTCGTCGAATCGGACACCGATAGAAACCAGCAGATCGGATTTCTGCATGGCGGTAACCGCGGTGTAGTTGCCGTGCATTCCCGGCATGCCGAGCGCCAGCGGATGGAGATCGGAGATAGCGCCCCGGCCCATCAAGGTTGTCACCACCGGGATTTGGGTGGCCTCGGCGAACCGCAACAACTCTTCGTGGGCGCCGGCTTTGATGATCCCTCCACCGACGTATAGAACCGGTCGCTGGGCGGCTTCGATCAATCTGATGGCGTCTTTGATAGGGCGCGGATGCGCATCGACGGTCGGCTTGTAACCGGGCAAATTCAGCTGGGCAGGCTGGTGCCAGACCAGCTCGGCATTCAACACGTCCTTGGGCAGGTCGACCAGGACGGGCCCGGGCCGGCCGGTGGCCGCTATGTGGAATGCCTCGTGGATCACGTCGGGGATTTCACGGGGGTCGGTGACGAAATAGTTGTGCTTGGTAGCCGGCATGGTGATGCCGGTTGTGTAAGCCTCTTGGAAGGCATCGTTGCCGACTGCATGCGTGGGAACCTGGCCGGTGATGGCAACCATCGGCACCGAGTCGACCAGCGCATCCGCCAGAGGCGTTACCAGGTTGGTTGCGGCCGGACCGGAGGTGACCATGGTCACACCGACCCGCCCGGTCGCCCAGGCGTACCCCTCAGCCATGTGCCCGGCGCCTTGCTCGTGACGGGCGAGGATGTGCCGGATCGGACTGTCGAGGATCGGGTCATAGGCGGGAAGGATGGCGCCGCCCGGTACGCCGAACACGATCTCGACCCCTTCGTGTTCGAGTGCCTTGATGAGGGCTTGTGCGCCGGTGATGGTGCTCATCGCCTGATCCCTTCTTTGGGTATGAAAAAACCCTCCGGCTCTTGGCAACGGAGGGCGGCGCACACGTCGAGCGACGCGTGCGCTAGGTAAGTACGAGGACGGTGTTGATTGCTTGCATGGTTGAACCCGAGAGTATGCGGGAATGAAGACGCTATGTCAAGGAGCTGACCGGGGCCGGGTGGCGTTCCCTCCGGCTGCCCAAGCGGGCGGGAGCCTACCAATCAAGTGAGCAGTACCAACCGGGAGGATCGGATGACCGAGTCAACCCTCGACCAGGTTCTGGCTGAGCTCAATGATCTCCAGCGAAGAATGAGTGAGCTTCCGGACGATGCCTTTGCGGAACGCGTGATGGTGCGAGAGCGACGTCGGGAGCTCCACGCGCAAGCTGCAGAGTTGCGTGGTGCCAGTCGATCACTTGAGGGCCTGCAAAAGGAGCTTCAGGATTTGCGCCGACTGCGTGATGAGGTGTTCGATCGTCATCTGAGCATCGGCAACATTGGCGCAGGGGGCGGAGAGGGTGGCGGTGGAGTCGAGGTGCGCTACGTCAACGAAGTCAACCGGACCATTGACGAGGCAGGGGCACTGAGCAGAATCAACCGGCAAATCCGGGAGCTGGAAGTTGAACTAGGCCGCCGCCTCCAATCGGGAGAGGGAAGCTGGACGGGGTTGCCTTGGGTCGGGAGCTGTTGTTTGATCGGCCGGACCGACCGAAAGCCGCGCCAGGGGTCAACCGAGTCAGCTCTCGCAACGCCACCTGTTCTGAGCGATCAGCTTGGGATGCTTGGGCCAACCTCGATGTGATTGTGGGAAACATCTCGCAACGGCGTAGTTTGGTCGATATGGATTTCGATCGAGGTACGAAGCCGCGCAGCACGCTATTGAGATTGGACGGTGGCATCAACCTCGTTCTGGGCGTGCTGCTGATGACTTTCCCCACGGAGTTGGTTGAGACATTCGGAATGCCGCCGACGGAGGAGCGGTTCTATCCCACCGTTCTCGGCGCAGTGCTGTTCGGGATAGGCATCGCTCTATTTCTCGAAGCGAACCGGTTGCCGGGCGGAATCATGGGTCTCGGCTTGGGCGGGGCTATCGCCATCAATCTGGTCGCGGCCGGCGCCCTCATCTTTTGGATCGTCTGGGGCGACCTCGAGGTCCCCACCCGGGGGCGGGTTTTGCTGGGGGTCATGTCCGCGGCCCTGGTGGCCATCAGCAGTTTCGAGCTGTGGGTGCGGTGGAATCGGCGTCCCTAGAAGCCGCCGCACGGCGACCAAACCTTTGGCCGCCCCTCGGCATCCGACAGATGTGGTGGCGGTACGCATTTCTCAGTTCCCAGTTCCCGGTTCTCAGTCCCAGTTCTCAATAGTGCTCCGAACCCATCGATCCGCTGATGCCCTTTGTCTACCTGTCTCTCTGTCACTGTGATGTGCCACCATGGGACCGTGACCGATTGGATACCACCCGAACTGCTCTTGCCGGCGTTCAAAGCCGTGCGGAAAGCCCTGCGGGAACTTGATCCCGATGAGGTCCCGGCGGTGCTGCGGCGCATTGCCGGTCAGAGTGGACGCCGATTGCCGCCACCGCTCGCCCGCAAACTGGTCGAAACACTCGACGAGAATGAATGGCTGCGCGAGAAAGCAGCTGAAGCAGGTGCCGACCTCGATCCAAACAGTTCGGATCCGGCTCGAGCCGTATCGGCCCTCTTCTTGCTCCGCCCGGAAGGTTGGGAAGACCTTGCCCGCAAGGCGGTGGAGCATCGAGCGACGGGCACCCAGCAGGCGCTGGTGGCCACATTGCAGCGAACCATCGCCGAACTCCAACAGGAGTTGGGGGCCGCTCGCGAGAAAGCCAAAGGCGCTCAGCAACGCGCCCAAACGGCGGCGGTCGAAGCCGACCGCAAAGCACAGGCTGCTCGCAGCACAGCTGAGACTGCCCGCACCGAGGAGCGGGAGGCTGCGGACGAGCTACGTCGCGCCTACGGGACGCTTCTGGACCGATATCAACGGTTGGTGCAGGATCTCGAAGAAGCCGGTGACCGCATCACCACCCTGCGCGATGAGTTGCTGCGCGCCAGAAGAGCCGTACGGGAAACCGCGGCTCCGGCCGGTCCGCAGGCATGGGCGGCCCGCGATCCAGTGGCTATCGCCCGGATGCTTGACGATATCGTCGAGGCGCTTCGTCCGGAGGCGGTGACCGTCGCTCGCGAGGTGGTCGAAGAAGAATCTCCGCCCTTCGCTCTTCCGGCCGGCGTCAGTCCCGACCAGCCTGGTGCTGTCGCCTGGCTTGCGACGTACCAGGAGCCCTACGTTCTCGTGGTCGACGGATACAACGTCACCTTCCTGTTTGATGAGGAAGGCTTCAGCGAGACGGCCACCCGCGATCGGCTGAACGAGGGGTTGGCCAGATTCCGTCGAGTTGCGGTGGCCCCGGTGCGGGTGATTGTCGTGTACGACTCGGCGCAATCTGGTGGAGTGACTTCCAGCCCGGGACCCGGGGGCATTGAGATTCGTTTCACCGAATCCGGCCACACCGCCGACGAGGAGATCCTGGCCATCGCCATCCGAGCCCCGGTCCGTCTGGCGGTCGTTAGCACCGACCGGCAGGTGCGAGAGGGAGCCGAAGAGTTCGGGGCGCTCGGACTGTGGAGTCAGGCGCTGGTTGCCTGGTTGGAGCGTCGATGACGAGAATTCGTCAGTTTTCTAACCGTTTTTGGCGACCTGACTCGCCGGCCAGAGGCCGAACCCACGACACAGCCGTGGGGCTGATAGCTGGTGGGGAGGGCGGCGAGAGCCCCGGTGGGGTCCGCCCGATCGCCTTCCCAGGCGGCGCTCACCGTGATTGAAGCCTCGGTCGAGGAAGCCGAAAACGTACCGCACTCTCCTTTCCGATCGACCCTGCTCCCTGTTCTTGTCACACCCGATCTCTACCTTGTGGATCAGTACACGAAGAGCCGGAGGAGCCAGATGCGGATCGACTGCGACGAATGCGCCATGCAGCACACCGTCACCTGCAACGATTGCGTGGTGGCGGTCCTCCTGCGAGAAACGGACGGGCCGCTTGAGATCGACACCGCCGAGGCGGTTGCTCTGAGCGCCATGGCGGACGTGGGCCTCGTGCCACGCCTTCGCCTCGTGCGCCACGACGACGATCTGGAGGCCAGCGCCTGAGCACTGCCCTGCCGGGCTGAAGTTGGCGGAGGGGCACCGGTGTGCTTGGGGAAGCCATGCCGGTGCCCTCGAGGGGCTCGGCCCTGCGGCCGGAGAGCGGCTACTCGTCGGTGACGCAGCCCTCGGACGCCGACTTGACGCTGCGGATGTACTTATAGAGGGTGCCGCGCGTCGCCTGCAGTGGTGGCGGCACCCACGCGTTCCGACGTCGGGCCAGTTCGGCTTCGGTGAGCTCGAGTTCGATCGATCGAGTTTCCGAGTTGATGGTGATCGTGTCTCCGTCCTCAACGAGCCCGATGGGACCGCCGTCCTGAGCTTCGGGGGTCACGTGTCCGATGAGGAACCCGTGGGAACCACCTGAGAATCGACCATCGGTGATTAGGGCCACTTCGCCGCCCAGGCCCGCCCCGACAATGGCGGAGGTCGGGGTCAGCATCTCCGGCATCCCAGGCCCACCTCGCGGGCCCTCGTAACGGATGATGACGACGTCACCGGGATGGATCTCACCACGCTCGAGCGCAGCCAGCATCGACTCTTCCCGGTCGAAGGGCCGGGCCCGACCCGAGAATTGAAGGCCTTCCTTCCCCGTGATTTTGGCGACCGCACCGCCGGGGGCCAGGCTCCCGCGCAGGATCGAGATGTGGCCGGTTTCTTTGATGGGAGCCGTCCATGGTCGGATAACATCCTGCCCATCGGTGAGTCCCGGCAGGTCGGCGAGGTTCTCCGCCATCGTCCGGCCCGTCACCGTCAGGCAGTCGCCGTGCAGTGCATCGTGCTCGAGGAGCAACTTGAGCACGGCTGGCGTCCCACCCACCTGATGGAGATTCTCCATAACGTACCGCCCGCTTGGTTTGAGATCGGCCAGGAACGGGACCCGGTCGCTGATCGTTTGAAAATCGTCGATAGTCAAAGTCACATCGACCGAGCGCGCCATAGCCAGCAGATGGAGGACGGCATTGGTCGAACCGCCCAGCACCATCGTCAAGGTAATGGCGTTTTCGAATGCCGACCGGGTCATGATGTCGGTTGGCTTGGTATTGGCCTCGAGGAGCCGGCGGATGGCCGCCCCGGCCCGGAAACACTCGTCGAGCTTGGCTGGATCGGTGGCCGGTATCGACGAGCTGAATGGCAGGCTCATGCCGAGCGCCTCAATAGCCGCAGCCATCGTGTTGGCGGTGTACATACCACCGCAGGCACCGGCTCCCGGGCAGGCATACCTCACAACGTCGAAGCGTTCGTCCTCGGAGATCCGACCGGCGATGAACTCGCCGTACGACTGGAAGGCGGAAACGATGTCGAGCGGTTCGCCCGATCGGCCGACGCCCGCCCTGATGGTACCCCCGTACACCATCAGCGACGGCCGGTTGACGCGGCCCATTGCCATCACCGACCCCGGCATATTCTTGTCACACCCGGGTATCGAAATGTTGGCGTCGTACCACTGGGCCCGCATGACGGTCTCGATTGAGTCGGCGATCAGGTCGCGCGACTGCAGCGAGTAGCTCATCCCTTCCGTGCCCATCGAGATGCCATCGGATACCCCGATGGTGTTGAACCTCATCCCAACCAGGCCGGCGGCCACCACGCCTTCCTTCACGGCTGCCGCCAGCTGATCGAGGTGCATGTTGCAGGAGTTTCCCTCGTACCACATGCTGGCGATCCCTATCTGGGCTTTTTCCATGTCTTCTTCGGTCAGACCTGTCGCATAGAGCATTGCCTGCGAAGCACCCTGCGAAGCGGGCCCGGTGATACGGCGACTGGTGTGGTTGAGTTGGTCGGGCATCCAAGAATCATAGGGCCAATCGATTCCTTGGCCCGACCCCGTCCGGTGCAAGCTCCGATAGCCTGACCGGGTGCACGATATCGTCGCCCAACTCCAGCAAACCGCCTCCATGAATGGGCTCGTACGGCTCGGCATTTGCGACGCCGAGCCGTTTGCCGACGTCAGGGTCGAGATGAACCGGCGGAAAGCGGGCGGCGAGGCCGGGCGGTTGCGCTTCACCTACACCGATCCCGAGGTCGCTACCGACATCCGCCGAACGTTTCCCTGGGCAAACCGTCTGGTAGTGGGGGCGATCACGTACCTGCCCGCGGCAGGAAACCCCGGACCGCTCCGGGCGAATTACGGTCGCGTAGCCCGGTTTGCGACCCTTGATCACTATCAGGCGCTGCGAGGGGCCCTCGAATCGGTCCGCGACGTCCTCAGGGTCGCCGGGAATCAGGCCGAGGTCCTGATCGACGACAGCCGCCTGGTCGATCGGGCCGCTGCGGTCCGAGCCGGGGCTGCCTGGTGGGGGAAGAGCACGATGGCGCTGACTCCCAGGTACGGGCCGTGGACACTGCTTGGGTCGGTGGTAACCGATGCGGAACTTCCTGTTACCTCACCAATGCGCAGGGATTGCGGCACCTGCGTGGCGTGCATACCGGCCTGCCCGACCGGGGCTCTCGATCAGGAGGGAACTATCGACGCCACTCTTTGTATCTCCTATTGGGCGCAAATGCCCGGTGTCATTCCCGTATCGATTCGGGAGGCCTGGGGAGATCGGCTCTACGGGTGCGACGACTGTCTCGATGCGTGCCCGCCCGGTTGGCGGTGGTTGGCTCGCGCTCCTTTTGGGGCGGGTCGCGTCGACCTGCTGGAGGCTCTGGCCATACCGGATGACGACCTGTTGAACGCCTATGCCCATTTCTATACGCCCCGCAACGACCCGGCCTACCTTCGACGGAACGCACTCGTTGCGCTCGGCCATAGCGGTTCGCCGGAGGCGATTCCAGTCCTGGCCGGCTATCTGGCGGTTAATCGGGCGATGCTCCGCTTGCACGCCGCCTGGGCGCTCGGTTGGATGGGTGGGGCCGAAGCTGAAGCGGCCCTGGAGCGGGCGGTGCTTTCTGAAGCGGACCCGACTGTGCGTTCCGAGATCCAAGTTGCCATCCAGGCGTCGGCCGGCGGGCCCGGATAACACGGGGGGGAGGGGGGAGCGTTGTCGCAGTAGTTGGAAAGCTGGGGTCATCCTGGCGTTCAATGAGGGTAACCCTCATCCCGTTGTCCGGCGCGGGTACCTCAGAATCTCCGAGGTGATTGCGCGGTTTCCCGACCCGCCGATGCAAGACCGTGTCGTCGTCGGGCTGGCGGTTACCCTGTTCCCGATGTCGGACCCGATTGTCTGTAGGCAATGTGGAGCCCGTAACCCGCCCGGTGCAGAGTGGTGCGGGCAGTGTTTCGCGTCCCTGCGTGATCGCCCCGTTGCCGGCCAGGGTGCGTCGCTGGACGGTGACCCGACCGAGGTCCAACCGGCGACGCAAACGGCTGGGGTACGGGAGGCTCCACCGACCGGGAACGACGAGCAAGAAGAGTCGGATCCGGCCCCAAGTCCAAAGAGCGGCACGTGGGTTTGCTCGGTGTGCGAGGTCTTCAACTCACTCGAATTGGAGCGATGTTCCGCCTGCGGCACGTCGATATTTGCTTCCTTTGGCGCCGCGGTTGATGAACAGGTCAGAGTCGATCCTCAAAAGGCTCTGCTCCGTTCGCTCATGTTTCCGGGACTCGGGCATGCCTACGCCAGGCAGGGTTTGCTTGGGTCGGCGATCGGCGGACTCGTCCTTATGTCCCTCGGTTTCGGCATCGGGTTGGCGGCTACCGGCGTCAGGAGCTTCGGTTTGCCGCTCATTCTCCTCGCGTTTGCGGTGTGGGTGGCGGCCGGCTTCGACGCCTTTCGCATTGCAGGCGGCCAAACCACGAGCACCGTCCTCCTGAGGCCCAGAGTCGTCACGGCGTTGGTTGGTTCGGTGGTCGTCCAGCTAATTCTGGCGGCGTTCCTCAGGGGCAGAACCTGATGCGGTTGGTCTTTGCCGTCTCCTTGGTCCTCGGCATCCTGGCGCTGATTGCCTGGGTGCTGTTTTGGGGAAGACGGAGCAGCGGTCCCTACCATCGGGGCAGCAAGCCGCAACAGGCTATAGCAGCCACAGTGGCGTTCGGTATGGGCGGTCTCTCGGCGGCGTACGCCGGCTGGAGTCTCGGTTTGGCGACCGGAGCGGCCGTGGCCGCCGCCGCCCTGGCCTCCTGGTACGCCGGCACGGTCGGCGCGCCCGGCGGTGAGGGTCGGGACTGATGCTCATCGTTGCAGATGTGCACGGTGAGTTCGACGCGCTCGGCAAGTTGGCCAGAACGGGCGAATCCCTTCTGATCCTCGGGGACCTCATCAACTACGTCGACTATCGGACGATGGACGGCATCGCCGCTGAAGTGCTTGGCAAGCAGTTCGTGCGCCAGGTAGCTCGTTTCCGCGCCATCGGCGACTACGGCGGTTCGCGGGCTCTGTGGAGAGAGAACATGGCCGGTCGCGAGTCCGAGATCCGCCGACAGATAGGAGAGCTTGTCCGGCACCAGTACGAGGAGGCCCGCCGGGCGCTGGATGGGGGTACCTCGTATGTCACATACGGCAACGTCGACTGGCCGGAGGCGCTGCGAGCGTGTCTCCCCGAGGGGTCAACGTTCGTGGATGGTGAGGTCGTTGAGATCGAAGGATTCCGGGTTGGTTTTGTCGGCGGAGGGGCACCAACGCCATTGGGTGTGGCCGGGGAGGTATCCGACGAGGCTATGGCCGACAAACTGGACCGCCTCGGCCCCGTCGATATCTTGTGTTCGCATGTGCCGCCGGCGGTTGCCGCCCTCAGCACCGACGTCATCACCGGTCGGGTGGAGGGGAGTTCGGTGGCGATCCTCAGGTATCTGGGGCGACATCAGCCCGCGTTTCACTACTTCGGAGACATTCACCAACCGCAGGCGAGTCGCTGGCGGGTCGGCGGTACGCGCTGTGTCAATGTCGGCTACTTCCGCGCCACCAGGCGAGCGATCCGTCACCCTTAATCTTCCTATCTGTCTCCGCCGGATCGCTACGCTGGGCTGAACAGGTAGTACCAAGGAGAAAGAAGGAACATGGCGGAGGGAACCGTTCAAAGCATCGAAATCCCCGCTTCACCCGACTTCATCTTTGAGGTCCTCGCTGATCTTGAGCAATATCCGCAATGGATCACCGCCATGCGGGAAGTCGAAGTCCTCGAACGTGACGGAGACGACCGGCCCCGTCGCGCCCACTTCCTGGTTGACGCCATGATCAAGGAAATCGCCTACGACCTGGACTACGAACACACGCCGCCGTTACGCATGTCGTGGACGGCCGTGCCTGGTGAGGATATCCGGCAGATGGTTGGCTCTTACGAACTCACCGAACTCGAAGGCGGTGGGACCGACGTGGTCTATGCCTTGATGGTCGAACCGGAGTTCAAGGTGCCGGGTTTCTTGCGACGCCAGGCTGAGAAGCAGCTGATCGGCACCGCCCTACGAGGACTGAAGAAGCGGGTTGAAGAGCTCTCCGCCGGCTGATGCGGATCGTTCTGGTCACCGGTAAGGGTGGCGTCGGCAAGACCACCGTGGCTGCGGCCACCGCGCTGCGCGCAGCGGAGGCCGGCCACCGGACCCTCGTCCTCTCGACCGATCCGGCCCATAGCCTCGCGGACGCTTTCGATGTAGCGCTTGGTGACGAGCCGAGACATCTCGCGACAGATCTCTACGGCCAGCAGATCGACACGCAGAGCAGGCTGGAGGCGTATTGGGGCGAGATACGGGACCAGCTGATGGCCATCCTCGATTGGGGAGGGGTGAGGGGACTCGAAGCGGAAGAGTTCCTCGTCTTTCCCGGGATGGACGAGTTGTTCGCTCTGGTTGAGGTGCAACGCCACGCCGCCTCGGGCCTCTACGACACGCTGATCGTTGATTGCGCCCCCACCGCCGAAACCCTTCGGTTACTCAGCTTGCCCGAGGTGCTCTCGTGGTATTTCGATCGAGTCTTCCTCACCCAGAAGCGAGTCATGAAGGCCGCCCGTCCCGTGCTGAGCCGCATGACGAGTATGCCAATTCCCGGCGACGAGGTGTACGACGCGGCCGAGAATGTCTTCATGGCTATCGATCGAGCCCGCCGTTTGTTGCTCGACCCGTCGATCACAACGGCCCGCCTGGTCGTGAACCCCGAGAAAATGGTGGTGAGCGAGGCCCGGAGAACCTACACCTACCTGTCGTTGTTTGGCTACGCCATTGACAGCGTCGTGGTCAACCGGATACTCCCCGACGACCTTTCGGACCCGTACTTCAGCCGTTGGCAGGAGATCCAGCGCGAGCACCTGGAGGACATCCAGCGGTCTTTTGCAGATGTGCCGGTCATGCGGCTGCGCTTGTTCGACGAGGAAATGACCGGCATCGACAAGCTCCGGTTATTGGGCAAGGAACTCTACGGCGACACAGACCCGGCAGTGGGTTTCGCAGGTCGTCGCCCATTTCGAGTGATCGAGCAACCGAACGAGCTGGCGCTCGAGGTCGACATGCCGTTCGTCGGCAAGGAAGAAGTCGATGTGGTGCGCGACGGGCACGAGGTGTACCTCACCGTCGGCGCCTACCGCCGGTCGTTCGTGCTGCCGGACTCGCTGCACCGTCGCGAGATCATCGGCGCCAAACTGGAAGGCGGGGTTCTTAGAGTGAGGTTCAGCGAGCATCGGGAGAAGTAACGTGTCCGAGATATCTTCGCTAGGGCAAGGGCTGATCCGGGGAGGCCGGCGCGTCGCATTCCACATGCTGAAAGCCGGCGTCGAAGTTCTGCGAGGCGTTGAGGGTTTCTTCGAGGAGCTGTCCTCTGCCAGCCATCCTGAGTCCCTGAAAGCTGACCAGAAGGGACCGGAGCGAATCCCGCTGGATTGACGGCTGCCCGGCGACACTGGATGCCCATCGCGCGCGCTCCGCTCGGCAGGTCACCTTCCCTCGGGAAGACTCCTAGCTACTCTGATCGGCTGTGAAGACCATTGGTATAGACCTGGGTGGAACCAAGATGTCGGCGGGACTCATTGAGGGACCGGGCACCGTGCGGGAGAAGGTCACCTTGACCCGGCCCGTCGATCAGGCCGGGATGGAAAAGGATCCGCTCAAACTAGCCGCCAGGTTGATGGGTCCCGACGTTGCCGCCATCGGCCTGGGCGCGGCCGGGTTGGTGAGCTGGCCGGACGGGACGCTGGTCTGGGGGCCCAACGTGGTCGGTCGAGACATTCCCTTCAAAGACCTCCTCGAATCTCGTTTCGGTCTCCCTACAGTGGTCGACAACGATGCCAACCTGGCTGCATTGGCCGAGGCACGGGTCGGAGCGGCGCGAGGTCGTCAACATGTCCTGCTGGTCACCCTGGGCACCGGTATCGGCGGAGGTAACGTGATCGACGGCAAGATCTATCGGGGACGTTCGTTCGCGGGAGAGGTCGGGCATATGGTGGTCGACGTCGGTGGTCCTCGATGTACATGCGGGCAGCGCGGGTGCTGGGAGACCTTTGCGTCCGGGCGCCGGCTCGATCAAATAGCCCGTGACGTTGCGGCAGCCGATCCAGCCGGCCGCACCGCAAGTTTGGCCGGCAGTGGCCCTGCCGCCGGGATTCACCTGACGGAAGCAGCCATCCAGGGCGACCCACCGGCCGCTCAGGCGGTAGGAGAAATGGGGATTTGGCTCGGAATCGGTCTCGCCAGTCTGGTTGCCTTGCTCGATCCTGAGGTGATCGTGGTCGGTGGTGGTGCAGCCCGGGTGGGTGACATCTTGCTCGACCCGGCTCGTCAATCGATGATGTCGACCCTGGAAGGATCGGCGTTTCGGGAGCCGACGCCCCTCGTAGCCGCAGGCCTCGGCGAAGACGCCGGGATCGTCGGGGCGGGGTTGGTTGCCGCGGAGTTGGCTCGTGGGTGAACCGTTGCGCCCCGATGCCATCATCGGACCGGAAGGACATCGTTGGCCGGATACCCGCAGCCGGGTGAAGGAAGCGGCACTGGCCCTTCCCAACCTGGTCAAGCTGCTCGGACGATTGATACGTGACCCGCGGGTACCCGTCCGGAGCAAGGCGCTGGCCGGGGCCGCCCTCGCGTACGTCGCCTCGCCCATAGACCTGGTGCCGGATCTGATTCCCGTGTTGGGGCGCTCGGATGACCTCTTCGTGGCCATCTTTGCCGTCCATCACCTGATCCGGACCGCGGGCGAGGACGTGGTGGTTGAGCATTGGGATGGGGCCCTCGACGTGCTCGAAATCGTCAACAGCCTGATTGACGTAGCCGTCAGGTTCGTTCCCGTCCGTGTGCGGTGGACGCTCAACCGGCTGCTGGGACGATGACCACCAGATACTCGGTTACATTGCCCCAGTTCCGCAACGAAGCGGACCCCATGCTCGACGCCGCCCGGCGGGCGGAAGCTCTCGGTTTCGACGGGGTCTATGTGTTTGACCATCTCTTCCCGCTGGGGAGCCCCGACCGGCCCATCTTCGAAGGTTTTGTGGCGCTCGGGGCGGTGGCGGCGGCGACGAGCAAGATCACTATTGGAACGCTGGTGGTCCGCGCACCCATTCGACCGGCGTGGACTACCGCCAAGGCGGCCTGGTCTGCTCAAGCCATCAGCGGGGGGCGTTTGACCCTGGGACTCGGTGCTGCTGATTCGATGTCCAAACCCGAGTTCGAGGCATACGGCCTTCCCTTCGGGAGCGCGACGGAACGGATCGGCATGGTCCGTGACACCATCACCGCGCTTCACGCACCTGAGTTGCAGTTGCCGGAGGTTGCGGTTCCCAAAACCTGGATCGGGGGACGTTCGGCGGCGGTCCGGACGGTGGCTGCCGAAATCGCCGACGGATGGAATGCCTGGGGAGGCAATGCCGATCGGCTGGCCGTCGAGAGCTTCGAGATCCGTGAGCAAGCCGGCCGACCGTTTGAGGTGAGCTGGGGAGGGCAGGTCTTGCTGGCGCCCGACGAGAGGCAACTGGCGGAGCGACTGGTGCAACGAGAGGATGCCGACCGCCTCGTGGCCGGAACCCCCGACCGCGTGGCGGAACAACTGCGGGCGTTCGTGACCGCCGGAGCCGACGAGCTGGTGCTCTCGCTGCTGTCGTCGCCGGGCTGGGATTCCTGGGACATCTTCGTCGAGGAGGTTCGCCCCCTACTGAGGTGAGACGAGACGGCGCACCTCATGCTGAGCAAGAACCAAGAACTGAGAACTAAGAACTATTCCGCATCTGGCACCAGGCTTGAATGACCCCTTCCAGGTCGGCCCGTCCGGCTTCGACATCGGCGAGATCGGCAAACCTCATAACACGGGCCGTGTCGCCCTCTCCGGTCAGCCTTGGATGGTCTCCGGGAATCTCGGCGCCTCGATGGAAGAGGAGGCTGATCAGTCTCTTGGCCGGGTTGAAACTGGCGATGTTGCCTTTGTACATGAAGGTCGGTGTCGACCACTTGATCGTCTCTTCGACCCGCGAGTCTGCGCCGAGAACGATCTCTCGGACTCTGAGCATCGCTTCGGCCAGGGGCGGTTGTTTCCGGGCGAACCAGGCATCGACTTCCGGGTTGATATTCACTCCTGTTCCTTTCGCATCGCCGGCTTTTTCGCCACCCTATTCGAGATTCCCCGACCGATCCGGTCGAGTTGTTACCCTTGGCTGGCTCGGGAGGTCAACACGTGCAATTTCGCCGAATCGAGAATCTGCCGCCGTACGTTTTTGCGACCGTCAACGAACTGAAACTGCAGGCTCGCCGTGCGGGAGAAGACATCATCGACCTGGGGTTTGGCAACCCGGATATTCCCACCCGGCCGGAGGTCGTCGAGAAGCTTGTTGAAGCAGCTCGCAATCCTCGCAACCACCGCTATTCCGCCTCGCGCGGTATTCCCAATCTACGCAAGGCGGTGGCCGATCGCTATCAGCGTCGTTTCGGGGTGGACCTCGATCCCAACACCGAGGTGATCACCACCATTGGCGCCAAGGAAGGGCTCTCCCATCTGATGTGGGCACTCGTGCAGCCGGGCGACGTTGCGCTGGTCCCGGAACCGAGCTACCCGATTCACATCTACGCACCGGTTCTGGCCGGAGCCGAGGTCAACCGGGTGCCGCTCTCGCTCGACGACGATTTCTTCGAGCGGCTGCAAACCAGTTTTCAAGAGACGTGGCCGCGCCCGCGGGTAATTCTCACCTCGTTTCCGCACAATCCGACGACGGCCTGCGTTGATCTCTCCTTTTTCCAGCGGTTGGTTGACTTCGCCCGTGAGCACGAGATCATGCTCATCCACGACTTTGCGTACGCCGACCTCGGCTTTGATGGATACAAACCGCCCAGTTTGCTCGAAGTCCCGGGAGCCAAGGAGGTGGGCGTTGAGCTGTACACACTCACCAAAGGTCATTCGATGGCCGGGTGGCGGGTTGGTTTCGTAGTGGGTAACAGGGAGATGGTGGCCGCTTTGGCCAAGCTGAAGTCCTACCTGGACTACGGCACGTTTCAACCCATTCAAATCGCTTCCATCATCGCCCTCAACGAGGGCGACGCGTACGTCGGTGAGGTGAATGCGATCTACCGCCGCCGTCGCGACACGCTCGTGGACGGACTCGCTCGGGCCGGTTGGAAGTTCGAAAAGCCGCGCGGCACGATGTTCGCGTGGGCACCGATCCCGGCAGCCTACGCCGAGATGGGATCGCTCGACTTCACGATCATGTTGCTGAAAGAAGCCAAGGTGGCGGTGAGTCCCGGAATGGGATTCGGGCCGCACGGAGAAGGGTTCGTGCGATTCGCGCTGGTCGAGAATGAACATCGCATCGGTCAAGCCGTACGGGGCATCCGCACCGCGTTGGAGAAACTGTAAAGCAGTTGTTAGTTCTTGTTGCCAAGTTCTCGAGCAGGTTCCTCGGTTTCCTGTCTGCCGGAACCAAAAACCAAAGACCAAGACCCAAAGAAACTCCCGTAGCTAACTGCCCAGTCTCTTACCGAGCGGGAGGTAGGCCTCTTCGGTGTACTGCTTCACCATCCGGTTGGTGCTGAAGCCCACCAGCGATGAGATCATCGACTCCTTCATCATTTCTACCCAGGCGCCCGGCGTGCCCGATTCGTCGCGTTCGTAGAATCGGGGCACCACCTCATCCTGCAGAATCCTGTACAGAGCCAGAGCGTCCTCGTTGTCCTGAGCCTGGTGGTCGCCGTTGCCCCACTCCAGACCGAACGCCCATCCGTTTTTGCCGTTGAAACCCTCAGCCCACCAGCCGTCGAGGACCGATAGGTTCAAGCCGCCGTTCATGGCCGCTTTCATGCCCGATGTGCCGGAGGCCTCCTGGGGTGGGCGGGGATTGTTGAGCCAGACGTCGACCCCCTGAGTGAGGAACCGGCCCATCCGAATGTCGTAGTCCTCGAGGAAGTAGATGTGCCCGGTGAGTTCGGGGCTCTTCGACAACTCGACGATGCGACGGATGAACTCCTGACCCATCTTGTCGGCCGGGTGGGCCTTGCCCGCGAAAACCACCTGGGCGGGCCGTTCGGGATTGGTGAGTACGGCTTGCAGCCACGGGATGTTGTGAAACATCAGAAGTGCCCGTTTGTAGGTAGCGAAGCGGCGCGCAAAACCGATGGTCAATCGATCCGGCGGTAGGAGCGTGTCGATCGAGCGCAGCTCGTCGGGCGATGCCCCGTGGCGAGCGAACTGGCGTCGCATGCGACCACGACTGAAACGGGTCAATAACTGCTTGCGTGCCAGGTGATCCTCCCAGATCCGTGTATCGGGGACCTCACGCAGCTTCTCGGCAACGGTCGGGTCCTCGATGAGCTGGTCGAGCCAGTCGGCGCCGATGACCTCAGTGAGCAATCGCTTGTTTCCCCGGCTGACCCACGAAGGCGTATGTACGCCGTTGGTGATGCCGTGCACCACGTCACCGCCGAGCAGATGACCCCAATCGTTGTTGGCGACTGAGGCATGGCGTTGACTGACACCGTTGACGAAGGAGGAGAGCCTGATAGCGAGGGCACCCAGGTCGAAATGTCCGTTCTCTCCGTCTCGTGAACTGCCCATGTGGGAGAGATAGGCCATGTCGGTCCCAACTCGGTGGGGCCACTCGCTCAGGTACTTTTCGACCAGCGGCATCTCGAAGACTTCGTTCCCAGCCGGAACCGGCGTATGCAAGGTGAACAGGGTGTTGGCTTTCACCGTCTTCTCAGCATCCTCGAGTGATGTGCCCGACTTCACTTCGTCGGCCAGGCGCTCGAGCAGGCTCATTGCGGCATGGCCTTCATTGACGTGCCACGTGGCCGGCTTGATTCCGAGCGCCTTGAAGGCGCGGACGGCGCCGACCCCCAAAATGTATTCCTGGGCGAATCGCATCTCCCGCCCCCGCACATACAGCATGTGCGTGATCGGACGGTCGGCGTCGGCGTTGTCGGGAATGTCGGTATCGAGGAGCAGAATGGGCACCCGGCCGGCCTGCATTATCCAAACGGCCGCCAGGACGGTCCGTCCCGGAAACTCGATCTCAACTTTTAGCTGTCCGCCTCGCCCCGCGACGGGGAGGACCGGCATCCTCCATGTATCGACAACCGGGTACATATGTTGCTGGTCGCCCGACGCTTCGATTTCTTGGCGGAAGTAGCCGCGCCGGTAGAGCAATCCAACGGCTACGAACGGCACCCCGAGGTCGGACGCCGACTTGGTGTGATCGCCGGCCAGCACCCCGAGTCCGCCTGAGTAGATCGGCATCGAGCTGTGAACCCCGTGCTCGGCGCACAGGTATGCCACCGGGCCGCCGATGGCGTCGCTGTGATGACGATCCCACCACGTGTCCTTTCTCTCCATGTACTCGTCGAACC
Organism: Acidimicrobiia bacterium; assembly: GCA_029863625.1. Classification (GTDB taxonomy): domain Bacteria; phylum Actinomycetota; class Acidimicrobiia; order Spongiisociales; family UBA4744; genus UBA4744. Next base: position 21,799 of record JAOTUY010000004.1, read on the forward strand.
GTCGGACGGTGTCGGCGTACTGATCTTGGAACACTTCGCTATCTTCGAGCGACTTCCAGGTGGTCGGGTCAACCACCGACAGCATCTCGACCGGATTGCGGTACTGGGTCCACCGCTCGGGGCTGATCGACCGCCAGATTTGGTTCATAGCGTCCCACGACCACCAGAGGTTGTATGCAATGTCGTACAACCGCGAGAACATCTGGGGAACACGGAGCTCGGCCCCGGGGAGAGATGGAATATCTACGCGCATGAAAGAGGTGATCCTTATCGAGGCGAAGGCCGCGAGATTACCTCTTTGTGGGCATATGAGCGACCCTGGGAGTCCAGGGTCGCTCTCATCGAGGTCCTCGGGGCGAGTGAGTACCCTACCCGGGACGCCGACCAGGAGTAGTTCGACGATGGCCTTCATAGATGGGATCGCCGATTTCCGATCCGATACCGTTACCCGACCCACGCCCGAGATGCGGAGGGCCATGGCGGAGGCCGAGGTCGGAGACGACGTTTACGGCGAAGATCCAACGGTCAACGCTTTGGAGGAAGAGTCGGCGGCGGCGGTCGGCAAGCCCGCGGCCGTTTTTGTGCCTACCGGGAGTATGGGTAATCAGCTGGCCATCGGAACCCTGACTCGCCCCGGAGATGAGGTGCTCTGCGTAGAGGCGGCCCACGTTCGCAACTACGAAGTAGCGGCCGCCGCCGCGGTATCGGGGGTGCAATTCCGCACGCTCCCCGGACCGGGCGGTCAGATGACGGCTACCGAAGTTGGGACGGCCATTGACCAGTCGCACCATCACATGCCCCGCATCACGATGCTGGTGTGGGAGAACACCCACAACGTCTCCGGAGGTACCGTAGTGCCGTACGAGATGATGGTCGCCAGCACGGCGGTGGCTCGCCTGGGCGGGCTGTCCGTGCATATCGACGGCGCGCGTATCTTCAACGCCGTGGCCGCGACCGGGATATCCGCCGAAGATTTTGCAGCCGTCGCCGACACCATCCAATTCTGTTTTTCAAAGGGGCTCGGTGCCCCGGTTGGTTCCATTCTGTGCGGCTCGAAGGAAGTGATTGACGAGGCGCGGTACATGCGCAAGCGATTGGGCGGGGGCATGCGACAGGTTGGTGTCGTTGCGGCACCGGCTCGCGTCGCGCTGCGGGATCGCGATCGGGTTGCCGAGGACCACAAGGTTGCTCGCCGATTGGCCGACGGTATCGGCGACCGCTACCCGGAGGCGGTTGATCTGGCCCGGGTCGAAACGAATATGGTGGTTGTGGATGCCAGAGCGTTTCCGTTTCCGGTTGCCGAGCTGGTCGATCGCCTCAACAAGCAGGGCGTCATCATCGGGACGCTCGGGCCTCACTTGATCCGTTTGGTGACCCATCGCGATGTGAACGAGAGCGACGTCGAACGGTTGCTGGCTGTGATCGACGAGATGAGACGGTAGTGGCTCGGGACACTCCGGGGGCCGCTCGCCGAGAGGACAAGGACTTCGTTCGCCCCTTCGATTCGAGCAACCGTACCGGGGGTGCACAGGACCACGTGCTCAATACCGGCGAAGCGTTCTTCGTAACCACTCCAGACTCTTTCTAGTCTCAACCCCGATGCGTTTCGCAGTGCTGTTTCCAGGGCAGGGGAGCCAGCAGGTCGGGATGGGAGCCGAGCTCTTCGAAGCTCGTCCTGATCTGTTGGGTTCGGCGGCCGACGACCTCTTGGGGTGGTCGCTGCGCAGCGTATGCCTCGAGGGACCTCAGTCGGAGCTGACCCGGACTGATCGCGCCCAACCGGCGCTTTTCGCTGTTGCCTACGCCCTCTGGGACGAGTTCGCTCGACTGCTGGGCGAGGCCCGGCCGTCCGCGGCTGCAGGCCATTCGCTCGGCGAGTACACGGCGCTGGCCGCGGCCGGCGTTGTTGACTACTTCACCGGGCTACGGGTCGTAGCCGAACGGGGGCGTGCCATGGCCGATGCCGCCGCCCGCCGGCCGTCGGGGATGGCCGCCTTGCTGGGCTGCGATCTGGAGACGGCTGAAATGATCGCTCGGGTCCGGCGCGACGACGGAGGGTCCTTGTGGGTGGCCAATGTCAACGCTCCCGGCCAGATGGTCCTGGCGGGGGCGGAAGAAGATCTCGAGTGGCTCGTGACCCATGGCAGCGAGTTGGGAGCCCGTCGGGTTACCCGGTTGAATGTGGCCGGCGCCTTCCATTCTCCGCTGATGGCATCCGCCACCGATGAACTCAGAGAATCCCTCCATACAGTGGCAGCTGCGCTACCGTCGTTTCCAGTGTGGGCGAACGTGACCGCTCGCCCCTCTATGGTTTCTGAGGTGCGCGACCTCCTGGCCCGCCAGGTGGAGTCGCCGGTTCGGTTTTCCGACAGCCTCGAAGACATGGCGGCGACGGTCGATGCTTTTGTCCATGTAGGGCCAGGCGACGTGACGGCGGCGCTGGCTCGGCGCTCAACGTCGGGTCGGGAGGTGCTGGTCGTCAATGACTTGAGTTCGGCGGCTGTGGTCGCCGAATACCTTCAACAGGAAATCGGATGAGGGAGTGACAATGCGGTACGCAGAAATCACTGGATGGGGAAAATGCGTTCCGCCTTCCGTTCTGTCCAACAGCGACCTCGAGGTGCTTACCGACACCACCGACGAGTGGATCACCACTCGCACCGGTATCAAAGAGCGGCGCATTTCCCATGTGAACGTGTCCGACATGGCCGTCGTGGCCTCCCACCATGCTCTAGCCGCGGCCGGTCTCGAACCGACCGACATCGACCTGATCGTGCTGGCTACCTGCACTGCCGACGTAGTTATTCCGAGCGCCGCTTCACTCGTCCAGGCCAAGCTGGGAGCCACGAACGCTGCAGTGTTTGACCTCAACGCCGCATGTTCGGGGTGGATCTACGCCCTCAATGTCGGAACCCAGATGGTGAAAGGGGGAGGGCACGACAAGGTGCTGGTGATCGGTGCGGAGAAACTGTCGCATCTCCTCGATTTCACCGACCGGGGGACGGCCGTGTTGTTCGGAGACGGGGCAGGAGCTGTGGTGCTCGAGGCAACCGATGAAGCGATCGGGTTGCAGTCGGTTGAGATCGGAACGGACGGTTCGGTCGCAGGGATTCTGTGTGTCCCCGGCGTTGGCACCGCAGGCAATCGATATCAAGGTGATCCAAGCGAATACGCGATCCATATGGACGGCCCCGAGGTCTTCCGGCGAGCCGTGACGGCCATGGGCGGAGCTTCGAGCCGGGTGGTTGAGCAAGCGGGCCTATCGGTTGCGGATGTCGACCTCTTGATTCCCCATCAGGCCAATGTCCGGATCATCGATGCAACTGCGCGCAAGTTGAAGCTGGCTGCCGAGCAGGTCTTCGTGAACATCGCCTCGTACGGCAACACATCCGCGGCAACCATCCCGATGGCGCTCACCGAAGCAATAGAAGAAGGGCGGGTCGCGCCTGGCGCCAACCTCGTCTTTGCCGCCTTCGGGGCCGGCTTGACCTGGGCAGCCGCCGTGGTGCGGTGGGGCAGGAGAGTCGAACCGCTGGGAGTGAGCGATGCTCACTTGCCCCCGTGCGACAAGACCGCCGTGGAACTCCTCGAATCCAATGTCGCCTTTTATGGAGACGGTAGGAGGACCGGGTGACGAGGGTGGCGCTGGTAACCGGCGGCTCGCGCGGTATCGGTCGGGCCGTGGCGCTCGAATTGGCCGGGCGAGGGAGCCGGGTCGCCATCAACTATGCAGGCAATGCCGGCGCGGCGGCTGAGGTGCTCGAAGAGATCATGTCGATCGGCAACGAGGGCATCACCGTCCAAGCAGACGTGGCCGATCCCGACGATGTGGATCGTCTGTTTGCGGCGGTGGGCACTGAACTCGGTCCTGTTGACATCCTCGTCAACAACGCCGGCATCACCCGCGACGGTCTGGTGCTCCGCATGGATACCGCCGACTGGGACGAAGTTATCAACACCAATCTCCGGTCGGTATACCTCTGCAGCAAGGCAGCTCTGCGCTCCATGGTGCGATCCAAGTGGGGAAGGATCATCAACATCAGCTCAGTGGCTGGTATCGCCGGGAACGCCGGACAAGCCAACTACGCGGCCTCGAAGGCTGGGATCATAGGTTTCACCAAATCGGTGGCGAAAGAAGTGGGGTCGAGAGGCATTACCGTCAACACGGTTGCCCCCGGCTTCATCGAAACGGACATGACGAACGACTTGTCCGATGACGTGCGCGCAGCTGCTTCCACATCGACAGCCGTTGGTCGGTTCGGGTTCCCGCGTGAGGTCGCGTCGGCTGTGGGCTATCTTGCCTCCGACGAGGCAGCCTATGTCACCGGCCAGGTTCTCGTTGTTGACGGAGGAATGGCGCTCTAAGGGAGGAAAAATGGATCGCTCGGAAATCGAAAGCCGCATCAAGAATCTGCTTGTCAGCGAACTTGGTCTGGATGGGGAAAAGGTCTCGGCTGAAGCCAGATTTGAAGAGGACTTGGAAGTGGACTCTTTGGGAGTTGTTGAACTCCTGATGGCCCTCGAAGACGAGTTCGGGGTCAAGATTCCTGACGAGGAAGCCGAAGAAATCGGCACGGTCGGTGAAGCGGTCGACATGGTCGTAGCGAAGCTGGCCGGCTGAGGAAACCGATGCGCACGCGCGACCGGCGGGTGGTCGTAACCGGGTTGGGCGCGGTCACCCCGGTCGGGCTGACCGTCGACAGCTTCTGGAAGGCTTTGCTGGCAGGGGAGTCCGGTATCGATGAGATCTCGTCGTTTGATACGACGGATTTTGCGGTCCGGATAGCCGGCGAGCTCAAGGATTTCGATCCTGAGGTATACCTGAGCCGCCGTGACGTTCGCACCATGGACCGGTACGCGCAAGTGTTCTACGCCTCCACTGCCCAGGCTCTTGCCGATGCCGGTATCGACTACACGGACAATCCGGATGCCGGCCTCCGCGCCGGGGTGGTCATCGGTTGCGGCATCGGCGGCATCATCTCGGTGCAAGAGTCGATGAACATCATGTTCACGCGCGGCGGGGACCGCATGAGCCCGTACACGATCACCCAGATCATCCCCAACATGGGGGCGGGCTATGTGTCGATTGCCTTCAACCTGCTTGGACCGATCAGTTGCACGGTGACGGCCTGCGCCGCCTCAGCGAACGCCATCGGCGATGCCGCAGAGTTGATCAGGCGGGGCGCCGCGGAGGTGATGGTGGCCGGTGGCGTTGAAGCCCCCATCCGCGAGTACGCGGTGGCCGGATTCGCTCAGGCTCGGGCCCTGTCCACCCGTAACGACGATCCGTCCGGAGCTTCCCGACCGTTCGACGCCGACCGCGACGGCTTCGTGATGGCGGAAGGTGCGGCTTCGCTCATCCTGGAGGAGCGTGATCATGCGCTGGCGCGCGGGGCCCACATCTATGCGGAAGTCCTCGGCTACGGGATGTCATCGGACGCGTACCACATCACGCTTCCCAAGCCGGGTGGTACCGGAGCGGCCCGGGCCATGACCGCCGCCATCGACGACGCAGGCATCGACCCCGGGGACATTGACTACATCAACGCCCATGGGACCTCGACCCCGGCCAACGACTCGACGGAGACGGCCGCCATCAAGCTGGCGTTGGGCGAAGAAGCCGCGCGGCGGGTGGCGATCTCATCTACCAAGTCCATGACCGGTCACACCCTGGGAGGGGCGGGAGCCGTCGAAGCGGTAGCCAGTGTGCTGACCATTCGTGACGGGATGGTGCCGCCCACGATCAACTACAGCAACCCCGACCCCGAATGTGACCTCGACTACGTTCCGAACGAAGCGCGTCCCATGGAAGTAGCGACGGTGATGAGCAACTCGTTCGGCTTCGGCGGTCACAACGTGGCGTTGATCTTTTCGAAGCACGAATAGCAGAATCTTTTCGTCTCTCGATTTTCTTCGTGGTTCCTGGTGGCGGGTGCCAAGTGGCTGAACGAAGTACACAGCGAAGAACGAAGAAAGAAGAACTCCTTTAGTCCCCGTTGGGTTGGGTGACCTCACAACCGGGACCGGGAGGTTCCTCTCCCCGGCGCACTGCCTGCTGCCACTCGTTGAGCGATCGAAGCACCAGCACCGCAACCACCAGGACCCCGACGGCGGTTGACAGAGCGGCTCCGGCGCCGACCAGGCTGGCCGCCGTCACACAGCCATCTGGTCGGCAACTCACCGTCGTCACGCTCCACCCGATGAACCCTCCGATCACGAACCCGAGCGCGACTGGAATCAGCACCCACGGATTGGGCAGTCGGCGTTTCACGTTTCTCCAGGTTGTCTGGGTCGACCCCGGTCGTCGAGTCCGGCCGCTTCCAGCACCTGCGGTGGGGCCAGCTCGGGAGGAATAGGGATCAGATTTCCCCGAGTGGGTGCTTGGGACAGCGTGGCTTGTCGAACGTCCGGAGACCAGGCCAAGACAGTGAGCGCGGAGACACCCAGCCCGAGCATGAGCGCCCCAGGCCACGCGAGACCCGCGGCGGCTGCTACGCCCAGCACCGGGAGAGAAATCCGCACCGCCCACAGCGCGGGTAGCCAAGCTTGCGAATATGCCCAGGCCGCCGTCAGTGCAAAGCCACTGAGCATCCAGCCGCCCACCGGAACGCCTCCGGAAGCCGTCGCCGCCACCAGGGTGGGCAGACCCACCAATCCCAAGTTCATGATTACCGCCGTTGGAGGTGGCCCGTTCGTGCGAGGAACTCTTCGTAACCAGCTATCCAGCCACGGTCCGGCCACTGCGGCGATCCCGACGGCAGTCAAGAGAACGGCACCGATCCACCATCCATCCATCTCGAAGAACACCCCGACCACAGCCTGCCCACCCAGCAGTATGGACGAAGCTCGGCGGGTCCACCGACCGCGCCCGAGAGCAACGCCCATCGCGATCACGGTTCCCAAGATGAGTAGATCGGCGGCCAGCAGCGCCGCCGCTGAGTCCGCGAGAGGTCCGGACCCGAACACCAGGACGAACGCCCACCCGGCAGATGCCAGCACGATCGCCGCGGCGACAAAGAGTGGGGCCCGTTGCATGATGAGCATTATGCCCGCGACAGGCCGGCACGGGGCCTGTCGCGCCGGAAGGGTACCCTGACGCACATGCACAAACACTGGCCCGGCGAGTTCGTGTTCTGTCCGCATTGCGCAACGCGCATGGTTGAACGGGAGGTGGGCGGCCGGAACCGGCCGGCGTGCCCGTCGTGCGGCTTTGTCCACTTCAGGAACCCGGGGGTCGGTGTGGCGGCCTTGGTAGAGGATGAGGCCGGGCGGATCCTGATGATCCGGCGCGGTCCCGACGCCACGCGACCGGGGTTGTGGGCGATTCCCGCCGGATATGTCGACTACGGCGAAGACGTCCGGAAGGCGGCCGCCCGCGAACTCCTCGAGGAAACGGGACTTGAGGTCGCTATCGGAGAACCGATATTCGTGGCGTCCAACTTTCACGACCCGGCCAAGCTGACGGTTGGTATCTGGTTTCGCGCAGCGGTGATGGGTGGCCGCTTGGTGGCAGGAGACGATGCCGACGGCGCCGGCTACTTTGCCCTCGATGACTTGCCACCGCTGGCCTTTGATACCGATCGGGAGCTCTTCGAGCTGCTCCGGGCCGAGCCGTCGGCGGATGAGTTCCTGACCTAGGGGCCCGGTATTCCCATTGGAGGTGGGAACCGACCGCTCCGGGTCGCAGGAGCCCATCGAGCCGTCTCCCGCCAGGGGGCTCCGGGCTCCAAGGTGATCACCTCTGCATGCCCCGGTTTGTCGCTCCCGAACGAAGCGAAAGGCCGGTCGGTAAGGGCAAAGCGCGCTGCCTGGAGGGGATCTTGGTGTGACACGACGACCAGCTCACCGTCGGGGTGAGCGAGGTGCAGGCTCAGGATGGCCGCTTCCATTCGGCCCGCCATCGCCTCGAGCGACTCGGGCGAGAACGGGAGGTCCCACGGATGATTGAGATAGGCCGCCACCTCTCCAGGAAACTGATCGTCGAGCGCTTCCCAACGTATGCCGCGCCAACGAATCGACAAGGCGAATTCACCGAAGTCATCGTCAACCTCAATCTTGAGTCCGTGCGGGGCTGCGATCACCAGCGCCGTCTGTACCGCCCTGGTGAGCGGCGATGCGGACACTGCGGTGATCGGATGATCCGAAAGGTAGGTTGCCGTTTCCTCGGCCTGAGCCTCACCGTTGCTGCTCAGGCCGAACTCCTGGAGGTCGGCGTACACGATGTGGCCAGGGTTCTCGACCTCACCATGGCGGACCAGGTGCACTCTGCTTGCCATGGGCAATGATCCTAGGAACCCCAGTTCTTTGTTCTCGGCTACCTTGGCGGAATGAGGGCCCTGGGGTTTACCGAATCCATCCTGCACGTCGACATGGATGCGTTCTTCGTAGAGGTCGAACGTCGGGATCGAGCGGATTTGCGCGGGCGCCCCGTGGTGGTTGGCGGTACCGGAGGTCGGGGCGTTGTTGCCGCGGCGTCCTACGAAGCTCGCACCTTTGGCATCACCTCTGCGATGCCGATGGTTCATGCTCGACGTCTCTGCCCTGCGGCGGTTGTGCTCCCGTCGGATCACCGCAAATACCGGGCTGTCTCCGAAAAGGTGTTCGCTATCTTTCGCTCCTTGGCCCCGCTGGTCGAAGGCCTCTCTCTCGACGAGGCCTTTCTCGATGTGGCCGGCCTCCGGCACCATTACCCGAATTCCGCTGTCATCGGGGTCGAAATTCGGGCGCGCCTCCGAGAAGAACTCGAGCTCCCGGCCTCGGTCGGTATTGCGGTCAACAAGTTCCTCGCCAAACTTGCTTCCGAGGCTGCCAAGCCGGACGGTATCCGGCACGTGCCGGCGGGCGAATCGCTGGCCTTTCTGCACCCGCTGCCTGTTCGATCGTTGTGGGGGGTTGGTGAAGCAACCCGTGCGGCGCTGGAACGGCTTGGGGTGCAAACGGTCGGAGATCTCGCCGAGGTCCCGCCTGCGACACTGAAAAGGCACCTTGGCGCATCGGCGGGAACCCATCTCCATGAGCTCGCTTGGGGGCGCGATGAGCGGCCGGTGGTCCCGGGGTCAGCGGCGAAGTCGATCTCGGTCGAAGAAACCTACGAACGCGACATCGCGGGGTGGGATGCCGTCGAAGGAGAGTTGCTCCGACACGCCGACCGGCTGGCCGGGCGATTACGCGCAGGGGGGGTGGCCGGACGTACCCTGACCGTCAAGATTCGCTTTGCGGACTTCACCACCATCACGCGTTCGGTGACGTTGGGCAGCTCGACGGATGTTGCCCGCGATCTCTACCGGGCGGCCCGGGATCTGCTGCGAAACCTCATTCTGGACAAGCCGATTCGTTTGGTGGGGCTGGGCGTGACCGCCCTGACCCCGGCCACTGCTCCGCGCCAACTGGCCGTCGATCGACCTGCCAAATGGGATGATCTCGCCGACGCCGTCGATAAGGTTCGCCTCCGCTATGGAACAGGATCGATTCGCCCGGCGAGGATGGCCGAAGACATCGAACGGGAAGATTGAGCTTATTCCGCCTTCCCCCTTCCACAATTCCGTCGCATCGTATAATGTCCTCAAGGTCGTGATGTTGCGGCCCGGGAGACCTTGATGCCATTGGACGAGCGAGAGCAGCGCATACTCTCAGAGATAGAGCGCAGGTTCTATGAAGAGGACCCCGATCTGGCCAACACGGTGCGTAGCATCCAGAGGTCGGCCGACTCGCCACGCACCCTCTACCTGGCTATAGCGGGACTGCTCGTTGGTGTCGGGCTCACCCTGGTCACGTTCACCTTCAATACCTGGTTGGCGTTGGCCGGGTTTGTGGTGATGGTTGCCTCCGGCACCGCTCTTGTTCAAGTGTTGCGGAGGCGCGCTGGAAAGGCGCCAATCGGCCTCTCGGCCGGTGGGGCGATCGGGGAGTGGCTTCGTGAATTCAAGAGCAGGAGGGGTTTTCGCCGCTGATCGATTCAGCGAGCTAGAGTGGCGCAACCAACGCTTCGGTCTTCGGCTTGGGGAGCCCACCTAGGCGGTCTGGACCGAGCGAAACGGCAGAACTGCGGCTGACGAGGACTCCCAGAGGCCGCCCTGGAATACTGTGGGGAGTAAGGATTTGGACGACGGGTTCAGCGCGCAGCAGGCGTCACAATTGACCGGCTGCACGCAGCATCAACTCAGGTACTGGGACCGGGTCGATCTGGTACGGCCATCAATTCAGGGAACAGGCGGCCGGCCCGGCGTGCGGCGGTTGTACTCGTTTCGGGATCTGGTGGCGTTACGGGTCGTGAGGAGCTTGCTCGACAATGGCATGTCCGTCCAGCGTGTACGGCGCGCATGGGACTATCTGCGGCGGAACGCCGAGATGGATTCGCACCTTTCGGAGGTGAAGCTGGTTACCGACGGAAACACGATCTTTCGAATTGCTTCCGGAGACGAAGAGTTGCTCGACGCCCTTCGCGAAGGACAACTCGCTTTCTTTGTGGCCATCGACAGCATCGCCAGGTCGGTTGAAGAGGACATCACTCGCTTCGAGCTCGATCGCGACTCATTCCTCGAAATCCTCCGCCGGGTGGAGGACGATGTGGTCACGGAAGCAGCCGAAGCGGCCGGTGGTTGATCACCCGTCGGAGTCCGCTGAGTTGATCGGCGGGACGCGTGAATTGGTTTGCTCAACACCTAGTCGTGGTCCCACCATTTGAGCGAGCGAATCCGAAGCCAAGACATGAGGCGGTCCAAAGGCCGGTAGATATCGCGGAGATAGATCTCGGTCTGTTCAAACGAATCGACGGCCTGGTCGATCTTAGCTGTTTGCATGGGTCGATCCGGACCGTACATGGCTTCTGTCACGCTCCTGGCCAGGGGGGTGAGGGATCGGTGGACCGATGCGGCCACCTCTTCATGGGTCTGATCGGGAGTTGGGGGACGACCGAGATCGGTGAGCCGGTCCACAATCTCCTCCCATGCACCCGTGATGTCGCCCTCCTTCATCCTTCCCAGCCTCCGTCGCCTCCGGATCCACTTGGTCAGGGGGATGATTCCGAGCAGGGCCGCGATGCCGAGCAGTATGGCCTGGAAGGCCGTAATGCCGATCCGATTGGACGTCTCCAGCGGTAGGCCGTCGGGGCCCCGCGGGATGTCCGAGTCTTCGCCGAAATCCACATCGTTCGGGTTGGCGGGCAACCCGATACTCGGATCGGCCGGCTCAAGGGCCCCGTCCGGCTCGGGAATGAAGTTGCGGGCGTCGAACCCGACCCCAACCGCGTTGACATTGGTCGACGGGTTGATCTGGTCACCGCGCGGGGTTGGATCGAATCGGACCCAACCTTGCCCGTTCATCCAGAGCTCCACCCAGGCGTGAGCATTCTTTCCCTTGACGATGATGCGGCCGTCCTGGGTCTTCTCGCCGGGTGTGAAACCGAGGACCACCCGGCTGGGAATTGAAATCGACCGGGCCATCGCTGCCATCGCGGTGGCGAATTGCTCGCAATACCCCGTGCGATAGTTGGGGCTGTCCTCATCGAGAATCCAGGCGGTCATGTTGCTGGCCGAATGGCCCGGGTCAATATCGATCGAGTATGTGAACTCTTCGGGATCGCGGAACCAGGCTTCGAGGAGGAGGGCTTTCTCGAAGGCCGTCGCGCCGTTCAAGGTCAACTCAGCAGCTTTGGTGGCCAGCGTAGGATCGAACTCACGGGGGAGGTCGAGATATTCGCTGATGTCGGTGGGACGCACCAGGCCCTGTGCTGTCGGCGCCTTGGGTTGAGCGGTGAAGACGCCCCGGTCGGCCGCTTCCTGGAAGATGGGCGACAAACGGTCGCGCTGACTCGGTTGGCTGGCCAGCACTCCGAGATCCGGGACCGGCACGTTCGAGAGGACTTCGTAGGTGAGCCCGTCCCACGTTCTGAGATCGAAAGGAATGGATGCGTCGGCGCGTACTCGAAAGCTCTGATTGAGCAACACCGACTCGGAGTTGATCCAGGTGGCGGAGTGCAACGTCGGCAGAACATTCTGCCTGAGGGCGAGAATGGTTATGGTCTGCGTGACGGGCGCAGTCTCGCCTTTGAAGGCGTGCTCTGGGTCTTCCCAGGGTTCGTCTGGCCTCGGGATTCGAGTTGGCAGCCGACCCGGGAACCAGTTCTCACCATCGAATTCCTCCAATGTGAACAGCTTCCAGTACAGATCGTCCGGGGCGGCTGCGCCTTCGATGGTGGCGATGAAGACCGGTTCTTCGCTGCGTGAGACGAGGTCGGTCTGCGTGATGCTGGTAAACAAGTTGAAAGACACGCCGCTGAATATGCCGCCACCCAACCCGGTTTGAGCCCGCCAGTCGAGGAAGCCGCTGGCGGGCACGAGACCGGCGGCGGCGCTGGATCCGACCACCGAGGCGATCACCGCGATGGACACAAACACTGAGGGGAAGAAAGGGGTGCTCATCGGGACATGCCCTGTCGCGAACCGGCGGCGCAACCGGCCCGCAGTCAAGCTGCGCTCGTCGAGGGATACCGCCAGCAGAGCAACTGCCGCAACCGCTAGAAAGGCTGTGGTCCAGCCGACCCGGGGCGGTATCCGGTCGATGGTGGCGACCTGCAGATAGAACAGGAGGGGGGGGAGCAACGCCAGGGTGGGATGGCTCGAAAGCAGGCCCCAGGCTAGGAGTGCGCCCAGTAGCCAGAAGACGACGGTCAGGATAAGAATCAGTCCAGCGGCGGGGACAACCGGCGCGGCCCCAAACCGGATCAGTCCGAAGGCCCAGCCCAGTTCAGTACCGATCCTCGAAAAGGTGTCGAGGGATGGAAGGAAACCGAGTACCAGGGTGTCGGCCGCCCCCAGGCGGAACGCCGCTAGCACCAAACCGCCCAGGTTGAGCAGTGCGGTCCCGAGCCAGCCGACCCGGTACGAGACGGCCGTCCAGGTGATAACTGCTCCCAGCAGAGCTCCGGCCAGCAAAGCCAGTTGCCAGGCAGGACCATCCTCGATCGGCCTGAGCAAACGCTCCATACGGAGGAGCGCCAGGAGGATGGCAGCGGTTCCGGCTATCCAGCTGAAACGGTAGGCCATGGTGTACCCGCTGCGTTGAGCCAGGCTTTGGCCCAGCTTCCGTCCGGCTTGATCGCCATCGTTTGGGTGCCCGCGCGTTGGAAATGGGCGACTGTGGCTGAGGCTTGCTGCGCCACCGACATGAGCACGGTCGACGCGAAATTGCGGGTGAGGAGCTGGCCGACTGCAAGGAGCTCGCCATCAGGGCTGCCGGTAATCAACACGAGGGCACCGCCCCGGCCACCGCGCTGCAATCGGAGAGCCGCGGCCCGGAGGTCAAGACCATCTGTCGGCTGAACACCCGCCAGGGCTTCCATGGACTTCGCGTAGGACCCGGGTTCTGCACTGCTGATCGGCGCTCCTCCGGTCCAGAGATCCGCGTCGAAGCCAGATGAGAGCATATGGCGGACCACAGAAGCGGCGCCGCTCACGGCTCGCTCGAAGGCCTCCGTGCCGTCGTAGCTCGATCCCCGAGGATCGAAGAAAACCAGCGCCCGCGACTGCCAAGGTGTTTCCAATTGTCGGATCATCAGCTCGTCGCGCTTGGCCGTTGACGGCCAGTGCACCCGCCTCAGATCATCTCCCGTCTGGTACTCGCGGAGCGTGTAGAAATCCTCTCCGCCCCGATGGCTGAACTCAGGTTGAGAGGCGTACATCGATGGATCTAGTCCGCGTAGAACGGGCAGACCGGAAAGCTGTTCAACGGCTGGATAGACGATCAAACGATCCTGCTGCCCTACGAGCTGACTGCGGTCGGCCAGGCGGAGCGGATCCGTAACGGAAACCCGGAGAGGGCCTACGTCGTAGATGCCCCGCGGCTTGCAGAGGATTTGGTAGGTGGCTGTTGCCGTCTCGTCGGGCGCCAACCGGGCGGCAGCGAAACGGGCCGACCCAAGACCGGCCACGTCGTCTTCGGCGGTCAGGTTCCACACCCGCCGGGCTCCAACGTTGGTGAGCGATGCCTCGACCACCGTCTGTTCCCCTTCGTGAACGAGGTTGGGGGAAAGACGCCGGGTGACGGCAACTGATGGGTTAGAGCGTCGCACGAACACGAACGCGGCCGTCGTCGCAACCGCCAAAAGCAGACCAATACTCAACAGCTCGGGTTCGCCGAGAGCTGCCCACAATACAAAAAGGGCCAGACTGGCTCCGAGCGCCGCCCAGCCTCTGTCCGTGAGCATCAGCTGGTGGCTCTCGTCCCCGGGACGCGCAAGTGGTGCAGCACGGAGTCGAGCACATCGCTGATCGTGGTGCCCCGCATCTGCGCTTCGGGACGCATGGCCATACGGTGTTCGAGCACGGTACCTGCCACCGCCTTGATGTCGTCGGGGGTGACGTACTCGCGTCCTTCGACTGCCGCCCGGACCCTGGCCACCCGCTGGAGATGGAGCGCCGCCCGAGGGGAAGCACCGAGCATCAGCTCACCGTGGCGCCGAGTCGCCTCAACCAGGTCAACGATGTAACCCTGTATGGAGGGCGCAACGTGCACGTGGTCGGCGACACCCGCCATTTCCAGGACCTGGTCCCCGGTTACGACCGGTTTGAGGTCTTCGAAAGTGGAGCGAATCCCGTGCGCTTCGAGTATCTCGAGTTCTTTACTGCGGACCGGATATCCGACCACCAGTTTCATCATGAAACGGTCGAGCTGTGACTCGGGGAGCGGGTAGGTCCCCTCGTGTTCGAGCGGGTTTTGCGTTGCGCCGACCAGGAAGGGGGGTGGCAAGGGCCGGGTGGTGCCGTCGACGGTCACCTGCCGTTCCTCCATGGCCTCGAGGAGCGCGGCCTGGGTCTTGGGGCTCGCCCGGTTGATTTCATCGCCCAGGACAATGTTGGCGAAGATGGCACCGGGTTTGAAGACAAAGTCGCTCTTCTGTCGGTCCCAGATGGACACGCCGGTAATGTCCGAGGGGAGGAGGTCGGGCGTGAATTGAACCCGATTGAAGTTGCAGTCGATCGACCGAGCCAGCGACTTGGCCAGTAGCGTCTTGCCAACACCGGGCACATCCTCGATCAGGACATGCCCCTGGGCCACCAGGCACATGGTGAGGAGCTCGATCACCTCGCGTTTGCCCTGAATGACTTGCTCGATGTTCGAGACGATTTCTTCAAAACGCTCAGAGAACCACTGAATGCGGTCGGCGGCGACGGTAGCTGCGCTCACAGGGGGGAAGCCTCCTCGACGGTTTGGCGAGAAGCCTATCAGAGCTTTCTCTTTGCGCCTCGGCCCCATCCCATATAATCGGTACTAGGTTGGGTGAGAGGAGGCGCGTGCGCTGGGCACTTGGGGCAGTCGCGCGACATCCCGGGCTGTGGCCCGAGGCTGTTCGCGTTGTGGTGGCGGTATCGCCCGATGGGTGGTGGCGTTCCTTTCCCTTTGTCCCTCGCGTCGATCCGGACTACTCAGCGTGGCGGATTGCGACGGCCTATGGAACGGAAACAGCAGTGGTGCAGGGGGATGACCTGATCAGCTACCTCCGATGGCGAAGACGACAACGGAGGAACGGGTGAAGGACGATCTGCGCACGGCGTTGTCGGCGATAGAGGGAGTCGAGCGGTCGGAAGTCGACCTGGCCGACAACGGCCCTCTTGGCATCCGCGTCCGTCTCGCCCATGGTGCCGACCGAGGTGCTGTAGCGGAGGCGGTGCAACGGCTGCTCCAAGCGCGTGGCCTTCGGTCGCGGGTCGCACCAGATCGACGACAGCCCGGACCTGAGACGCCCCCAACTCCACCGGAAGGACCGCAACGAGCGGGTCCAGAACCTGGACCCGCTCCACATCGAACGATCGCAGAGTCGTCGGGCTCGTCTACCCCGTCGCCGGATAGGTACGGAATCGAGGCCGTGACTGTGTCCGAGACCATTCGAGAGATAGTCGTAACGGTGTTGGCCGACGGGGGACGAACGGTAACTCGCCGGGCGCGACGCACCGAACAAGGGCTCCATGAGGCCATCGTTGCCGCAGTCGGCGAGCTAATTCACCCTGAGGCGCCTCCGGCCGGTCTGCGAGGCATCGAGTTTTCTGATGCCTTTCCGGCCATCACCGTGTATCTAGAAGGCCCCGACGGCCAGGTCCGGGTCGGGGCTGCTTTGGTGGCGGCGACCAACCCGTTTGCGTTTGCGCAAGCGGTCTGGGCAGCACTGCAGTCATAGTTGTTGGCTTTTGGTTCTCGGTTCTTTGCATGTGCGCGTCAAACCAGAATCACGAACGGAGTCGCCTCTTCAGGATGCCCGGGCTGGGGTAATCTCTTCCGCGAACGGGATCAA
The DNA here is from genome assembly GCA_029863625.1 of Acidimicrobiia bacterium. Taxonomy (GTDB): domain Bacteria; phylum Actinomycetota; class Acidimicrobiia; order Spongiisociales; family UBA4744; genus UBA4744. The sequence continues at coordinate 38,084 of JAOTUY010000004.1, forward strand.
TTCGATCAGCACGTCCCGGTCCGGGTCGGCCTCGACGATCTCCTCGGCAACGTCGGAGAATCTTCCGCGGTACGTCTGTTGCTTTGTCAGTACATCTCTGATCAACAGGCGGCCAGGATCGGTAGCCGGATCAGCCAGGGCGGGGAGATCCATTTCATCAGTGCTAATCACGCTGACCTTCCGAACTCTGAGGTCTTGCAGCATGATCTCCTGGACCATGATGTCGGCCGACAGGACCGACAGGTTGGCGATGAGGACCGTGTCGACATGTCCCGCCGAGATAATGCCAAGCAAGGCGCGGTAACCGTCTCGATCATCTGCAGCACCTGCGCCAATGGTGTCCTGACACACCGCCAGCAACTGACACCGATTGTGGGCGACCCAGCGGCGGATCTGCTCCGATTGAACGAACACAGAGTCACCGCTGTCCGGCCCCGGGGCGTCACGTACATATCCAATCACACGCATGGGTCGAGTTTCGTGACGGCCACCGGTTGTGTCAAGGACCTTCACGCTGCGTGACCACCACCCAAGGATCTCCGCCGGTTGAACCCGGGCGGCTAGTAACCTGATCGCCTTCCGGATGGGAGCAGCATTTGGCTAGAGCTCTGGTGTTGAACACCACCTATGAACCGCTTTCGATCGTGACCTCGCGGCGGGCAGTTGTGCTGGTTGTCAGCGACAAAGCCGATGTCGTCGAAGCTCAGGACGCCCTGTGGCGAGCAGAACGCTTCTCCATGCTGGTCCCCTCGGTGGTCAAGCTCCGTCGTTTTGTCAGGGTTCCCTACCTGCGAAGGATGCCGCTCACTCGAAGGGCTGTTTTCGCACGAGATGGCAACTATTGCCAGTACTGCGGTCGCGAAGCTGAATGCCTCGACCATGTGATACCCCGATCGAAGGGAGGCGCCCACACCTGGGAGAACGTGGTCGCCTGTTGCCGGGCATGTAACGTCCGTAAGGCCGATCACAACCTGGTGGAAACCTCAATGCAGCTGGTCAAGAGACCCGAGGCGCCGCGCCGCCATGATTGGGTGTTCGCCAGCACCGGGTTCCCGGTTGATCCGACCTGGCATCCGTACCTTTTGGCCGACTCCGCCTGAGCTCGAACTCCCAGACCGCGTCGCTCCCAGCTACCAGCGTTTCAGCTTCCAGCGGCTAGATCGCTTGTCCTCAGTGACGTGACTTCGCTGGCCGCCGGGTGCTCTTCGAGTTATCGTACGAGGATCACGGTGCACGGAGCCAGCCGGGCCAGCTTGGTGCCCGTCGAACCGAGCAGGCCCTCAAATCGTCCCCGTCCGTGCGTCCCGATGATGAGCACGTCCGCATCTATCTCGGTGGTCAATTCCAACACGGTGACAGCCGGGCTGTCGCTCTCCTTGGCGACCACCGTCGGGGTGATCCCCCTCGACTCGAGGGCTTGTTGCACGGCCGTCGTCCGTTTTCTTTTCTGATCGTCGACGTAGCGGGCGATCATCGCATCGTCCCCGGGCCAGTTGGAGGTGAGCGTGCCGGCGGTTGGCTGCCCAACGTACTCGTGATCTTCATCGATGTCCGCTTGAGGCGGTGGCGTCCGGAAGAACCCTCGCAGTTCGGTCAGGAGTGTACGGGGTACTTCCACGACCGTCGCCAGAGTGATGACGTCGCCCTCTTCGAAGAGGCGGACCGCCATTTCTGCCGTGAGACCTGCGTCGAGGTTGCCGTCAGTAGCGATGAGAATCTGCATCTCCACAACTCCTTGGGTATGGAGCGAGGATAGTGCAGCCCGGAGCTCAGAATCAGGGATTCGACACCCTTCCACGGCTGTGAACTCGAAGCCGCGGGTACCTCGACCAAACGCGCAACCTTGTGACCCGAGAGCCGGCAGACCAATTCGCCAAGAAACGCATCGGCCATCGGGTAACTGTCGAGGCGAGACGCATGCTGGCGAACACCGACGACTCGGCGGCTGCGATTGGGTCCCAGACACTCCGCACCCACTCGTCGGGTCACACCTGGGAAGAAAAGGGGGCGATAGGGTTGACATGTGGCGCGGAATGGGCCATAGTGGCACGCAGTGGAGGACTACGGATGTCGGACAGGGTGCAACAATCATGTTCCTCGGTGAGTACCAGCACACACTCGACCCGAAGGGAAGAGTCGTGTTGCCCGCCAAATTCCGCGAGCGGTTGGAGGACGGCTGTGTCATCACCAAAGGGCAGGAGCGATGCCTCTACGTCTTCCCGCTCGATCGGTGGGAGACGGAGGTAGAACGAGTGAACACGCTTCCCCGCACCGACGCCCGAGCTCGCAAACTCGCTCGGTCGTTCTTCGCCGGCGCCGATCTGCAATCTCCCGACAAACAGGGCAGGGTGCAGATTCCCGCCAATCTCCGCACCTACGGCGACCTCACGAAAGACCTCACGGTGGTGGGCGTTGCCGACCGCGTGGAGATTTGGGACACAGCGACCTGGAGTCGCATGTCCGCAGAAGCAGACGAGTACTACGCCGACATAGAGGAGGCCCTCGGCGAACACGGAATCTGACATGGCAATCGAGGACTGGTTCATCGCCAGCCCCCCGGAACCAACGGAAGGCCCCTTACTCCGCCCGCTTCCTTTGGTGCCAGCGCCCGGGGGGCTGACCATGAACCAGACACCCGAAAGTCGCAAGTTTCACGAAGCAGTGATGGCAGAGGAGGTGGTCGAGCTGTTCCGTCCGTTGCACGAGGGCCTAATCATCGACGCCACCTACGGCGGTGGTGGTCACAGCCGACGCATCCTCGATGCACTCGGCAGCAACGTGCGGATCCTCGCCTTCGATCGGGATCCGGACGCTATCAGGGAGGCAGAGGCCCGGCGCGCGGACGCCGATCCGGGAAATCGGCTGCAGATCCTCAACCGCAACTACAGGGATATGGAAGACGTGATGATCGAGAAGAGCATCGAAAGTTTCAGCGGCGCCTTCTTCGATCTGGGGGTTTCTAGCCACCAGGTCGAAGAAGGCACCCGAGGTTTCTCCTACCGGGCGGCCGGACCCCTCGACATGCGGATGGGTCCCGATGCCCCCCATACCGCCGCCGAATTAGTCAACGAATGGTCCGAAGCTGATCTCGCTCGAGTGATCCGATCCTACGGGGAGGAGCCCTTTGCCGCCCGGGTGGCCCGGGCCATCGTGGCCGCTCGTCCGATCGACAACACGGTGCAACTGGCAGAGATCATTCGCCTGGCTATCCCCGCCGCCGCCCGCCGGACTGGAGGCCATCCGGCTCGCAGGACGTTCCAGGGGTTGCGGATCGCGGCCAACGACGAACTCGGCGCGCTCGAGCAGGGTCTGGAGGCGGCGCTCAGCCGGCTGCGCCCCGCGGGTCGGTGTGTCGTTATCTCCTACCACTCGCTCGAAGATCGCATCGTCAAGCAGCGTTTTGCAGCGGGCGCTACCGGCTGCACCTGCCCGCCTGATTTTCCGATCTGCGTGTGCGAAGGAACGGCGGACCTGCGCCTTCTGACGCGTAAACCACTTCGCCCCACACCGGCGGAGGTCGCCATCAATCGGCGAGCGCGAAGTGCGCGCTTGCGGGCCGTTGAGAAGGTTGCTGCATGACGGCCCGCCTCGCTCCCGCTCCGCGGCAACGACCCCAGATCAGGGTCGTACCCGGTCGCGGCAGGCAACATCTGCGCATGGCTCCCTGGTTGCTCTTCACGGCTCTCGTCATCTTTGTCTTCTTCGCGCTCATCTATTCGAGGACCACCTTGAGCGACTCTGCCTTCCGTCTCGATGAAGTCGAATCGCAGATCGCCGAGGAAGAAGTGGCTTATCAACAATTGCGCCTGGAAGTTGCGCGTCTCCAATCACCGGAGCGAGTCGTTCCGCTCGCCAAGGGAATCGGGCTGGTACTTCCCCACGAAGTCAGGACGGTCGAAGCGGCCGGAGTAGCCGGCTTCGAAGGCGGCGCCGAGGCACGCTGGGCCGAAGTGAAATCGATTCTTACCGCATCGCCATGAGGACAACCGGACCGAGCGCTGGCGACCGGAGCCCCACGGGTTACCAAGGACCCGAAGGAAGAGGCTCGCCCGTCGGTGTCCGTCCAGGGGTATAGCGTGGCGGGGCGGCAAATCAGTCGCCGCACTCGGACGGGTGCGACCGACTACCGGCTCGTTGCTGTAGGCATCGCCCTCATCGTGGCCTGGGTGGCTATCGGTGTTCGACTCTTCCAGGTGCAGGTCGTTCGAGCCGATGAGCTGGCCGCCATGGGGCTTGATCAACGCCTCACCGTCAAGGAACTAGCCGCGGATCGCGGCAACATCTTCGACCGAGAAGGGCGCGAGCTCGCCATCACGGTGGACGCCACGACGATCTACGCCAACCCCCAACAGGTGACAAATCCGGAAGTCACCTCCACCCTCATCGCCGCGGCCCTGGGTCTCGACGCCGACGAGCTCTTCGAGAAGCTCAGCTCCGACAGGAGTTTCGTTTTCCTGGCTCGCCAGGTCGAATGGCAGCAAGCCGAGCCGGTCACACAGCTCACCCAACCCGGGATTCACTGGTACGCGGAGCCGAAACGGGTCTATCCCGCCGGAAGTATGGCCGCTCAGGTCGTCGGGTTCGTCAACATCGACAATCAAGGTATCGAAGGGCTCGAGTACGAATATGACGAAGAGCTGAGCGGATACCCGGGCCGGCTCGAGGCAGAGCAAGATCCCGGCGGCCGCTTGATCACTTTTGGCGAGTACGACGTGGTTGCGGCCATTCCGGGCAGCGATCTCGTCACGACAATCGACCGAGAGATCCAGTTCGTTGCCGAAGAGGTATGCGAGGACACCATCGCCCGAACGGCGGCGCAGCGCTGCTCCGTTGTAGTCCTCGACCCTGCGACCGGTGAAGTGCTGGCCATGGTTACGCTGCCGGGGTTCGACCCGGGGAATCGCTCCGGCGCGGATCCCGACCGCTTCCGGAACTGGACGGCATTGTCGGTCTTCGAACCGGGTTCGACCCAGAAACTCGTCACCGTGGCGGCAGCGTTAGAAGAGAGTGCGGTCAGCTGGACGACCACCTTTGAGGTGCCGGATCAGATTGAGATAGTTGACGGCGCTTGTCCTGACAACGAAGAGGTCTATGGCTGTTTCAGTGATATTGCACCACATGAACCTCGCATCATGAGTGTCAAGGACATCGTGACACGTTCGTCCAACGTTGGCACGATCCTGATCGGGCGCGAGTTGGGGGAGAAGAACTTGGCCCGGTACCTCGAAGCTTTCAACTATGGAGCCCCGACCGGCATCGACTTCCCGGGCGAAGCCGCCGGTCAGATCAACCTCGCCAACGGGTGCCAATCCTGCCCGGCGTCGGCGGCAATCGGTTATAGCGTCTCCGTAACCGAGCTTCAGATGGCGGCCGTCTACGCGACCATCGCCAACGACGGTGTGTGGGTGCAGCCCCACCTCGTCAAAGAGATCGTCGACGGGACCGGCGTGCGGAGTCCAATCGACCCGAAACGGCGGGAGGTCGTTTCGGCAGAAACCGCTCGCGTTGTTCGCTTGCTCCTCCAAAGCGTCGTCGAGAGCGACGAAGGCACCGGCCACGGGGCCCGAGTATCCGGGTACAGCGTGGGAGGAAAGACGGGAACGACCCGCAGGTTTGTTGAAGGCGAGGGTTATTCGGGCGACTTCGTGGCCAGTTTCATTGGTATGGCGCCCATCGAGAATCCTGAGATCGTCGTGGCGGTTGTTGTCGACGCACCATATTCCGACAACACCGGCGGTCGAGCAGCCGCCCCGGCGTTTGCGGAGATCGTCGAACGGACCCTGCATCAGATGGGGGTGGCGCCCGATGCTTCCTGAGGTCCGGCTGGCTGAGCTGGCCGAAGCGGTCGGAGGAGAGGTAATCGGCTCCGACCAGACGCCGATCCTGGACGTTACCCACGATTCACGGCAGGCCGGCCCCGGCGTTCTCTTTGCCGCCGTGCGGGGGTTCACTTCTGATGGACACGACTTCCTCGCTCAAGCTGTTGCCAACGGGGCTTCGGCGGTTTGCGTGGAAGCTCGCCAGGACCTTGCCGTACCCCAGTTGGTGGTTGCCGATTGCCGGGCGGCGCTGCCTCGCATGGCCGCCACCGTTCATCATCACCCGTCCCGCCGACTCCGGGTGGTGGGAGTGACGGGTACCAACGGGAAGACAACTGTTGCCTACCTGGTGGAATCTATTGCCACGGCGGCGGGTCTCAGAAGCGCAGTGGTCGGCACCATCGGGGCTCGCATCGCCGGACGGCCCGTTCCCGTTGGGAGAACGACTCCCGAGGCGACTGATCTCCAACGTTTACTTGCCCGGATGGTTGAAGAGGACGTAGACCTGGCGGCCGTCGAAGTCTCTTCTCATGCGCTGGCGTTGCACCGGGTCGATGAAGTCGTCTTCGCAGTTTCGGCCTTCACCAACCTCACTCAGGATCATCTCGACTTTCACCACAATATGGAAGACTACTTCCGGGCGAAAGCATCACTGTTCCAACCCGGACGCTCCGACCAGGCAGTGATCTGGGTTGATGACCCCTACGGGTCGCAACTCGCAGCCGGCCTGGCCATCCCGGTCACCCGGGTCGGTATGAGTCTCGATGCGGACGTGCGGGCTCAAGCGATCGAGGTCACCCCGACCGGTTCCAGATTCGAGCTCATCGTTCGGGACGGGTCCTGCCGGGTCGAACTGCCATTGGGAGGAGCCTTCAATATCGAGAACGCCCTGATAGCCGGTGCCTGCGCCGCGGCGCTCGGGCTGACACTCGATGACATCGATCGGGGCTTTCGCAGCGTAGCGCAAATCCCGGGTCGCTTTGAGAAGATTGACGCCGGCCAAGAGTTTGCCGTCATTGTCGATTACGCCCACACCCCGGAGGGCATTGCCGCGGTAGTAGCGGCGGCCCGGAGCGTGTCGCACGGGAACGTGATTGTGGTAATTGGTGCGGGCGGGGACCGAGACCGTCTCAAGAGACCCCGAATGGGCGAAGCAGCCCGGCAGGCCGATGTCGCCATCATCACGTCGGACAATCCGCGATCGGAAGACCCTCTGGCCATCATCGACGAGCTGGTCGCAGGGACGGGGAAGGGGAATGGCGCGGTGCAGGTCGTGCCCGATCGGCGGTTGGCCATTCGCACCGCATTACGGATGGCGTCTACCGACGATGTGGTCCTGATCCTCGGGAAGGGTCACGAGCAAGGTCAGGAAGTGTCCGGTCGGGTCCAGCCTTTCGACGATCGAGTGGTGGCGGGGGAGGAATTGGCCGGTCTGGAGGTGGCCCCATGATTCCGATGCTCGTCGCGGCAGCCGTGGCCTTCTTGCTGGCCATCCTGGCGACGCCCTCGGCGATTCGGTTCCTCCGAAGACGGAACGTTGGGCAATTCATTCAGCAGGAGGTCGAGGGACATTCCCACAAGCATGGGACTCCCACCATGGGTGGGGTCGTCATACTCTGCGCGGCGCTGGCCGGTTACCTGTTGGCCCACATTCGGGTATGGAGTCCCACGGAAGGTTTCGAGGTGGGAATCCGCACCTTCTCCGGTGGCGGCCTGCTCGTTGTGGGGGCGGTGCTCGGCTTGGGTCTGATCGGCTTCTTGGACGACTATCTCAAAGTAACCAGAGAGCGAAACTTGGGCCTGAACAAGCGCGCCAAGATCGCCGGGCAGATCATCATTGCCGGGCTCTTCGCCTGGGGAGCGAACTCGCTTGGGGTTTCGACGGAGATCGGTTTCGCTCGCTCGCTCGGCATCGATCTCGGGGTCTTCTATCCCCTCTGGGTGTTCCTGATGCTCGCCGCGGCCGCTAACGCGGTCAATATCACCGACGGTCTCGACGGCCTGGCCGCCGGCTCGAGTGCCCTCGTCTACGGCGCCTTCATGATCATGATGTTCTGGATCTTCAGAAACGTTGAGTTCTATGGCGAATTCACCTCACAACAACTTGGGGCAGGCGAGCTGGCGGTGGTGGCAGCCGCCTTCCTGGGGGCAACACTCGGGTTCCTCTGGTGGAACGCCGCTCCCGCCAGGTTGTTCATGGGGGACGTTGGCTCCCAAGCTCTGGGTGGCGGTATGGCCGCGTTGGCTCTCCTGTCCAAGACCGATCTTTTGCTGGTCGTGCTTGGCGGTCTCTATGTGCTGGAAACGAGCGCGGTCATCATGCAGATCGTCAGCTTTCGCTTCTTTGGAAAACGCATCTTCCGTATGGCTCCGATTCATCACCACTTCGAGTTATTGGGTTGGCACGAGACGACGATCGTCATTCGTTTCTTCATTCTGGCGGGGATCGGTGTTGCACTTGGACTAGGGCTGTTCTACGGCGACTTCATCGCCGGCGGAGGTCTGCAATGAAGTCCCTCGTACTCGGTGGGGCCGTCTCAGGGAGGGCAGCCGCCCTCCTGGCCCGTCGTCTCGGTCACTCCGTGATGGTCTTCGACCAGGATCCGGTTGTGCTGGCCAAACTGCGAGGAGACCGTCTTTCCGTGACCACCGGCACATGGACGCCGACGCTCCTCTCCGGCGTCGACTTGGTCATAACCAGTCCGGGGTTCAGCGAAACATCAGAACCGATCAGCGACATTCGGGCGGCCGGAATCCCGTTGTGGAGTGAACTCGAATTCGCCTCTCGACAGCTCTCGGCTCCGGTCATCGCGGTGACCGGGACCAATGGCAAGACCACCGTTACCCGTTTGATCGCCGACATGCTGGCCGAAAGTGGGCTGGCGACGGTGGCGGCCGGGAACATCGGCAGGCCTCTGGCCGATGTTGTCGATGAAGACCTCGATATCGCAGTAGTCGAAACCTCGAGTTTTCAGCTTCGATTCATCGACCAATTCCATCCTGCTACGGCGTTGATCCTCAACGTTGCTCCCGACCACCTCGATTGGCACGGATCCTTTGACGCCTACCTGGCTGCCAAAGCGATGATCCACTGCAACCAGACCCCGGATGATCTTCTGGTTTACGACGCTGATGACGCCGGATCCGTCGCGGCCGTTCGCAACGCCCCCTCCCGGTTGGTGCCGGTGAGCGGGACGCGGCGCCCTGAGGGAGGCGCGGGAGTGGTCGCCGACAAACTCGACCTTGGCGACCTCGTCGTTTCGCTCGCCCGGATTCCTATTGCCGATCCCGCGTTCTTCGTTGACCTGGCGTCCGCCGGGGTCGCGGCCCTCGCTCACGGTGCCGGGCCGGCAGCAGTCGAACAGGTCATCACCACGTTTCGTCCCGACCCGCACCGTCGCACGCTCGTGGGGCGTTGGCAGGATGTCGACTGGGTGGACGATTCCAAGGCAACCAACCCCCACGCGGCAGTGGCAGCCGCTTCTGCATATTCCTCCGTGGTCCTGATCGCTGGTGGTCGAAACAAGGGCCTCGACCTGGCCGACCTGATGGCGGTGTCGACGATCAAGCATGTGATCGCAATGGGCGAGGCCGCTGTCGAACTCGAGGATGCGGCGGGCGGCACTCCGATCGATCGAGCCGAGACGATGCAGGAGGCGGTTGACATCGCCGACCGAATCGCGCGGCCGGGCGACACAGTGCTGCTCGCCCCTGGTTGCGCCAGTTTCGACATGTTCCGCTCGTACGCGGAACGAGGAAACAGCTTTGCGGACGCGGTCCGCTACCGGAAAGAGGGACCATGACCGCCGGTGTCACATCGATAACCCGGGCCAGGGCTGCAGCCAGGAGCAAGGCAGAGAGAGGCACCACCAATGCCCGGATCTCCGCCCTGCTGCTGGCACCTATCGCCATTCTGACCGTCATCGGCCTTGGGGCCACGATGTCGGCCTCGGCGATCATCGGGCTGGAGAAGTACGACGACAAGTTCTACTTCTTCACGAATCAGCTCCTGTGGGTAGGCATCGGTACCGTCGTTCTGGTGCTGGCAACCAGGGTGCGCTACCAGTGGTACCGGCGTTTCGCCATTCCGATCTTCATCCTCTCGGTGTTTGGCCTCGTCGCCGTCCTGCAAATCGGAGTGGTTCGGGGAGGGAGCCGCCGATGGATTGAGATGGGGTCGTTCGGCAGCATCCAGCCTTCCGAGTTCGCCAAGTTCGGCGTCATCGTCTTTCTGGCCATGGTCATGGAGAAGAAGGAGAAGCTGCTCACCGACTTCTGGCATTTCCTGGTCCCGGTGGCCGTCTCGCTCGGCCTGATCGGTGTGTTGATCCTCAGGCAACCGGACCTCGGGACGACGGTGGTCGTCTTTGGGGCGGCTATCACCGTGCTCGCGGTATCAGCCGCGCCGATGCGGTACGTCATCGCGACATCGGTGGCCGGATCGGCGCTCGGAGCACTGCTGGCCTTTGCCGAACCGTATCGCCGTGAGCGGCTGTTGTCTTTCCTCGACCCCTTCAACGACAAGCTGGGAAACGGCTGGCAGGTCGTGCAGAGCCAACTGGCCCTTGGAACCGGGGGTGTCTTCGGCGTCGGGCTGGGCGCCAGCCGGGCCCGTTGGTCGTACCTTCCGAACGCCCACACAGACTTCATCTTTGCCATTATCGGCGAAGAAACCGGGTTCGCGGGAGGCTTGATCGTGCTGGTCCTGTTTACGTGGCTGACCTTGGTTGGGATTTCAATCTCCTATCGGGCCCCCGATCGGTTCAGTCGGATGCTGGCCGCCGGGTTAGTTGCCTGGTTGTCACTCCAGGCCCTCGTCAACATCGGTGCGGTGATCGGCGCACTTCCGGTCACCGGAATGCCACTTCCATTCGTGTCGTATGGCGGCAGTGCCTTGCTGACGGTCATGGGTGCGGCCGGGATCCTGGTCAACATTGCCCGACAGGGTGGACCTCGGGCGCGGCGTCGATGACCTACGCGATCGCGGCTGCAGGTACCGGGGGACACGTGTTTCCGGCCCTGGCAGTCGCTGAAGCGCTCCTCACAAGAGGGGTGGCGCGATCCGACGTTGTGTTCTTCGGCGGTGACCGGTTGGAGGCAACGGTGTACCCGGCAGAAGGTTTTCCATTCGTGCAGCTCAACCTGCAGAGCTTGCGGCGAAGTCTTTCGCCCCGCAACCTCTCCTTGCCTCTGGTGTTATCCAGAGGGGCTCGGCAGGTTCAGCGGGACATGACCGGCCGCGGGGTGAGAGTGGTCCTCGGAATGGGCAGTTATGTCACGGTGCCGGTCGGGTGGGCGGCCCGGCGAGCGGGAATACCCCTTTTCCTCCACGAACAGAATGCTGAAGCCGGGCTGGCCAATCGGTTTTTTTCGAGACTGGCCGAGACAACCTTCGTATCGTTCGCCGAGACCCGCGGCGTTCACCGACAGATGCTGATCGGCAACCCGATCAGGGAGAACCTGGCCGGATTCGCTCGACCGCAACTCCGGCGACAGGCGATGGACCGGTATGGACTCTCACCGGGTCCCTTGGTGATAGGCGTCTTCGGTGGGAGCCTTGGAGCCGGAGTCATCAATCAGGCAATCACTTCCCTCGTGCAGCAGTGGGCCGGACCACCGATCCAGATCCTTCATCTGGCAGGTCGGGCCCACGAAGACGACATGCGCGCGACTTCCCAGCACACCGCTGTACCGTGGACCGTTCTCGGATTTGAAGAAGAGATGCAGTATTTCTACGCAGCATGCGACATCGTGATCGCCCGGTCGGGCGGGGCGGTTGCCGAGATCGCCGTCACGGGGACTCCGGCGGTGCTCGTACCCGGCACGTTCGGTGGCGGGCACCAGGCCACCAATGCCACCAGGTTTGAGAGCGCCGGGGCGGCTGTGGTAGTCACGGAAAACCGACTCGGTGCCCTTCCACAGATCCTGGAACCCCTGGTTGTAGATTCACGGTTGCGCCTCAACATGGCCGAAAGCCTCAAGGAACTAGCTCATCCCAACGCTGCGGCCGACCTCGCACGAGAGCTCCAGGATGCCCATGGTTGATTTCGGATCTACGCTGAAGATTCACGTCGTCGGCGCCGGCGGCGTCGGCATGAGTGGCCTTGCCAAGCTCCTCTCGCAGATGGGGCACTCGCTGACCGGGTCGGACCTCAAGATGAGCCCGACTTTGGCGAGTCTGGCCGATCTCGGTATGGAGGTGTGGTCGGGCAGCCGTCCTGCGGCCATGCTGGGTTTAGATCTGGTTGTGGCATCGTCGGCGATTCCCGCCACCGACCCCGAGGTTGTCGCGGCCCGGGAGTACGGCATCGACGTATGGGAGCGACCCCGGTTGTTGACCGAATTGACGGCCCGGCTGCCCACCATTGGGGCGACTGGTACTCACGGAAAAACGACCAGTACGGCGATGCTCATCGCCGCGTTGCGCGCCACCGGGCTCGACCCTTCTTTTGTCGTTGGAGGGGAGGTCACCGATCTGCGAGCCAACGCATCGCTTGGTGAGGATGACCTCCTCGTGCTCGAAGTCGATGAGGCATTTGGAACCTTCCTCGACCTGAGCATCAAAGGGTTGATGGTAACGAACGTCGAGCCCGACCACCTTGACTACTACCACAGCGTGGATCGCCTCGAAGATGCTTTTGTCGAAGTCGTGCGGTCGGTCGACGGGCCGGTGGTAGTCGGGGTCGACGACCCGGGGGGCAGGCGCCTGGCGGAACGTACGAGCAAGACGACCTATGGAACCTCCGCCGATGCAGATTGGCGGATGATCGATGTCACCCAGGGCCAGGCATCGATTGGGTTCAGGCTGGTCGGTTCAGGGCGGACTCACCGGGTGACGGTGGCCCGCCCCGGCCTCCATATTGCCCGAGATGCTGGAGGAGTTCTGGCGCTACTTGGTGAGCTCGGTTATGACCTCGAGGCAGCTGTCGATGGTTTGCGGTCGTTCACCGGGGTGCGGCGGCGATTCGAGGTGCGCGGTCGGGTGGCCGGGATCACGATCATCGATGATTATGCCCACCATCCCACCGAGATCGCCGCCACCCTTCAGGCAGTCAGGCAGGGGTCGTGGAAGAGGGTGTGGGCCGTGTTCCAACCGCATCGCTACTCGCGAACGCTTGAGCTCTACCAGGAGTTCGGCGGGGCATTTACCGGTGCGGATCATGTGGTCGTCACCGACGTCTACGCAGCAGGCGAAACCCCCGAACCGGGAGTGACCGGAGCTCTGGTTGCTGATGCCGTTACCGCCCAAACTGAAGCGGATGTGCATTTCGTCCAGCACCGGGCGGACCTCGCCGACTACCTGGCGGATCGATTAGAACCCGGGGATCTCGTTTTGACACTTGGCGCCGGTGACATTACGACACTGGCGGGCGAATTGGCACCTCTCCTGGAGAAACGCCGCGTATGACGACGCTCGATGATCTCGTCGCATCGGGGGGACTTCGCTCCTCGGTATCCATTACGGGCTTGACGACCTACAAGCTTGGCGGCCCGGCCCGCTACTACCTCGAGGCGGAGGACGAAGCGCAATTGGTTTCGATCGGTGAAGCTCTCGAGGACGAACCCGTGCTCGTTCTCGGGCGCGGCAGCAATCTCATTGTCAGCGACGACGGTTTCCCGGGCCTGGTGGTGCACCTTGGGGCGGGTTTTGTGAGGACCGACCTCGACGAACACGGAACAGTCACATCAGGCGCGGCTACCTCGTTGCCCGCCTTGGCCCGTACCTGCGCCCGGGCAGGCCGTGGTGGCTTGGAGTTCTTCATCGGAATACCGGGCTCCGTCGGTGGAGGGGTGAGGATGAACGCAGGTTGCCACGGGTCCGAAACCAAAGACCGGCTGGAATCTGCCCGTGTGATCGACTTGCGTCGAGGTGAGGTGGGGGATCGTAAACCCGACGACCTGCAGATGACGTATCGCCATACCAACCTGCGAGCTGATGAGATTGTCATCTCGGCCGTCTTTTCATCGGAGCTTCGGGAACCGGCTGAGATTGAAGAGACCATGCGCGAGATCACCCGGTGGCGACGAGAGCATCAACCCGGCGGTACCTTCAATGCCGGGAGTGTCTTCAAGAATCCACCGGGCGATTCGGCCGGCCGCATCATCGACAGCCTCGGGCTCAAGGGCACGCGCATCGGTGGCGCGCACGTATCCAGCAAACATGCCAACTTCTTTATTGCTGATGACGGGGTATGTGCCCAGGATGTGTACGACCTCGTCTGGGCGGTTCGTCGCCGGGTCGGGATCGAACTCGATATCTGGTTACAGCCGGAAGTCCAGTTCGCCGGAAGTTTCCGTCCCTCGCCGGACGAGGGGGCGCGATGACCACCCGGGTCGACCCTCGACTAGCGGAACGACGTCGTACCGTGGCCGAGGGCAATGCCCGCAAGCGGTTGCGGAGAATCCTCTGGGCGCTACTCGTGGTTTCCCTCGTCGCGGCCGTCGGTTGGGTGGCGCAATCGCCATGGTTTTCTATCGCACATGTCGCCGTCTCCGGAGTTGGTGGCAGCGACGCGCACCGGATCCTCGAGACCAATGGCATCGTGGAAGGGACTCCGCTGATATCTGTGGCCCCCCGGCGGGTCGAAGCACTGTTGCAGGAGGACCCATGGATAGCCGACGCAACGGTGCGCCGGGTGATCCCCGATGCGATCGAGGTCGTGGTGAAGGAGCGGATCCCGTTCGCGTGGGTCCAGATGGGAAAAGGGTGGGCGGTCATCGCCGAGGATCTCACCGTACTGCGCAATGACGGTCAACCGACCGGGCCTTCGCTGGTTATCGAGGTGTCCGCCCACGGCCGGGGCGATCGCGTCAAAGATCCACGAGTGATCGGGGGAGTGACCTTTCTTGCCGGCTTACCCATCGATACCAGAAACCAGGTTTCTCTGGCCGAACAAGATGGAGAATTGTGGGCAGACGTCGGCGGACTGGCCGTACGCCTGGGGCTACCCACGGAAATGAAGGAGAAGGCCGCGGCCCTGCTGGCGATTCTTGGGGAAGGGATCCCCTCTGGATCGGTGGTCAATCTCGTTGCGCCAACCCGCCCGGCCGTCGTCGAACCTTCACCCTAAACTCGAGCTTTAAGTTTTTGGTCTTTGTTTGGTTCAGAAACAAGCGTAAGGTTCAGGTCAAACCTAAAGCTTTGAAAGGATTTCACCGTGGCGACTTCACGAGGAAGCTCGACGACGCAGAGCTATCTGGCAGTGATCAAAGTGGTGGGCGTTGGTGGGGGCGGTGTGAACGCGATCAACCGGATGATTGATGCGGGAGTGCGCGGCGTCGAGTTCATTGCCATCAATACCGATGCTCAGGCTCTCTTGATGTCGGACGCCGATATCAAGCTCGATTTGGGTCGGGACATCACTCGAGGGCTCGGAGCAGGAGCCAATCCCGAGGTCGGCAGGGCCGCGGCCGAGGGGCACAAGGAAGAGCTCGAAGAGGTCCTGAAGGGTGCGGACATGGTGTTCGTCACCGCCGGCGAAGGTGGTGGCACCGGGACGGGCGGAGCTCCGATTGTTGCCAGCGTTGCGCGCGGGATCGGAGCCTTGACGGTCGGGGTGGTCACTCGACCGTTTGGCTTCGAGGGCCGGCGTCGTTCCGTTCAAGCCGAGCAAGGCATCCAGGACCTTCGGGAAGCCGTCGACACCTTGATCGTCATCCCCAATGATCGGCTCTTGGAAATCGCCGACGATCGCACTCCCATTATCGATGCCTTCCGGATGGCAGATGAAGTACTCATGGGTGGTGTGGCTGGTATCACCGATCTGATCACGACGCCGGGACTGATCAACGTCGACTTCGCCGATGTCCGGACCATCCTGTCCGACGCCGGGACGGCGGTAATGGGCATCGGTCGTGCCTCCGGTGAGGACCGGGCCGATCAGGCCGCCCAGCGGGCAATCTCGAGTTCTCTGCTCGAGACATCGATGGAGGGGGCCCGCGGCTTGTTGTTGACGATTTCCGGACCTTCAGCGATGACCCTGCATGAGGTCAATCAGGCTGCAATGGTGGTCGCCGAACACAGCGACGCCGACGCCGACATCATTTTCGGAGCCGTCGTGGACGACAACCTGGGCGAGGAGATCAAGGTGACCGTCATCGCCGCCGGGTTTGACCGCAGCCGCCGGAACGAAGCCCGTGGGATTGCTTCGGGAAGCATGTCCAGGCCGCTGGAACGTGTTGACGATCTTGACATCCCGAGCTTCGTGCAAGGATGATTCGACCGCCCGGATTCCGGGGGGCTGCTTTTACGAGCGCCCAGCACGGTGACCTGCGGAACGACCACAAGGCGCGCGGTGCCATCGCCGCCCGGCTCAATATCCCGGATGCCTGGGCAACCGTAAACCAGGTGCACGGTGCGGTCGTCGTCGAGGCGTGGGAGCCGGGTTCGCAGGGCAAGGCCGACTCCATGTATACGGGCCGGTCAGGACTTCCGGTTGCCGTCTTCACCGCAGATTGTCTGGCTGTGGTGCTCGAGGCCGACCGCGGCGTTGGAATAGCGCATGCCGGCTGGCGAGGGGTCGTGGCGGGTGTCGTTGAAAACCTCCGCGCGGCGATGGAGACGGCCGGGTGGACTCCGCTGAGGTGCGCCGTAGGCCCCGGAATCGGGCCTTGCTGCTTTGAGGTAGGGCCCGAGGTTGCGGCTCGATTCCCGGCCAACACGGCGACCACCACCTGGGGGACCGTGAGCGTGGACCTGGCGGCCGCTGTGGCAGCCCGGTTGGATGGAATGGATCTTTGGCAAGCGGAGGCCTGTACTCGTTGCGCCGACGAGTACTTCTCGCACAGGCGAGACGCAACGTCCGCCCGCATGGCCGGGATCGTTTGGCTGCCATGAGTCTCGAGTCGGTCCGTCAGAGAATGGCGGCCGCTGCTCAACGCAGCGGCCGGGACGTGGACCAGGTCACTTTGATCGCGGTTGGTAAAACCCACCCCGTCGATGTGCTGATGCAGGTCTACGAGGCCGGCCATCGTGATTTCGGTGAGAACCGCGCCGCGGAGCTGGCGGACAAAGCTGCAGTCATGCCCCCCGATGTCCGCTGGCATTTCGTGGGTCCGCTGCAGCGCAACAAGGTGAGGCAGGTCCGACCGGTCGCACACTTGCTCCATTCGATGGATCGACTGAACCTGGGGGAAGCCTGGCTCAAGGGACCTGGGGTTGCACCACCTGCTCTGCTCGAGGTGAACCTCGCTGAAGAACCGCAGAAGTCGGGTGTTTCGGTCGACGATGTGTCTGCGATGACGGATCGGCTCCTGACGCTCGGCGTAGACCTGCGAGGAGTTATGGCGATTCCCCCGCAGATTGATGTTCCGGAGCAAGCCAGACGAAATTTCCGTCGGTTGGCCGGTTTGCGGGCCGAACTGGCCGCCGTTTACCCGGTCATGACGCAGCTGTCGATGGGCATGTCCGACGACTTCGAGGCTGCCATCGAAGAAGGAGCGACGATGATTCGCGTCGGACGGGCTATCTTTGGTCCGAGAGTCGAGCAACACCAAGGGATCTCATGAGTCAGTTGTGGCAAAAGGCGCTTCTTTACCTCGGCCTGGTCGACGAAGAAGCCATCGATGAGGAACGCAACCAACCGATTGAGGCTGCTCCGATGCAGTCCCAAGTGCGCACCGTCTCCAACCGTTCGGAGGGTGTGGTCGGGCGACGGGTTGAACCACCAGCCGGTCGAGCTCCTATGTCGGTATCGGACCGGACGATGGTGACGGCCGGGTCGACCTCGGGTGTACGACAAGTCAAGTCGGCAGATGCTCAATGCGACATCGTGGAGGCCACGGGTTTTTCCGACGCCAAGCTTCTCGCCGACCGGATTCGTGGGCGGGTGCCGGTGGTGCTCAATCTGCGAGCCACCGACCCGGACATGGTGCGGCGTCTGATCGATTTTGCCAGCGGACTGACCTACGCCCTCGACGGCACCATGCGCAAGATCTCTGAGGGCGTCATCATGGTGTTGCCGCCTCGCGTTTCGCTGGGGCGGGAAGAGAAACGAAGACTGGCCGACCTGGGTCTCTACTCGACTGCCGAAGACGGCGAATAGGCTCGGCAGTGGCGATTGTCTGCTCGCTGATTCAGCTGTACACCCTGGTCGTCTTCGCGCGCATCCTGCTCGAATGGGTTCGCGTTCCCAGTGAACATCCGGTTGGGAAAGTCCGCTCCGCTCTGGCAACTGTCGTCGACCCGGTACTCCTCCCTCTGCGGAAGATCATCCCTCCGGTCCGTATGGGCGGGGCCGCGCTCGATCTTTCTCCGCTGATCCTGCTGGTCGGTCTCAGCATCCTGTCTAGAGCGGTTTGCTGACGGTCAATTGGTCCAACAGAGCCTTCTCTGTTCAACAAACACTCGGGAGTCGCTCTACGAGGGCTAAGCTCCCCACACGCACGTTCTTGAGGTGATTGAGCCATGGTGTTGAGTCCAATCGATATTGAACAGAAGACATTCAGGGTTGCCCTGCGCGGCTATGCCGAAGAAGAAGTCGACCAATTCCTCGATGAGATCGTCATCGCGATTCGCGAGTATGAGCGACAATTGCGAGACGCCAATGAGCGAGTCGCAGTACTCGAAGAACAGCTCGAGGCGAACCGCGAGACTGAGGAGCGCATCAAGAAGACGCTCATCATTGCCCAGCGCACAGCCGACCAGGTTGTTCAGGAAGCCCGCGGTGAAGCGCAACAACTACTGGTCGAAGCTCGGACCCAGGCTTCGGAGGTCGAGGTGGAGCGGATCCAGGAACGCGAGAGCCTGGTTGCCGACCTCGATCGGCTGCGGTCGTCGGTGGGAAGCCTCAAGGACCGTCTTGTGGCCCTGGCCGACTCCACCCTGGAGAATCTCGAACCGATCGAACAGGACGTCATCGCAGCCCAGCCCGAGGAAGCCGAAGTCGAGGAATGGGACAATGACCCCGACGACGTCGATGACTTCGATACGGAGGCCTCCGAGGGTCCGGACCACGAGTCCGACGAGCACCCGGTTGAAGGTGAAGCGGGCGACGACCATCGCGAGGAGAGCTCAGGACAGGTTTTCCTCGGTTCGACCCATCGTCCCTGGGACAGAGGCGAATCAGACAGTTAGGCCCAAAGGCTCAGGCCTGTTCCGCTGAACTTCCTGCCCGGTTGACCGCCATCGTTACCGGGTCGCCGTCGATCTCAATGTCGGTACCGATAAGCTGATCCTCTCGCGTGACGGATGTTGCCAGCACCTCGGCGGCGATCACCGCGGCGTGAACCTCGATTGCCGCCGCGATCCGTGCGGAGTCGCTCGACCAGATAACCGTGATCCGATCGGCAACGTCGAGACCACTTTGGCGCCGTATCTGTTGGATGCGGTTGATCAATTCGCGAGCCGTCCCTTCGATCTCGAGGTCCGGCGTCGTGGTGGTGTCGATGGCGACCGAAAGGGGGCCCTCTGCGGCGACGACCAGACCGGCCCGGGGCACCCGTTGCACGATCACGTCATCTGACCCGATCTCGTGACCGGCCACAACGATGTCCCCACCGTCGACCAACGTTTGCACCGACTCTTCGTCGAGCTGACCGAGGGCGGCGGCCACCATCTGTACACTGGTCCCGAGGCGTGGGCCGAGCCTCTTGAAATTGGCCTTGATTTCTAGATCGACCAACTCCCTCTCATCCTGGCCGACCAGCACCTCTTTGACATTCAGTTCCTCGGTGATCAGCCAACCGTGGGACGCGACGGCCTCGGTGATCTCCGCGTTGCGAGACAGCACGGTCAAGGACGGGAGGGGCCTTCGGACCTTGAGCCCGTGGGTGACGCGCAAGGAGCGCCCGAGGTTCACCACCTGTCGCACCCAATTCATGGCGTTCTCGAGTTCGGCAGAGATCAACTCGGGTCGCGGCTCCGGATAGTCGGTGTGGTGCACGCTGAGCGGGCCTTCGGTGCCGGCCGGGCGGTGATCAACTACGAGTCGCTGGTACAGCTCCTCGGTAACGAAGGGAAGCACTGGTGCGATGACCTTCGAAAAGGTTACGAGCACCTCGTAAAGGGTTGCGAAGGCGGCGATCTTGTCTGTGTCATCGTTACTCCTGGTGCGCCAGAAGCGACGGCGGGAGCGGCGGATGTACCAATTGGTCAGGTCGTCGATGAAGGCGACCATCGGCGGGATGACCGCGTACAGGTAGTAGCCCTCCATCTGCTCATTGACCTCCGAGATCAGACTCTGGAGAACAGACAGTATCCAGCGATCGATTTCGGCTCGTTCGCCCGGTGGCGGAGCGAGGTTCAGGTCTTCGGTCGATATCCCGTCTGCCTCAGCGTAGGTCGTGAGGAATGAGTAGGCGTTCCAAAGAGGAAGCATGACGGCCCGGGTCACTTCCCGCACCCCGCCTTCCGTGAAGCGGAGGGGTTCGGCCCGCAAGAGCGGGGAGTTGATCAGATAGGCACGGAGCGCGTCGGCACCATGCGTGGCGAGGATCTCCATCGGGTCCGGGTAGTTCTTAAGGCTTTTCGACATCTTCCTGCCATCCTCGGCGAGGATCAGCCCGTTGACGACACAGTTCTGGAAGGGGATATCGTCGAAGAGGCCGGTCGCCAAAACGAGGAGGGTATAGAACCAGCCGCGGGTTTGGTCGAGGCCCTCGGCGATGAAATCGGCCGGGAACCGACGGGCAAAGGCTTCCTCGTTCTCGAACGGGTAGTGATTCTGGGCGTACGGCATTGAGCCTGACTCAAACCAAACGTCGAGCACTTCGGGGACCCGCTCCATAGTGCCGGAGCATTCGGAGCACGGGAAGGCGACGACGTCGACGATGTGCTTGTGGAGGTCATCGAGGTGAACTCCCGACCGCCCGGCCAGTTCGTCAATCGAACCAATGCACACTTGCTCGCTGCAGCCATCGCACTCCCAGACGGGGATGCAGCTACCCCAGTACCGGTTGCGGCTGATGGCCCAATCGCGGGCGTTCTCCAGCCAGTTTCCGAAACGCCGGGTTCCCACGAACTCAGGAACCCAGTGGATTTGTCCGTTGAGTGCGACCATCCGATCCTTGAACTGCTCGACGCGCACGAACCACGTCGGGATCGCTTTGTAGATCAGCGGCGTTCCCGTCCGATAGCAGAATGGATACGCGTGCCGGATCTGGTCTCGGTGGAGCAGCGTTCCCCGGCGCTTGAGCAACTCGATGAGTTTTGCGTCGGCATCCTTTACGTACATGCCGGCCACGTCCGGAACCTGATCGGTAAAACGTGCCTCGGCGTCGACCGGATCGAGCATGACCGTCACACCGGCGTCGGCGAGGGCATAGAAGTCGGCTTCGCCGTAGGCGGGTGCCATATGCACGAGGCCGGTGCCTTCGTCGGTGGTGACCTCGGGACTGGAGATCACCCGGAAGGCGCCGTGGTCGCGTTCCTCCTCGAAATATGAGAACGGGGGTTCGTATTGGGTCCCGATCAGCTCTCGACCGTTGGCCCGGCGGGCGACGATCCCATCCGGCCAGATGGTCCCGGCGAGGTTGTCGGCTACCCAATGGCGCTCGCCATCGACCTCGATGGCCGAGTAGCCGATATCCTCGCCAACCGCTACCGCCAGGTTGGCAGGGAGCGTCCAGGGCGTTGTCGTCCAGATCGTGAGATAGTCACCCTCGCGCGCCGGACCGTTGGTCTGGAGTACCCGCAAACGAACCGTGATGGCGGGGTCGTCGACCTCCCGGTAGTCGAGGTTGGCTTCGAAGTTGGAGAGTGGCGTTGAGGCACCCCACGAGTAAGGGAGCACTTTGAAGTCCCGGTAGATGAGGCCTTTATCCCAGAGCCTTCGAAAGACCCACCACACACTTTCCATGAAGTCGAGGTCCATGGTCTTGTAGTCGTTTTCGAAGTCGACCCATCGCCCAATCCGGCGGGTGATCGTTTCCCAACTTTCCGTGTTGGTCTGCACATGCTCCCGGCATGCTTCGTTGAACCGGTCTATACCGAATTCGTTGATTTCACGTGGACCAGAGAGCCCGAGGATCTTCTGGACTTCCATCTCTATGGGAAGGCCGTGCGTATCCCAGCCAAACCGTCTTTCCACACGGTGGCCGCGCATGGTCCAATAGCGAGGGACGATGTCCTTGATGACGCCGGCCAGGAGATTGCCATAGTGGGGGCTGCCGGTAACGAAGGGCGGACCGTCGTAAAATGTGTACTCGGATTCCTCCGGTCTCATGGCGACGGATGTCTGAAAGGCATCGAGCTCGTCCCAAAGACCGAGGATCCGCTCTTCGAGAGCGGGGAAGTCGACGTTGGGTGGCACCCTTCGAAACGATTGGTCTGATGTGCTCATCCGATCGGGCTCCTCGTCCGTCGTCGTCTCGGCATCTTTCCGGGACGGGCCTGATCAGGCCCGCGGTACCACCCGGCTTGCCGAAACGCCCTCGCGCATTCGACCGCTCATTGGCCCCATCGCGGGGGGGAAACCCGACGGGTTCTACATCCGGTATGTCAATCCCGGCTTCTTCCCGCAGCTCCAGGGGTGATATCGGTTGGCGTCCAAACACCGGCCTTTCACCATTCGCCGGCTCGCTGGGCTGGACGTTCCCGACCGAGGTCCCTGTCAACGCTTAGCACCGGCATCGTACTCCGACCGATCCCTCAGGCCAACCGGGTACGCTGACTTTCAAATGAGTATCGACCGACCCGCCGACCAGAATCTTTCGTCGGCGGTGGCAGAACGAGATGGCGGAGCGGTCCTGGAGGTCTGGGTTGTGCCGGGGGCATCGAGGACGGAGGTCACGGGTCTACACGACGGCGCGGTACGGATCCGTGTGGCAGCTCCGGCCGAGGGCGGAAAGGCCAACCAGGCGCTTGTCAATCTCCTCAAAGCAATCACCGGGGCCGAGGCCGAGATCATTCGGGGCCGAAATTCCCGAAGAAAGCAGTTGTTGGTGGGGGGAGTGAGGGCTGTCGATTTGGTGAGGCTGGTTTCAGAGCATGTCGGGTGACTCTGCTATCTTCCTGCGCTCAGGAGAGAATGAGGTGTGATGTCGAGGCAATTGGCACAATCGACTCTTGACAAGTTCCGAGCGGTACTCGAGGAAGAGCAAACCCGCTTGCGCGACCTTCTCGAGGAGCACGAACAGGAGAGAGAAAAGGCTCGATTGGCCGAGACGGCTGCTGAACGGAGCCCAGACCCGACGAGCGCCGAGGGCGGTTCCATGGTCTTCGAGTACGAGAAGGATCTGTCCGTCGATGCCAACACTGAGGATCTTCTTCGCAAGGCCACGAATGCGCTGGAGCGACTCAAAAGGGGCGAGTACGGAATCTGCGAATCGTGCGGAATCGCTATCCCTGTGGCTCGTCTCGAGGTGCTTCCCTATACGACGCTGTGTGTGGATTGCGCGCAACGTCGCTGAGGGCCACCCGGCTCAAGGCGGCCGGCATTGGCGCGGCCGTCGTTCTGGTCGATCAACTGACCAAGGCGTGGGCACGTTCTGCTCTCGATGACTCGATGATTGACGTTATCCCCGGATTCTTGCGCTTGGCTCTGGCCGAGAACTCAGGTGCTGCGTTTGGGTTCTTCCGAGGCGGTGGAGAGATCATCGCCGTTTTCGCAGTCGTGGCGGTGGGCGTCATCTTCTTTGCTTTCCGGGCAATCGATCACTGGGGGGACCTCATCGGTCTCGGATTGGTGCTCGGTGGAGCCGTCGGTAATCTCGTCGACCGTCTGACTCGCGGTGATGGTCTGCTGGACGGGCGAGTTACCGATTGGATCGAACTTTGGTTCATACCGAATTTCAACGTCGCCGACGCATCCATATCCATCGGTGTCGCCCTGGTGCTGTTGGGGGCTCTTCGCAGACCATGAACTACCGCGCTGCGACCTACCTACCCTCTCGGGTCTCACAATCTGGCCAACGGGGGCAGACACCCTCTGACGCCCCTGTCTGCATCCTTCTCCCTGATGCAGTTCGTCCACTGCTTGCCTCGATGTCCTGGACAGTGACGTCGAATGGCTCGGTGATACGAAGACCGTATGGGTAGGACACAGCACGTCGTGACGACCGACCTGGCCGGCGAACGAGCGGACAAGGTCGTCGCGGTCGTGGCGGGTCTCAGCCGGGCGGCAGCACGTTCCTTGATCGACCGGGGATTGGTGACTGTGCAGGGCGAGCCGGTCGACCCCAAACAGCGGCTCGTCGAAGGCGTTGAGCTGGACATCGAGATGCCCGTTCTGCATCGGCTCGAGCCCGAGCCAATCCCGCTGGTCGTCCGGTATGAGGACGACCATGTGGCTGTTGTCGAAAAGCCGGCCGGGATGGTCGTTCATCCAGGTGCCGGCCGGGCAACCGGCACCCTCGCCGCGGGTCTGCTCGCCCGCTGGCCCAAGGTGGAAGGCGTCGGCGCGGCCGATCGATGGGGTATCGTCCACCGCCTCGACCGTGAGGTTTCCGGTCTTCTGGTTGTTGCTTTGACAGAGGTTGCCTACGAGGTGCTGGTCGCTTCGCTCGCCCGGCGGTCCGTTGTCAGGGACTACCGGGCCCTGGTGTGGGGAGCTTTTGACGCGGCCACCGGCACCATCGATGCTCCCATCGGGCGGGATTCCCGGTCTCCCGCCCGGATGGCGACGCAGGTGGAAGGGCGCCCTTCGCGGACCCACTTCCGCCGGACGGCCTACTGGTCCCAGGCCGACCTATCGATGCTGGACGTAAGCCTCGAGACCGGTCGCACCCATCAGATCAGGGTCCATCTCGCTTCGATCGGACATCCGGTGGTCGGTGATCGTGCCTACGGCCGGCCCGGCCCTCCGGGTATCGATCCCCACCGGGTCTGGCTGCACGCGGCTCACCTCGAATTCGACCATCCGGTCATCCACCAGAAGATTTCGGTGGATTCGCCCCTCCCCGAAGAGCTTCATGAGTCCTTGGGAGCGCTTGGACCGCCTGACTGAACGAACTGTCCGCGTTCCGGTATCCGCCATCCGAGGGTGCTAATGGCTGATAACGGACAGCCGATAACTGCTACCCGAAGAAGGTCCGGGCGACGTCGTAGGTGGCCTCATCGACACCGCGGATGTCGGCGCACGCCTCGTCGAGCGGCACCGGAACGATATTCGGGCCCTTGGCGGCAACCATGACGCCGTGAGTCCCGGCCACCGCCAGATCGGCCGCCACTACCCCCAGCCTGGTACCGAGCACACGGTCGAAAGCGGTTGGTGTGCCACCCCGCTGCAAGTGACCAAGCACGGTGACCCGGGTCTCGAATCCGGTTAGTTTCTCGAGCGCCGGAGCGATCTGATAAGCAACTCCGCCCAGTCGCTTGAAACCAAACTCGTCGACCTCGGCCTCCCGCGGGTTGGCCGTCGGCGGTGGTTCGATGCCTTCCGCCACGACGACTACCGAATAGGAGTGTCCATGGCGATGGCGGGAGCGGATCACGTCGGCGACTTCGTCCAAGTCATAAGGTATTTCGGGGATGAGCACCGCGTCGGCTCCACCTGCGATTCCGGCGTAGGTTGCGATCCAACCTTTGGTACGCCCCATCACCTCGACCAGCATGATCCGGTTGTGAGATTCCGCCGTTGTCGTGATTCTGTCGATCGCTTCGGTGGCGATCTCGAGCGCGGTATCGAAACCAAACGTCCAGTCGGTGGCGGCGATATCGTTGTCGATTGTCTTGGGTACCCCAACGACCTTCAGTCCTTCGTTGGAGAGCTTCAGCGCCGAAAGCAACGTTCCGTCGCCTCCAATGACTATCAGGGAATCGATGCCGTTCCGTTCGATGGTCTTGCGAACACTTTCGTAGCCATCGCCATGCACATACGGGTCCATCCGAGAAGTCCCGAGAATCGTCCCTCCCCGGGCCAGGATGCCCCGCACCGAGTCTCGGTCGAGTGACCGGGTCCGCCCCTGCATCAGCCCTTCCCATCCATTGAGAACGCCGACCGCCTCGGCTCCGTGACGCTCCGTCGCTCGGGTCACAACCGCGCGGATCACCGCATTGAGACCGGGACAGTCGCCGCCGGCGGTGAGGACTCCGATCACATTGCTCATACGGGCCTCTCCGAGTGGCTCAGCGGACTCCTAATAGAGGAACATGGGTTTGCCGGTTACGTGGCGAACCTTGGCCCGATAGTTGTCCGCGTCGTACAGTTCGGTGACATCCACACGCTTGACGCCCTCCTTCGTAACCGAGATGGGGACGTTGGTGTAGGTGCCTCCCCGTAGCGCGACCATTCGGCCGGTTGAGCCCTCCATGGCCAGATCGGCGGCCATTACCGCGTAGTTGATCGCCACCATCAAGTCGAGGGAATCCGGGCTTCCCGATCGCATCAGATAGGCCACGCGCTGCTCAATGATGCCGATGCCCGTCTTCTCTTTCAGTAGCTCGCCGGTAACCGTTCCGACGCCCCCAAGCTTGCGGTGACCGTATGCATCCGGTTCGCCGGACTGGATCACCTCGCCGCCGATAATGCTGGCTCCTTCGGAGATGGCCACCATCGCGTAATTGCTCGGGTTGTTTTGGCGATCGCGGACCAGCATGTCAGCCAGTGTGTCGATGTCGAAGGGAACCTCGGAGATCAGAACTCGGTCGACGCCGGCCAGGTAGGCAGTAACTAGCGCCGTCTCGCCGCTATTCCTTCCGAAGAGTTCGACGACCGCAATGCGTTCATGTGACCCGGTACTCGTGCGTAGATTCGTGATGAAGTCGACTCCCCGGGTTACCGCCGTTGAGAACCCGATGCAGTACTCGGTTCCGTGCACGTCATTGTCCATCGTCTTCGGAATAGCGATCACGGGTACGTCCTCTTCGTGCATCCGCATTCCGTACGAAAGGGTGTCATCGCCGCCGATGGGAATCAGGACATCGATCTTCTGGTCCTCCAAGACGGTCTTGACATGGTCGGTGAAATCGAACGGCCCGTCTCCGATGGCCTGCTCGGCGAGGAAGTCGGGTATCTCCTTGGGCCGGACCCGCTGGGGGTTCGTTCGAGAGGTGTGCAACATCGTGCCGCCGGTTCGATCAATGGTGCGCACGACCTGCGGGTCGAGAGGTCGAAAATTGCGAGCTGCCGAGTCTGGGTCGGCGGGGTTGTGATTGAGGAGACCGGCCCAACCGCGTCGGATGCCGAGGACCTCGTGGCCCTCCTCCGCGACCCGGTTGACCACGGCCTTGATGCATGGGTTGAGGCCGGGTACATCGCCACCGCCGGTCAAGATTCCAATCCGCATGGTTTAACTCCTCGTTGACAGCTCGTGACCGGCCCCGGCGCTCCCGATGCCGACTCGCGGGTCCGCGAGTGGAACCAGCACGATCCGACCGAAGGATACTAGTGCAGTATCACGCAGCATCTCGGGGTCGACCGTACTCGCCTCATGGCGGCGCGGAAGAGCGGAAGCGCGCCTGGTAGGGTACAAATCCCAGCAATGTAATTCTCGAGGAGAGCCTTCGACGGTGGAATCGGACAGCTTCGCGCACCTCCATCTTCACACCGAATTCTCGATGCTCGACGGCGCAGCTCGTGTGAATGAGGTCGTGAAGGCCGCCCAACGCGATGGACAGCCGGCGGTGGCAATCACCGACCACGGGGTCCTCTATGGGGCCGTTGACTTCTACAAGGCAGCCGTCGAAGAAGGCATCAAACCGATCATCGGCGTCGAGGCTTACGTAACGCCCGGGTCTCGTTTCGATCGCCCATCTCGCAACCAGAATGTCCGTCACCATCTGACGTTGCTCGCCGAAAATGAAACGGGTTATCGGAACCTCATCAAGTTAGTGAGCCGGGCCTATCTGGAGGGGTACTACTACAAGCCGCGGATGGATCTCGAGCTTTTGGCGGAGCACTCCGAAGGAGTTATCGCCGGCTCCGGCTGCCTGGGAGGACCTGTTGCTCAGCAGTTGGCCCCCGATGCCTCCCGTGAGGAGGGCAATCAAGGGCAGATCCGTGACTTCGAAGCAGCTTTGAGCACTGCTGCCCGGTATCAGGACATCTTCGGCCGAGACAACTTCTTCATCGAGTTGCAGGACCACGGGCTCGAGCCGCAGCAACGGATCCTTCCCGACCTTGTTGAGATTTCCAAACAGCTGGCTGCCCCCCTGCTGGCCACCAACGACTCGCACTACACCTATCAAGACGAAGCGGAAGCGCACGACGTCTTGCTGTGTATCCAGACTGGTTCGACGGTCGACGAGCCGAACAGGTTCAAGTTCGAAGGCCAGGAGTTCTACCTCAAAAGCTCACAGCAGATGCGATCTATCTTCCCGGACGATCTCTACCCGCGGGCGTGCGACAACACTCTCTGGGTGGCCGAGCGGGCCAACGTGAAGTTGGAGTTCGGCAATATGCTGCTCCCGCACTTCCCGGTTCCGGACGGACACACCGAGTCTTCGTATCTACGAGCGCTCGTTATCGAAGGCGCCCACCAGCGATACGGAGACTCGTTCTCTCCTGAGATAACGGATCGCCTCGAACACGAGTTGCGGATTGTCGACGAGATGGGCTTCCCCGCCTATTTTCTGATCGTGTGGGATCTGATCCGGTATGCTCGCGAACACGGGATCAGAACCGGACCCGGCCGAGGGAGCGCAGCCGGATCGATCATCTCCTACTCACTGCAGATCACCGCTCTGGACCCTCTCGAGTACGGCCTGATTTTTGAGCGTTTCCTCAACCCGGGTCGGCGCGAGATGCCGGACATCGACATGGACTTCGATGAGCGGTATCGCTCCGATGTGATTCGCTACGCCAGCGAGCGGTACGGAACCGATCACGTCGCCCAGATCGTGACCTTCTCCACCATCAAAGGCCGCCAGGCGATCCGTGATTCGGCCCGCGTTCTCGGCTACTCCTACGGCTTGGGTGACCGGGTTGCCAAGATGATGCCGCCTCCGATCCTCGGAAAGGAAGCGGATCTCAATCAGTGCCTGGTCGATCCGGGACCGGGGGCCGACCCGGCGATCAGGGACTTCCATTCGAACGCGGCTCCGCTCCGGGATGCCTATGCCTCCGATCCAGATGTGCAGCGGGTGGTTGATACCGCCCGGGGATTGGAAGGGCTCCGCCGCCAGGACGGTATACACGCCGCGGCGGTAGTGATCTCGGCTCAACCGCTGACCGACATCGTGCCGATCCAGCGGAAAGGAGAAGGCGCTGAGATCGTCACCCAATACGAAATGCACGGGATCGAAGCCCTCGGTCTTCTCAAGATGGACTTCCTGGGGCTCCGCAACCTGTCGACCATCGAGCGAGCCGTCGAGTTGATCGGGGAATCACGAGGGGAGGATGTCGACGTCGATCATCTTCCGCTCGACGATCCCGTCACCTTCGAGATGCTCAGGCGAGGCGACACCATCGGGGTGTTTCAACTCGAGGGCAATGCTATGCGTTCCCTGATACGGAGCCTCCAGCCGGAGAGCTTCGACGACATCGTTGCCGTAAACGCGCTTTTTCGTCCCGGTCCCATGGGTCAGAACATGCATTACGAATACGCCGACCGGAAGAATGGGCGCAAACCGGTGGAATACCCGCATCCGCTCACGGTCCCTTTCCTCGAGTCGACCTACGGGATCATCGTGTATCAGGAGCAGGTCATGCAAGTCGCTCGTGACCTGGCGGGGTACTCGATGGCCGAGGCCGACACGCTCCGGAAGGCCATGGGCAAGAAGGTCAAGGCCATCATGGAGCAGGAGCGGGAGAAGTTCGTGGCAGGCTGTAAGGCGCAGGGCCATGACCAGAAACTTGGTAAGGATCTCTGGGATGCGGTTGAACCGTTCGCCGGATACGGCTTCAACAAGAGCCATTCGGCCGCCTATGGATACGTTGCTTATCAAACGGCCTGGCTGAAAGCCAATTATCCAGCCGAGTACATGGCTGCCCTGCTCACGTCAACCAAGCGGGACAAGGATCGAACTGCGATCTACCTCAATGAGTGCAGAACCACGGGTATCAAGGTGATGGTCCCGGATGTCAATCGATCCGATATGGACTTCACCGTCCGCGATGGGGCCATCACTTTCGGGTTGTCGGCAATTCGCAACGTCGGGGAAGGCGTCGTCGAAAAGATCCTCGAAGCTCGCCCAGGTGGTGAAGTTTTCGAGTCCTTCCAAGATTTTGTCAACCGGGTCGATGCCTCGGCTCTTAACAAGCGGACCATCGAGTCGCTCATCAAAGCCGGCGCCTTCGATTCTGTCACGCCGGCTCGCCGCGGCCTGCTCCTTGTCTACGAGCAGATCCTCGATGCAACCCTCAGCCGGAGACGCAACGAGGACATGGGCCAGTACAGCTTGTTTGGATCCGAGAACGGCGGGGAGAACAACGAGAACGTCGACATCCCGGAGCTGACCTGGGATAAACGAACCCGACTCGCCTTTGAGAAAGAGATGCTGGGCCTCTATGTCTCCGACCATCCTCTGTTCGGGGTTGAGTATGCGCTGCGCCAGGCCGTGACGACCAGTATTCCGGCGCTGGCAGACCAGCCAGACGGTGCAACGGTGACGATTGGTGGTCTGGTTGGCTCAATCACCCGGCGTTTCACCCGCAAGGGCGATCCGATGCTGTTCTTCCAAGTTGAGGATCTCGAGGGGTCTGTCGAGGTAGTCGCCTTTCCAAAAGTCGTCATGGAAACCGGGGCCATGATCCGCGAAGATGCCATCGTGATCATCACCGGTCGGGCCGACAACCGCGGCGATGACGTGAAGGTCATCGCCCAGGAAGTTCGAGAGCCCGAATTGCGGAGTGAGACCGCTGTACGGCTCGAGGTGCCCGCCACGCTGCTTTCGCCGAAAATGGTCGAACGGTTGAAGGAGATCCTGGTCAACCATCCGGGCACCGCCCCGGTCTACCTGCATATGACCTCAGCGACGGGGCACAAGGTCTGGAAGCTGTCGACCGAGCATTGTGTGGAGCCCCGTTCTGCATTGTACGCGGAGCTGCGGGAATTGCTCGGTCAGAAGGCGGTCGTCACATCCGGCCGGCTCGATGCCGGCTAAAAGAGGTTTCTTCCCCCCTTGGGAACGAAGTGAGCGAACAGGGTGGAGGTGCCGAGCGAAGCAAGGCGGAGGGGGTCTGTTCCCACCAAGAATGCCTCCGGCGGGAGCTATTGCGTCACAACCCCCAAGCGTTCCAGCGGCAGGCCTTCGGCCGCGGTGATCAGGGCGGCCAGGTCGTCCAGGGTCGTTGGGGTTTTTGGGCGCCACGGGACGGTGGCTATCTCCGTCTTCCAGAGGGCCGCGAATTCCTTTCGCACCTCGGTCTGTCGGTGCGCTTCGGCACCCCACCGGGCCAGGTTCTCGACGAGTGGACCATCGCTAGGTGGTTTCGGGTTGTGCCAGTCCACGGGTAGGACCCGGTTGAATACGACGGCGTCCGGATCTGGAACCATTTCTGGAAGGTCACGGTAGAAGCGGGCTGCTTCCCGGAGTGGAGCCGGATCGGCGGTGGTCACGACCACGGTCCGAGATTCCCTGAAGTGTTGTTCGATCTGGACCGCTCGGCGAGCAAGACCGTCATACATCGAGCGCATGTCCATCAGGAACTCGGCGACGCGCTCCAACAAATCCGACCCGAGCGCAGCTCCGGCTATGCGGAGGGCGGGTCGGGCAGTGAGTGTGAAGAGGGCGCGTCGCCCCGGAATTGCGCCGCCGGTTAGCCAGCGCAGAAGGCGGCCGCCCACCAGGTCGCGCATCTCGGCGGGTGCTGAGAAGAATTCGATGCCACCGGCCGACGGGGGTGTGTCCACCACCACCAGATCCCACGCTCGGGCCTCCACGTAGTTCGCCATCTCCTCGGCTGAGGCATACGACTGACTAGCTGGAAAATGCTGGGTAGCCGCTTCGAAAAACGGATTGTCCACCAATCTGTCTGCGACGTCCGCCGGTGCGTGGCGATGGGCGATCGCCTTCCATGACGCGGAAGCGTCGAGCATTGCAGCCCAGAGGTTCGGCTCATCTTTGTGTGGGCTGGGCTCGGAGCCGAGGTTCTTGAGGCCCAGCGCAGTTGCCAGCCGTCTGGCAGGATCGATGGTCACAACCAGGGTGCGAACCCCGGCGCGGGCGGCGGTGACGGCCAGCGCCGCCGACAGGGTGGTTTTACCAACACCGCCGCCTCCCGTGACGAGGAGCACCTTGGACGTCATTCCTCCCCCCACACATCGGCCAGTCGGGCCGCCACCTCAGGAGGGGTGTGGAGCCCGAATAGGAACGGGAGTTGCACGTCGGGGGATAGCTGAGTGATCCATTTCTGTTGCTCTTCGTGGAGCGTCTTGTGCATCAAAGCGGCTTCGCGAGCCGGGCCGGGGCCGACCTCTTTGATCTGCTGACTGGTTGCATCGAGAGCGGGCAGGATCCGATTGGCAACCACCTCCGGGGGGCTGATCACCTGATGTTCGGTCAGCCAGGTGAGGGCTTCTTGGGTCTCGGTGATGGGGAGCTCCTCTGCCAGGGTGACCAGCTGCATTCCGCTGATGGAAGCGTCCGCGAGTAGATCCATCATCCAGTCTGCCTGTTCGCGGACCTTTCCAACCGGTACCAATTCGGTCACCGTCTGGGGGGCTCGGAGGTGAGATCCGATCTGCCCGAGCGGGGGGCCGTCGGCGATCACGAGATCCCAAGCCCCTTTGCGGACCTCCCAGAGCACCTTTCCCATGGTGACGACCTCGCGGATTCCGGGCGCCGTCGACGCCAACGCGTCGAACGCACGGGCCAGGGGCCCCATCCGGGTGACTTTGGGCACTCCCAGTTGGACTTTCAGGTACTCATTGAGGGCGGCCGGTCGATGAACTGCCAGGGCATGGAGACCCGGACGGATCTCCCGAGCCTCGTATTCGAGGCGCTCCCGTCCGAGGTGGAGGGCCAACCCGAGTTGGTCCGTCATCGCTACGGTCAGGACTCGTTTGCCGAGATGGACTGCGCGCAGCGCCAATGCGGCGGAAACTGCCGAGCGGCCCACCCCACCCTTTCCTGTGACGATGATCAGGCGGCGTTCAAGCATCGCCCGGACATTAGTGCCGTGTGGGACCACCGCTGCACCGGCCAACGGCCGCGCCCCTTCCGGTTGCGATAGCCTGGAACCGCGAGATCAATCTGGAGGTCACATGACGCAGTTCGACGTGGATGGCTTTGTTCGGCGGTATCGAGAGCGGGCCGATGCCGTCAAAGAGAGGGGTGTCCCACCGGTGGCCGGCGAAGAGCGCCGGCGGTTCATCGAACAGGCAGAACTGGACTACCTCGACTATTCGCTGGTGGGCTCATCGAAGTGGGAAATCGACGACGAGTGCCTGGTGCTGAGAATTCCGTTGAAGAAGTAAGAAATCAGTAGTACCTGGTACCTAGTACCAGGTACCTCTTCTCTTCTCGGCTCGGCGTTCAGACTCCAGGCGTTCCAGATCCGGGTCGCTGTAGTCGACAAATCGCATGGCGTCGGCAATGTTGTGATGACCGGCCACTTCGCGAATTTGACGGTGCATCTCCTGACACACGAGCCGGTAGCCTCGATGTCCGGCCGGTTGGGTGCGGAGTTCGATCAGGTGGACGGCTTCGCGAGCGTTCATCTGCATCACGAACCTCACGTTGAAGGCGAACGGCACTACGTACTGTGCGACGTCGATACCGAGCGTCTCCCGAGCTGTCTCGTAGAAAGCCCCTGCTCGCTCCATCGTTTCCTGCCAAACGGCGACGAGGGGCGGTTCGACCTCGGCGAGTTCGACCGGGGTGTCGTGGCCGAGGCGGGCCGACAAGGGCTGCCATTCCAGGGTCAGCATGCGGTGCCGTTGCAGATCCCGAAAGGCTCCGTAGTCGCACAGCATGTCGAAACGGTAGGCGCTGCGTTCCATAGCCCGCCCGGGTTTGTGACGACGGTTGCCGCGGTCTCCGACGTACGCGGCGATGATTCTTGCCCTTTCCTCGCCCGACAGGCGCCCGGCTATGCCCGTCAGCTGAACGTCGGGTAGGTCAGTCACTGAGTAGAGGGCGGCCGCCACGAGCTTTGTCTCGGCATCGGGGTCCCAGTCGGTGAGAGTTACCGCGGCGCTCGGCTCGGGTTCTGCCACCATTTCAGCCGCGATCTCCCGCATCTCCTGGGCAATCCGGGCCTGGTACCGGGAAGCGAGCACGCCGCGGTCCGGAAGGTCGACCCGTCGCAAGAACGAGGGGATCGTTTTGCGAAGCTCTTCCAGCATCATGTCGCCGTATTGGCGCACTTCGGCCAGTGGATGAGCCTGCATACGGAGAAGGGCCATCTCGTACGCCTGCCCGGTGCCGTAAATGCCGACGTTGGAGAGGGTTGCGGCCGGGAGCAAACCCCGGGCCGTGTCACACGCTTTCGCCCGGATGGTTGACTTCCATACAAAGCTGGAGTCGCCCCCTTGCTTCGGAAACCGCTCTGCAAAGAACTCCGTCATGATGGCTACAACGGTGGAGTACGTGTCGAACAGCCCGTCCATGTAGTCGGTGTACTCGGCCGAGAGGGGAGACCCGGCTATCTCTGGCGGCACCTGGTAGCGGTATCGATCACCAAGTCTGGCGTCGTAGTAGATGTAGCGGGTGCTCTGTTCGAGATACGAGGCGAGACGCCCCCACTCGAGGATCTTGGTCAACACATTGGACGCCTGCTCGACCGCCAGGTGTACGCCGCCCAGCTGTGCCACCGAGTCATCCCCATATTCGAAAAACACGCGGTCGTAGAGTTGCTCGGCCCGTCGTAGATTGATGAGGGGGTCGTCGTCATCGAGCTGAGCGGCGATCGTCTCGATGCCGGTCTCGGGGTTTTCCATGAACTCGTCGAGAAACAGTCGCCGGACGGATTTGGGACTCCGGCTGTACCGCGCGAACAGGGCGCCTTTGACCACCTCTGGAAGGTTGATGAGCCCGAAGACGGGACGGTCGACGTTCGTGAAGAATCGATTCAGGACGGTGGTCTCGGCAGGTGTGAACGTCTCTCGGAAATGCTCCACGGTGCGGTGATTGTACAAGCCGGGGAACCAGGAGGCGGTACGATCTCGTTCGATGAGTGTGATCTGGCTCCGAATCATCATCGGTGTGCTGCTGATCGCAGTAGTGCTCGTGTCCGTCGTCCCGTTGCTTGTCCTGCTCGATCTTGCGGAGGGCGGGGGCGGGTACGGGATGTGCCCTGAGGGGCTGCAGGCCTGCGAGATCCCTTACACGGCGTGGCTCGAATTGGCGGCCGGTCTCGTGCTAGTGATCTTTGCCTTGATTGCCCTACTGCGGCTCACCATGAAGGTAGTGCGGCGCGAAGAACGCCGCCTGCAGGTCATTGACAGCGCCGGAAGCTTCAATGGGCCGGCGTGACCGCTTCGGCCGCCGGAAGGTCATCTCGGTCCCCGGTACTCGCCAACACGACATAGATGCCCGCCAGGATCAGGCCTGCCCCGATCCAACCCTGCGTGTCGAGTCGTTCGGCCAGTAGCCAGGCGCCGAAGGCGGCCGCAAAGGCAGGCTCGAGCGCCAGGATAATGGCAGTGCGGGCGGGGCCGATCACCGTCTGCGACCAGACCTGGAGGATGAACGCGCCGCCACTCACCACCAATCCTGTCATGAACAAGGAAGGCATCACTTCTCCGGTCGGCAACGGGAATCCTTCCAGGAGTGCCGACCCGGCCAGGGCGAGCAATGCGGTGACGAGTAGCTGGATAGCCGTAAAAGGGATGACAGGATGACGGAAGGCGACCCGGGACAACACCACGATGTGTCCTGCGAAAGCTACGGCACATCCGACGGTGAGAAGATCGCCGGTCGCGAGACTGACTCCCTCTCCAATGGTCAACAAAGCGAGCCCGCCAAAAGCTACGGCAGTTCCTGCGATCGTCGCCAGGCTCACGCCATGGCGAGCGACGCCGGCCGCCAGCAGGGGAGTGAATACCACGTAAAGGCCGGTGATCAGACCTGAGTTGGAGGCGCTGGTTTCGGCGAGCCCGGCCGTCTGCAAGGCGAAGCCGGCGAATAGCAGCACCCCGGCCGCCAGACCGTCCCGCCAGATCGATCGCCCGTGCGGGATTCCAAGGAGTAGCAAGGCGACGGCGCCGATCAGAAACCGCCAGCCGACGAAGGCCAGCGGCGGCAGAACTACAACCGCTTCCTTCACGACGACGAAGGTGCCCCCGAAAAGCAACGCCGCGAAGGCCAGCGCAGCGTAGGCAACCGGTGGGCGACGCATCGACCCGCCTACCGCTCCGGGGTGTGCTCGCCGAGCAAGTCGGCGACCTCGGCGGTGGCAACATAGAGGCCGCGAGCCGTGACGGCAGGCTGGCCGCCCGACATCAGTTCACCGGAGACCTGCAGCCTTCGTCCCGACCGCCCCTCGACTCGCCCCCGCACTTCGTAACGGGTGCCGGTAGTGGTTGGTTTGCGAAACCGGAGATCGAGAGTGGCCGTGACCGACATGATGCCCTCGGTGAGGATTCCTGCCCATACGAGCATCTCGTCGAGAGCTGTGGCGGCTATGCCGCCGTGCAGTGAGCCCTGGACTCCCCGATAATCCGACCGGGGCGTGAACCAGGCGGCCACCTCGGACCCCTGCGAGGAGAAATCGTCCAGTTGCAGGCCAATGGGGTTGTCCCGGCCGCAGGCAAAACACCGGTCGTCATAATGCCGACGGACGCGATCAACCAACCCGGCGATGTTGTCAGGGAGCAAGCCGGACCTCGCCGTTTGCAAGTGATTCCACCTGGACCAACGACCAGACCGGCCAGCCATGCGCTTCGAGACGGGCCCGGCCCTCGGTGTATGTTTTTTCGATGACGAAGATGGTGGCTAGCACGGTGCAGCCTGCCTCTTCGGCTATTTCACCCAACGCTTCTGCGGTTCGGCCCCCAGCCAGGAAGTCATCGACGATGGCCACCTGTAGCCCGGGTTGGAGAGCGTGGCGGGCTATCTCCACCCGGTACTCGGTCCCTTTGGTGGGGGAGGCGACTTCACGCGAGAAGGTGTAACGCGCGCCGGAGCCGCCGAGATACTTCTTGGCATACACGATCGGGAGGTCCATCTCGATTCCGGCCGCCAAGGCCGGAGGGATTCCGCTTGCCTCGGCCGTGAGCAGCAGATCCGGCTCCAGGGGTCCGAGCAGGGCGGCCAACTGGCGGCCCACGTCCACCATCAGCGAAGGCTCAACCCGGTGACTGAGGAAACGGTCCACCCTGAGGATGGGCCCGTCAACAGTTGCCAGGGAAACGATCGCGGTGCGGAGATCCACGGGTTGCATCGTACCCGGCGAGGCCGTCTGGTCCACTTCGGGCTGCGCCGGGCCGACCATAGGGGGCGCATCGTTATCGGTGCGCACTAGCATCGCTCGCCGTGACACAATCTCGACTTCGTGCAGACGGAACCCGGCCGACGCCGGCGGAACGGGGGCGGGCTCGCCGGATTCTGACCCGTCTCCTGGATCGGTATCCGGCAATCTCAACCGCGCTCGAATACCTCGATCCCTGGCAGTTACTGGTAGCCACCGTCATCTCTGCTCAGACGACGGATGAAAACGTCAACCGGGCTACTCCGGAGTTGTTCGACCGGTATCCGAACTCCGTTGCTCTTGCTCAGGCGGACCCTCGGGATGTGGAGAAGAT
Organism: Acidimicrobiia bacterium; assembly: GCA_029863625.1. Lineage (GTDB taxonomy): Bacteria > Actinomycetota > Acidimicrobiia > Spongiisociales > UBA4744 > UBA4744. The sequence continues at coordinate 75,409 of JAOTUY010000004.1, forward strand.
CATCTTCTCGACGGGTTTCTATCGGCAGAAGACGAAGTCGATCGTCGACCTATCGCGGGACTTGGTCGAGCGGTTCGACGGAATCGTTCCTGACACCATCGAAGAGCTGGTGGAATTGCGGGGAGTGGGTCGTAAGACGGCCAGTGTCGTCCTGGCCGAGGCGTTCGGTCAGTCCGCCATCGCGGTCGACACTCATGTGCGGAGACTTTCCAATCGTTTGGCACTATCCGGGAGCGCCGATCCCGACAAGATCGAGATCGACCTCAAGTCGCTTTTTCCGCCGCTCGGATGGAGGGGACTCTCGATGCGCTTCATTCAGTACGGGCGTGACGTGTGTGTGGCCCGGACTCCGCGTTGTTTCGCTTGCGACCTGGTCGACCTTTGCCCGTTCCCGGATAAGACCTCACCGGTGCTGTGATCAACGGCCATGCGGGGTAGATCGGTCTTTGCGGCGACGCAATATGACCGCCGGATCCTCCGCCTGGCTATCCCAGCGTTGGGAGCACTGGCGGCCGACCCGCTCGTCTCATTGGTAGACACTGCTTTCGTTGGCCGGTTGGGAGCAACGGAGCTGGGAGCTCTGGGCATCAATGCCGCAGTGTTTTCCCTCGCCTTCATCCTTTTCAATTTCCTGGCCTATGGCACAACGCCACTGGTGGCCGCGGCGTGGGGCAAGGGAGACCGCGAGGAGGCGGGCCGCGTTGTGACGCAAGCCATCGGGTTGGCCATCGTCATCGGCACGATCGCCGCAGCCTCCCTCGAGGTCTTGTGGCATCCGCTCCTGAGGGCTATGCAAGCCGGTCCCGATCTGCTGGCACCGGCCGGCGAGTATCTGCGTATCCGGGCCCTGGCCGCGCCCGCCGTACTACTGGTGACCGTCGGCCACGGCGCGTACCGCGGGCTGCAGGACACCCGGACGCCATTGTTGGTGACAGTGGGCCTGAACCTGATCAACCTGGTGGGTGATCCGCTGCTGATCTTCGTGGCAGGGTGGGGGCTGCGGGGCGCGGCCGTTGCTACGGTGTTCGCCCAATGGAGCGGAGCCTTGTGGTTTCTCGTCCTGTTGAACAGAAAGCGGCGTGAGCTGGGCATCCCGATTCGGGTCCCGCGCTTGTCCGAGTTCCGGCCGCTGGCGACTGCCGGTTCGGAGTTGATTGTCCGGACTGCGGGGTTACTGACCGTGTTCACCATGGCTACCGCCGTCGCCGCCAGGATGGGTACCGCCACCGTGGCGGCCCATCAGGTCGCCGCTCAAGTGTGGCTCTTTCTTTCACTGGTGCTGGATTCGCTGGCCATTGCCGGGCAAGCTCTCGTGGGTAATTACCTGGGTACCGGCCAAGTTGATGACGCTCGCGCCGCTTCGAATCGGATGCTCCAATGGGGGTTTGGATTCGGGACCATCCTGGGAGCGATTTTCTGGCTCCTTGGACCGTCTCTCCCCAAGCTCTTCACCAATGACACGGAGATCGTGGCTCTGGTGGGAGGGGTGATGCCCTTTGTCGCGGTGCTGCAGCCGATCGGGGCGCTGGTGTTCGTCTGGGACGGAATCTTCATGGGTGCTCGCAAGTTCCGGTTCCTGATGCTTTCGACTTTGGCCGCGGCGTTGGTTGCCGCCGTGGTACTGATCCTGGTCGTGACGGCCGGATGGGGTCTCACCGGCGTGTGGTGGGGCATCACCACGCTCATCCTCGGCCGTCTGGGGTTGCTGGCGTTTCGCTACAGGACGACGTTTGTTTAACGATGCTTGGGCCCGGCGAGCGTAACCACCGATATGCCCAACGGCATTAGGTGGCGGACTCCAGGTCGAGTACCCGACCCCGGGTCTCCGGTAGCAGCAGGATCAGGAGGGTCGATAAGAGCATGCCGGCGCCCAGGTAGGTGATGGTCATGGTGAGCCCGATCTCGTCGATGGCGAAGCGCCCGATGGTCAGTCCCGTGATAGATCCGAATACGCCGATGGTGTTGAGCCAGACCACTGCCGTGGCCCGCATCGAAGTTGGGAACAGCTCGTTGCGATGCGCGCCAAGGGCAGGCACCGCCGCAAAAGATCCCAGGCTGGAGATGGCAACGGCGGCGATGATGAGCGGAAGGCTGTCCAGCCAGTACAGGCCGAGTCCGCCGGAGAGCGACAGGGTGAAGCCGAGCATGGTGGTCGGCCGGCGCCCCCAGGTATCGGCCAAGCGACCACCGAAAAGAAACCCGATCCCGCCGGCAGTTCCCCCGATCAGCATTACCGCAACGGCCTCGGTCGTGCCTATGTCCAGCTCGTTGACCAGTCGTTCGAGCGCAAAAGTCAGGCTGACCGCCGAGAAGGCGGCTGCCAGCAACGAGATGAGGGCGAACACCCAGAAGTTGGCAAAGTGGCTGCCGCCCAGCGCGGAAAAGAGATTGGTTCTCTGCGACGGGTCCCGAAAAGCCCGGCTTTCGTTGAGCCTCGAATAGAGCAGCGGGAGGAACACGACGCCGATCGCGGTGCCTGCGAAGAGATACCGCCAGGCCTCTCGACCCGTCCCAGCGACGGGCAGAGCGAAGAGGGCTGTGCCGGCTCCGAAACTCGCGGCGCCGCCATAGATGGCAATACCGTAGGCGCGGATGGATGGGGCCAGCTCCTCCGCAAGGTACACGAGAGCCAGGACCCCCACCGCGGTGGCCGCCATCCTGACGACCCCCTGGAGGGCGGTGTAGACGGTCGGGTTGGGCACAAAAGCGGTAGCTACGTTGGCGAGAATCAAGATCGTGAACGCACTCAGGAACGGTCCGCGCCTCCCGTGCCGGTCACCGTAGAAAGAGAACGCCAGCGCCAACACAGAACCGAACCTGGTTATGGCCAGGATCTGGCTCATCTCTCCCGCCGTGAGGCCGAGCGATAACCGGGCAAACGGAAGGGTGTTCGTTGCTTGCGCTTGGGCAAAACCTTGTACGTACGCCGCCACCGACATGAGCAGCACGATCCTCCGATCGCGAGGGGTGAATCGGTCGGGAGAGCGGAGAAACGTCGGTAGAAGCGCCACGGCTAGACCCGGCCGGGAGGACGGGTGCCGGGCCGCCCTGGTTCCCACGCTCGATGGCCGCGGGCGCCTGGTTCGTTCGGGGATGACATGGGCGGTCAGATTAGCCGGACGTCGGCGTCCCGCTCCGGTCGCGACCTGTGGGCTTCGGGAGCTATCCGTGCGTTCCTGCCCGAGCGGCCCTCGACCTCCGCTTGCCCGGCTTGGAATACGCGTCCGGAGTTTCGAAAACCGCAAGTACGAGAGTTGGCACTTTGAACCCACAACCTGGGAACATGTGCCCACTCACCAGGATAGAGCTATGGCGGAAGTTGGCATAGGCGCAGCCTTCTTGTTCGGGATCATCTCGTTCGTATCGCCGTGCGTCCTCCCGCTGCTCCCCGGCTATCTCAGTCTCATGTCTGGCTACTCGGTCGCGGATCTAGAGGCAGGTACGGCCTCGACCGCCCGGATGGCCAAGACCACGGGCCTCTTCGTTCTCGGCTTTACCGTGGTGTTCGTCTTGCTGGGAGCGGCCGCCACTTCTCTCGGTCAGGTTGTGAGTCGCTACCAGTTCGCCGCCACCCGGGTGGCCGGCTGGCTGGTCGTGGCCTTCGGGGTCTTGATCGTTGTGTCGGCGGTGAGCAACAGTCCCTTCCTGGCCGGTCTGATGAGAGAGCGGCGGATGGACGTCCGGCCCTCCCGGCTCGGTTCGTGGGCGCCCATCGTCATGGGGCTGGCGTTCGGGTTCGCCTGGACTCCCTGCATCGGTCCCGTTCTGGCCGCCATTCTTCTCACCGCGTCCGTTCAGGAGACCGTTGGCCAGGGGATGGTCCTGTTGTTCGCTTATGCGCTCGGTCTGGGGGTGCCGTTCGTCCTCGCCGGGATCGGGATGACCAAGATGCTCGGCGCGGTTCGATTCTTGCGCAAGTATCTACGTCCGATCAACATCGCTTCTGGATTGCTGCTGGCAGGTTTCGGCGTGCTGATGATCACGGGAAATCTCGCCCGCCTGGCCGGTTGGTTCCAGGAGCTCTTCACCACGATCGGGCTCGACCGGCTCGCCGAGATATAGGATCCCGTGCAGTTTGTACCCACTCTGGAGGAATACACCGACCTGGCCGGCCGCTACCCGGTGGTGCCGGTGTCGGTGCGGGTCTTGGCCGATCGGGAGACGGCCGTTAGCGCTTTTGAGAAGCTCGTTGGTGATGCACCCGGGTTCCTGTTTGAGTCGGTGGAGGGTGGAGATCGATGGGCGCGCTGGTCGTTCCTCGGTTGGGACCCGGAATTCACGTTGATTTCCAGGGACGGGGTGACCTACGTCGAGGGTAAACACCTCGATCTTGCGTATGGGAATCCGTTGGAGGTTCTGGAGGATCTGCTTACCCGTTTTGCCACGCCCGAATTGGCAGGGCTTCCACCCCTGCACAGCGGTGCCGTTGGATACCTTGGATATGACTGCGTGCGCTATATCGAGGATCTGCCCGGGCGGCCACCCGACGATCGTGGGGTCCCTGAGATGCTATGGCAGTTCGTCGGGTCGCTGGCCGCGCTCGATCGATTTGATCAGACCATCACCCTGGTGCGTAATGTGTTCACCGGAAGTGACCCGGTCACCGAGTATCACGGCGCCGTGCGGGCGCTCGAAGAGGCCGCCGCTGTCCTCAGCTCAGGACGGTCGTACGTGACCCGGCCGGCTCCAGCTCCGACCGGCGTCGGACCCGCTCCTCGCTCGACCATGGACCGGGCAACCTTCGAGCAAGCGGTCGAGAAGGCCAAGCGCTATATCGAACAAGGCGACGCATTCCAGATCGTCCTGAGCCAGCGCCTCGAGACCCCCTTTTTCGGTGACTCGTTCGCCGTCTACCGATCGCTGCGGCTCCTGAACCCTTCCCCGTATCTGTTCTATGTCAAACACCCGGACGTGACGGTGGTCGGATCGTCCCCTGAGTTGCTGACCAGGGTCAGGGACGGTCGGGTGTACAGCAGACCGATTGCCGGAACTCGCCGCCGCGGGGCCGACGACCAGGAAGATGCGGCGCTCGAAGTTGAACTGTTGGCCGATCCAAAAGAGCGCGCCGAGCATATCATGCTGGTCGACCTGGCCCGGAACGACTTGGGGCGGGTGGCCGAATTCGGCTCTGTGGTCGTGGACGATCTGATGGTTGTCGAGCGTTATTCGCACGTGATGCACATTGTCTCTGGCGTGTCGGGTCGGCTCCGGTCCGACATCAGGCCGATCGACGTCGTGCGAGCGGTCTTTCCGCACGGAACGGTCTCGGGCGCTCCCAAAGTGCGGGCCATGGAGATCATCGATGAGCTCGAACCCGTGGCGCGCGGCCCCTACGCCGGGGCGGTCGGATATTTCGATTTTTCCGGGAACATCGATACCGCCATTTGTTTGCGGACTGTGGTGATTGCTGCCGAAAAGGCCTGGGTCCAGGCAGGAGCCGGGTTGGTCGCCGACAGCGACGCAGCCGCAGAGTACGAGGAGACGATGGACAAAGCAGCGGCGGCTCTCGCCGCCATCGAGGGGGCCGGCACTGTCTAGAAGCTACGGCGATGTGACTGCCGAGTACTTATCAGCACGAAATGGAGCCGGGTTGGTCACCGCTCATCACGACCTGGTTTCGGTGCAGGGTCCCGATGCAGAGTCCTTCCTGCAGAACATCATTAGTCAAGACCTCGCAGCCCTGCCGGAAGGGGGCGTCGGGCGCTCGTTGCTGCTGGGACCTGAGGGGAAGCTACGGGCAGTTCTGTGGGTGCTGAAAGGTGAAAACGAGATCGTCCTCGTTGCCGATCGGGGACGGGGCGAGCCACTGGCCGCTGAGTTGGGCCGTTACCGGTTCCGGGTCGACGCCGTTATCGAACCGATGATGAACGAGGTGCTCGGCCTCTGGGGCCCTTCCGCCGGCACAGTGCTCGAGCAGGCAAACCTCCCGAATCCCACCGGGTGGGTGCGAAGCGGGAACAGGCTGGTGGCAAGTATTCCGTTGGGTGGGTTGGCCCGCTTCCTCATAGTCGGTGTCGATCAGGAGGATCTCGAGAGGGCCGGAGCCCGGCGGGTCGGGTCTCTCGCCGTCGACGCGATACGAGTCGAAGCGGGTGAGCCGGTTATGGGCCGGGACCTGGACGAAAAGACCATTCCGCAAGAATCGGGTCTGGTATCCGAGACGGTCTCCTTCACCAAAGGTTGCTACCTGGGCCAGGAGCTTGTTGCCCGCATCGACAGTCGTGGACACGTCAATCGGCTTCTGCGCGGCATCGTGATTCAAACCAACATTCTCCCTCCGGAGACAGCCGAAATCTTTGCCGGGGGCAGCCGGGTTGGCCGGCTCACGTCGGTAGCGGAGTCACTGACATTGCGTGCTCCGGTGGGCCTGGCGCTGGTGCGCCGCGAGGTCGTGCCCGGCTCCGAGGTCGAAGTACGTTGGGAGGGCGGCTCGATACCGGCCACCGTCCGTCAGTTGCCGCTCGCTAACTTCACAGAATTCTGACATTTTTCGAATAAGTAGCGAGCCTGTCCGACCGATGCTGAAAGACGACGGCGTCACAAGCCATTCATGATGACGGACAGGAGGAGCCATGGCGTCCCAACGGCGGGTGCTGCTGATCGAAGATGAGGAAAGCATCGCCGAGATGCTGCGCGGATTCTTCGAGAGGGACGGATTCCGCCTGGTCCACGCCGCCAATGGCGAAGACGGTCTGGCCCGTATGGCCGAACAGCCACCCAGGGTCGTACTGCTCGACCTCAATCTCCCTGGAATCGACGGCGTCGAAGTCTGTCGGCGGATTCGAGCTACCGGGTCCGATGTACCGATCATCATGCTCACCGCCCGCGACTCCGAAGTCGACAAAGTGGTCGGTTTGGAATTGGGCGCCGACGACTACGTAACAAAACCGTTTTCGCCCCGCGAGCTATTGGCCCGGGTCAAGGCCGTGCTGCGCCGTTCCGAAGAACGGCCGGCCCAACCCCGGTCCATCGATATCCAGGGATTCGAGATCGACACAGGGCGCCGCCAGGTCGTCACTCCGGCGAACATCACCATCCGGCCGACGGCCAAGGAGTTCGATCTGCTCTGGTACCTGGCAGAGAACCGGGGACTGGTGCTGTCGCGGGCCCAGATTCTGTCGGCGGTGTGGGGATACGACTATTTCGGGGAGACCCGGACGGTCGACGTGCACATTCGGCAACTTCGGAAGAAACTCGACGGCATCCCGATCGAGACCGTGTGGGGAGTCGGCTACCGGATGGAAGACTGATGCGCCGTCGCTTCTTCTGGAGCATGCTGGCAGTGGCCGGCGTTGCCCTCATGGTGGTCGCGACATTGGGAGCCGTGCTCACGCGCGTCCGGGTCGTGCAGCAAACCCGGACTGAGGTCGCCCGTCAGGCCGAAGCCGTGGCCGGATTGGTCGAGGAAGCCGCCTCTGTCGATGGTCGGGTGACTGCCCGCCGTATGCTCGAGTTGCTACGTGACGGCCGGGCCGACCTGGGGACGGACGCCGGAGACCGGTTCGTTCGGCTGCTGACCTCAGCTCAGCGCGTGACGGGCGGCAGCCTGATCGATCTCGGTTGGATCGGCGCGGACGGCATATTGCACCTGGTCCGAAACCCGGGGTTGGGCAATGCGCTGGGATTCGATACGTCTTCGTTGCTCGCCGGTGAAGACCAGTTCAGGCGGATTCAGCTCCCTCAGGAGGCACAGACCCTCGAGGCTGTTGCTCACCCGATGGACGTGGTCGACCAGGGAGGGATCACGCCGGTGATCGTGATCGCGCAGCGCTCGGATCTGATCAATTGGCGAGAGATCATGCGGGGACTCATCGTGCCCTTTGCCATCGCCGCGGTTCTGTCGGCATTTGCAGCACGGTCCCTGTCGTTCTGGCTGGGTTCCAGGTTGAGTGGTCTGGCCGGAGCGGCCCACCGGTTGGCTGCAGGTGACCTGGCAGCTCGCGCCGGGGAAGAAGGTAATGACGAGATTGCGGAATTGTCGCAGACCTTCAACGTCATGGCGACGCGGCTCGAGGAGGTGCAAGCCCGCGAGCAGGACTTCCTGATGAGTGTCGGGCACGACCTTCGCACACCGCTCACCACCATCGGAGGTTACGCAGAGGCGCTCGACGAGGGAGAGCTCGACGAAGAAGAGATACGGCGAATCGCAGGCGTACTGAGCAGTGAGACAGACCGGTTGCGAAGGTTGGTTGAAGATCTCATGCTGCTTGCCAGGCTGGAGGCTCGTGAGTTCACCATTCGTCTCGAGCTTGTGGATGTCGGCGCCCACCTGGCCGAGATCGCTGAGACGTATCGTGATCGGGCCGAAGCATTACGCGTCCGGCTCGACGTTGAGGTTGAGGAGACCGGGATCATGGTCACCGATCCCGATCGACTGGCACAGATCGCGGCCAATTTGACCGAGAATGCCCTTCGCTTCACGCCGGAGGCCGGCCGAGTGACCGTCTCGGTCCGCACTCGCGATGAGCGCATCGAGTTGAGCGTCGAGGACACAGGCCCCGGTATCGATCAGGATGACCTGCCCAGGGTGTTCGAGAAGTTCTACGTCGCTCGCAATTATCGCCGGGTTCGACCCGAAGGATCTGGATTGGGGTTGGCCATCGTCAAACAACTCGTCGACGCGATGGGGGGGACCATCTCGGCTCAATCGACCCCGGGGACCGGAACTCGTTTCGTCGTGTCGATACCCGCCGCCTCGGCTTCAGACGACTGACGGGCGACGTCGCCCTACGATGTCCGGATGCTGTCCCAGATCATTGCCGAGGTCCGTCGGCATTTGCCCGAATTGCAGCGACGTGCGGCCGAGGTCGAAGCAGCTGCCGTCCAGCAGAAACCCGCTCGGGATTTGCTGGCTGCGCTTGCTGCTCCAGGGTTGTCGGTGATCGCCGAGGTGAAGCGCGCATCGCCGTCGCGAGGAATCATCCACGCAGATCTGGACCCGATCATGCTCGCCGGTGCGTATGGGCGCGGGGGAGCAGATGCCATCTCAGTGCTCACCGAACCGCGATACTTTTTGGGCTCCCTCGACGATCTGCGCCGGGTCCGCCAAACGGTTGAGGTTCCCGTGCTCCGCAAGGATTTTCTGCTAGACCCCATTCAGATCTGGGAGGCGCGGGCAACCGGCGCTGATGCCGTCCTTCTGATTGTGGCTGCCCTGGACGATGCGAAACTCGCCGGCCTGCTCGCGGTTACCAAAGCAACCGGCATGGAGGCCTTGGTTGAAGTCCACAATGCTATCGAGGTCGATAGGGCACTTGCAGCAGGCGCACGCGTCATCGGTGTCAATAACCGCGATCTGGGAACCTTCGACGTCGATCTCAGTACCGCCGAGCGTCTGGCGCCGCTGCTGAGGGGGGCGAAGGTGGCGGTAGCCGAGAGCGGGATCTGGACCCGAGAAGATGCCAGCCGGATGCGAGCAGCCGGATACGATGCTGTCCTCGTCGGAGAGAGCCTGGTGCGGGCGCCCGACCCCGGTGTGTTCCTGGCGGGCTTGCGGGAGGATGGATGACCTGGGTGAAGGTTATAATAGGTCCTGGCAGGAAGGACCAGCATGAAAGCCACCTACCTTCGCATCTCGAAAGACCCGGAAGGAACCGGCGTCAAGACAGCCCGCCAGCTCGAAGAGTGTACCGAGTACGCCAAGAAGCGCGGTTGGGAGATTTCCGACACCTTCCGCGACGATGACCTCTCCGCCTTCAATGGGGATCGACGGCCCGGTTACCGCCAGCTAGTCGAAGCGGTCAAAGCCGGAGCGGTCACCGATGTGATCACCTTCCATCTGGATCGCCTCTACCGCAACCCGCGGGAACTCGAAGACCTCATCGACTTAGTGGAGGGCACCGGGTTGCACATCTGGACAACCTCCGGCGGTGACTTCGATCTGAACACCTCCGACGGTCGCGCGTTCGCTCGAATGGTCACCGCCATGTCACGCAAAGAAAGCGAAGACAAGAGCCGACGAATCCGCTCCAAGAAACAACAGCTCGCCCGCAACGGTCTCCCTTCCGGTGGTGGTCGCCGTCCGTTCGGATATGAAGCGGACGGGATAACCATCAACCAACCGGAAGCCGAGCTGGTGAGGGAAGCGGCCCGCCGGTCCCTCAACGGCGAATCGCTGGGAACGATCTGCCGCGATTGGGCAGACCGTGGCATCCACACTTCGCAAGGCGCTTTCTTCAGATCGAACGTGCTTTCACGGCTACTAGCCCGGCCCCGCATCGCCGGACTTCGGGAACACAAAGGCGAGATCATCGGCGAAGCCAAATGGCCAGCCATCCTCGACCGTGACACCTTCGAGCGACTGCGGTCGCTGCTCACAGACCCGACCCGACACAACCCAGGACCAACCCGCCGCTACCTACTGTCGGGGATCATGGTCTGCGGTGAGTGTGGGGTGGCGGTGAGGGTGAAGAACGTCAAGGCGCTCCCCTATCACACCTATTCGTGCAGGTCAGAGCCAGGTCACCGATGCGGGAAAACGTCGATCAAGGGACCAGCCGCCGAGGACACCGTGATCGAAGCACTGCTCGTCTTCGTGGACGACCCGAAACTCACCGCCGCGTTGGGTGCCACCGGAACCGACGTGGCTCCGCTCCAAGAAAGGGCGTTACACCTCGAAGCCAAACTTGAAGAGATGGCCGTCGACTATGCCGCCGACCGGATCACCCGACGTGAATGGTTCGCAGCCCGCGAACGGAACGTGGCCGACCTCGAACAGACCCGCCGCCAGATCGACCGGGAACGCGGCGACACCCTTCTCGCCGGTTTGCCTTCCGGTCGGGCGGCGGTGGAAGCATGGTGGGGGAGCGCGTCGCTTGCCCAACGGCAGGCGCTCCTCAAAGCGGTGTTTGAGCGGGTGACCTTGAACCGGGCGACAAGTGACCGTCGAATCGATCTGACCTGGCGGGCCTAGAGGTGTGCGGGCCGGGAGTCTCAACCTTCCGGCTGTTTTCGTGGCCGGTCCGTGACGATGGTTACTTGGGGGATGTGTACCGCTACGCGGGCCTCCTTGACGAGCGGTTCCAGGAGCTTGCGGGCCTTGGTGGTCAACTCACCCCCGGCCACTCCCTTCTTCTGCGGTCGGGTTAGCAGGCCACGACGCCGCGCCTCCTCGATATAGTCCTTGACTGTCGTGGCTTCTAGGAAGTTGTCCGTGGCTACCTTCCGATGAACGTGGCGCGCCCCGTACTTCGCGTGAAAACTGTACGAAGCCGCCAGACGGGCATAGAAGAGGTCATCGTGTTTGTGGCGTCCGCGACCACTGAACCGAACCGCGTTGGCTACTAGCTTCTCGTATCCGGGGTTTTCGTGTTCCAGCACACTCTGGATAGCAAGCATGCGAAGCCGATCCGGTTTGATTCTCCGATGGTGTGCGGCGTGCTGGTAGCCACCGGGCGGTGTTGCACCGGTCGGGGAGACGTGCAATTCGCGGACAACGAATCCGTCGGTGTGAGATTCGAGGGTGACGGCAATTGTCCATCCGTCAAGTTCATCATCGAACGCGACCACCCACCGTTTTTCACCGTCGTCAGGTCGGCCCTTCTCTGAGCTTCTTGCGGATGCCATTTTCATAGCGTACCGGATGCGTGCCAGGAAATCTACTGGCATGACGTACTAGGGGTACATGTCATAAAAACCTCCCCCTTGGTGACCTTGGAACAGGTACCGCTGGCGTGACACACTGGGGGGAATGAAAGATCCAGTTGCCACCATCAGGGAGCGGATGGCCCAGCACCGGAAGGTCGATCTGCCGTCGCCATCTGTCTGCCGGGCCTTGCGCCTTGCCGTCGGCCTCTCGCAGCAGGACGTTGCTCAGGCGGTTGGTGTGGATCGTGCCAGCGTGGCTCGCTGGGAGCTTGGGAGTCGGGAACCCACCGAGCCGTGGCGCTCGACCTACCAGCAGGTGCTCGACGAATTGCGGAGCACACGATGAACGATATGACGGCTGGCAGCTATCCGCGAGATCGTTCGCACCGTGGAGCCGCTCGACGAAATCCCTCGTGGGGATGGCGAGCAAACACCCGAACGGTCAGTGCTCGCCCACTGGTCGGTTGACGAGTTTCTTGCTCACGCGGCCGAGACCAGCGGAGGGTTCCTTATCCCCGGGTTCATCCGCCCGATGGAGCGAGCTTTGTGGGTATCTAGCGAAGGCGTCGGCAAATCGGTCTGGCAGGTTCAGATGGCGGTCGGGGCTGCACTCGGGTTACACCCCTTCACCGGGGAAGCGATGGAACCGGTCCGGACCTTGTTGATAGACGCAGAGAACCCGAACGATGAACTCTCCGACACGATCACGATGGTGTGTCAGGCGTTGGGGAAACCTACCTCGGACTGGTTGTGGGTCGTCAACGAACCCGAAGGGCTAGAGGTCACCGTCCAAACATCTCTGGATGACCTCGTGGCGGAGTACGTCCCACAGTTGATTGTCGCCGGCCCCCTCTACAAACTTCACGGCGGGGCCGAGTCCGATGAGCGGGACACTCGGGACCTGTTGACCGCCCTCGACCGTATACGAGCGATATCGGGCGCGGCGATGTCCCTTGAGGCTCACGCTCCGCACGCGCAACTACAAGCGAAAGTTGCCCGAAGGCCAGCCGGGTCGCGGTTGATGATCCGGTGGCCGGAAATGGGTTACTACCTGCGACCGATTGATGACACCAACATCATCTTGAACATCGACCCGTTCCGCCCGGCTCGCGGACGAAAACACCGGACGGCGATCCCGGCGGCGATCCGTCATGGCGAGTTGATGCCCTGGGAACCCTGCGAAAAGGGACGGGAACCGAAACGGGTTGCCGCGAGTGAAGGGGATAACGCCCAGATCTTGCGGGACATCTTCGAGACTCTCGGCTACGGAGTCTGGCACACGTTCGGGAATCTGCTCACCGCCACGGTTGCCTACACCGACGACGGAGGAATGTGGGGCAAGCAGACCCTTGTGAATGCGCTCGGAGCCATCGGGGCCATCCAGCAGGACGACAAGAAGGGAAACCCGTGGAAATACTCTCCAACCACGTAGAAACCCTTCAAGTCAAGGTTGAGGTCAAGTCAAGGTCCCCCTATGGGGGGGACCCTTGACCTTGACCACTCATAACCCGAGTCAAGTCAAGGTCAGGTCAATATTGACCAGAGTATTGACTCCCAATGTTTTCGGGGGGGTTTTGCGGGGTTTTGGGGGCAGAGGTCAAGGCCGGCCCCGCATCGTCTACTTCTGGCGTGGCGAAGAAAGCGAAGTGAGCGAAGAAAAGGGTTCGCTTTGACCTTTAATGCGCCTTTTTCGCTTAATTCGCAACCGGAGGACGCACCCGAGAGGCTCGTGATCGAAACACTCGGCGCGGCCGAAGCCGACCACGATCTTCACTGGCAAACGGCGCAAATTCGTGCATGGAATTTCGGTGTGTACACGAGTTGCTGGCGGTGTGGACTACCAGCACCGCATCACACGCTGAAGTGCAAAATCAACGCAGCCCGATCATCGGGAGGGTGGTCATGAACGACACACCGACCGGTTCCTTCCTGCTTTGCGGCTGCCCGAACTGTGTGACCGCCCGGGAACTGCGCGGATTCCCCGGACAGCCCCAACCCGAATCACCAGAGCCAAGGGATTGGGGCACCGCGACCTGCTCGGGTTGCGACCGTGAATGGACAGGACGCCGCGAATGTCACTGCCCAACGTGTCATCTGAGCTTCAGCGGCATCACCGCCTTCGACCAGCACCAGCTACGAGGGTCATGTGTCTCACCGGCTGATCGTGGCCTTATCCCCGTACGTAGGAGCCACGGAACCGTGTGGGCCTTTCCCGGTCATAGGCCAGAAGAAATCAACCGAGGAAGAGTTGACACGCCTGGACAGCCATGACACGGATTGACACTCCGCTAGCCATCCAACGGCTAGCCCTTGACCACAACCACCTATAGCGCGATCGTGACTACAGAGGGCGTGCGGGCCGGGACGACGTGGACAGGAGGACTGTCAATGCGACTCTCGGAAACTCGCCCCCAAACTGGCCCCCAATCTGGTTATGCCGGCCTCGTGACCGCTCTTGCTGCGCTCGTTCTTGTAGCCGTCACCGCCGGTGTTACCTGGTGGGTGATGCCCGACGCCAATAGCACAACGACTGTGAACGTCAATGAAATCAAGGAGATTTCGCAACTGTCGACAGTGGAGTACCACATCACCGAGTACTACGAGGAGACGCTAACGCGGAAAGTCCTGGGGTTCATTCCGGACAGGAAGAGAACCAAAGGAGCTGTCTATGTCAATGCGGTCGTGACCGGCAGCGTCGACTTCGACCAGGCGGCTATCACCATCGACGATTCGGGCAACAGGCCGTCAGTAGCCATCATGTTTCCCGAGGACTCGTTCATGATGAAAAACGATATAGATGAAGGCGACATCGTCAAGAGCGATGTCAAAGACCCGCTTCTCTACAAGGCAATCACAGCCGAGGAATGGACGAGAATGCAGGACGCTGCGTTGGCGGCCGTGAAGCAGACTGCCCTAGACACGGGCATCAAACAGGCCACTGCCCGGAACGCTGAAAAGATGCTCGTTTTGTTCCTGAATAGCCTTGGCTACGACTGCGAGGTCACGTTCGAATTCTGAAGATGATCAGGTTAGGAAGGTAGTCAACATCTCTGGTACATCCTCCGGCAACAACACCGACGGAAAACCAGCGAAATCACGAACCACCCACAAGGACCCGAAACAACAAGCTACAGCGACAAAACCACAACCACCACTCCGGAAAACCCACACAGGGTCAGTCCCGTACGTGAGGACGGGACGGCGGGTTACCACCGTCGGTCGGCTGTTGCTGGTACGGGTATGGGTATGGTTGGGCGGGATGGTTTTGTTGATGGTTTTTGTGTGGGTGGTGGGGTACCGGGTGTGGGGTGTTTGTGTAATTCGCCGTTTTGGTGGTGGACGGGGTGGCTGCGAGGTTGGTCAACGGTTGCGCGTGTGACCAACCAGGCTGCTCGCCTTAGCGTTGAATGGGAATGTCCTTGAATTCGAGGTCTCTGCGGTCTTCCCGCGTCCCATCGCATTCATCCTTGGCGGGGATTGTGTATTCCTGGGTCTGAAAACCCGAGATGGTTGCAGCGTTGTAGGAGCCGGTAAGTTCAGCGGTCGATCCGGGTAACAGTGTGAACGTCCCCTCATCGCGGGTGCCTTCCCATTCATGGGTGCCCTCCCAGACGACCTCCTGTTCCCGGTCTCTGGCGAAGACATTTCCGTGCCGACCTTCCTCTTGAGTGCAGTCGTACACAAGCTCCCGGTGGAAGGTGAACGTCCCGGTTGCTTTCCCGCCGTCTTCAAGCATGATCACAATCTCGACTGTTGATTTGTCGGTCACTGAGCCGTTGATGCCGAAGTTGGTGCTGGCCGTTAGCGTTCTTGTGCCGGTGCCCTCGAACGTCCATGGATACGACACGGGCTCCAGGGTGATAGTCACCTCGGTAGCCTGTTCGGATTGCACCTGGATCTCCTTCGTGGCTTGGTTGAACCCCGTGGCGTTGACCACAACCAAACTTGGCCCGGCGGGCACGTCGGTGATTTCGAAGCTGCCTGCCCCGTCGCTGGTGGTCTGCATGTTCTCCAAATTGGATGGCACCACGACGACTCCGGCGCCCTCGACCGGGTCACCGCTCTCGGCGTCGGTTATCCGACCGCTGACAACCCCCGGCGACGGGGACATCACGAACTCGACGGTGGGGAGGCGGTTCCGATCGAGCGTGTCGGGGTTACCAGGCTCGATGAGCATTTCATCACTGAAGGGCAGGTAAGGGCCAACGTCCTTGCAGTCTGCGTCCACCGTCCAACCTGGGGGAACAACCACACAGACCTCAATGGTAAAACCGGCGTCCTGGGTGGACTGAGCGAACCGGCTGATGTTCGAAACGCGTCGCAGGATCTTGTCGCAGTCTGGTTCTTCCTCTCCGAAGACCAGCTCCCCCACCGCGTTGCCAGCCCAAAAAAAGATCGCCACGGTGGCCGCGGCAGCAAGACCGGCCACCAGCTCGGGAACAGCTACCGCGGCAGCCCCACCACCGAGGACGGACGCGCCACCGAGCACGACAGCTTCTTCGGCCTTTGCTGCCAACAAGTAATAGATGCCAGTAGCAAGGGTGGAGCTGAAAACATTCGCGGCCCCCTCCGCGACGCGGGCGGCTCGCTCCCACCCATCCATTGGAGATGGGGCCGCCCACCAGTCGTTACCGAAGGCTTCCTTACACGCTTGCAGGCTGGGCCATAGAGTTGGGGTGAGCCCCTCGACGAACTCCTCCGCTTGATGGGCTACCACGATCCGGTCAGTGCGGCCAAAGTCGTGCGAGGTGAGCGGTTGACGCCACCAACGGCACTCGAAGAATGTTTCGCCCCGGCTGGTATAGCACGCAGAGGTCTTGGCAAAGGGCGGCTGTAGGCCGTCCGGCAACAGTTCCTCGCTCGTCACAACCACATCGAAGAAGGCCGCCCTTCGCACCTCGATGGAGGAGCCCCCTGGTTCGTCAGCTCTCGCAAAGTGGCCGGTTCCCGGCCGGACGGCAGCGCCCGGCCCACGAGCCAACGCAAACAATCCGGCAGACAAGGAACCCTCCGACACGACCCCGTTCGCACCCAGATCAGAGAGCGACTCAGAAGCGGTGTCCCCGCCGGCCGCCAGAGGGAAGTTCTCGGATGATGTTGTCCCGTCCAAAGCGACATGCTGAACGTTCAGCACGTCGTCTGTGAAGCCGAAACGTAGTTCCCCGAGCGGACCCAAATACATGACCGCCGGGCGCCCAGCAGAATCAGAATCGATCCGTATCGCCTCGTCGAAACCCACCAAATAGACCAAAGCCCCCGTGGGAGGAAGATTGCTCGACGGTTTCGGACCAATATATTCGACCTTCTCGATCAGGTGATCACCCGGCTCATACAGCACGGTGGCCGCTACCGGGCTGGCAGGGTCCTCATCGATGATCAGAGCCGAAGGTTCGGGAACAACGAGCCCCTCGCCGGTCCCGCCGTCTGGCGGGCTGGTCGTCTCAACGAGGGTCACCGCAGGGCCACCGTCACCGCTCCCGCAAGCCACAACGACCAAAGCCAACACCACACCGATCGCCACGGTTTGCTGCAAACCCCTCACACCATTGGCACCAACCACGACCCCTTCTCCCAGCCTCGCGCTGCCGTCAGATGCACGCTGGGGTGGCTTAGTCGCGGACACCAAGGTGATCCAGTGCGACAATCCGCTAGCTGCAGAGCGTGTCTAGCGGTCGCGTCCCAACATCCGAACAACTCTTCGTCGAACAATATGGGTTGCCGTGATGGCAAGAACAGAGGCGAACGACCCCAATCCAACAGTTCACTGATCGGCTGCCGGTAGCTTCTTGAGCTGCACGTGGGTGCTATTCGAGGTTGCGGCCCTTAATAACCCAGGTCGGAACCAGCGTGCTGTTCTGGGTCGGCGAACCGGCATTACCGAGCACATGGCAACGGCTTGGGCCAGCAAGCGGACCGCAGTTATGAGCGCCCAAACCGTTTCTCTAATTCTGGAAACGGGACGTATAAGGTGCCGGTGTCGATCCTGTTCCGCAACCGCCCGACGGGACAGTGGATGACCGTGACAGCATTTTGAGGGCTGTCCCGGGGAGGGCTGCAATACCTCAAGAGCCGGTGGTGGGCATCGGCTTGGTCGGTGCCCTTCCACCAATATTTGAGAGGGAGAAGACGATGAGCGAGAAGATCAAGACCGACTCTGAAGAGTTCCAGCGGGCGGTCGCTCGTGGTGATAGAGCACAGATCGAGGAGTGGGACGCGCAAGGGCTGATCGAATGGGACAGCCGAAACTTTGCTGGCCGTCAACTGTCCGAACAAGCGCAGCAAAAACGGAAGGCCGCCGAGGAAGCGGCTAAGCAGACGGTCAACCAGCCGGGTTCCCGTTTCGAAGAGGCCGAGCAGACCGAGCTACCTTCCCGACTCGACAACCTGGGGGTCGGCAAGGACGAAAGGTTATGGTCCGGCCATCGGCTGGTGCAAAGGGCGATCCGGCAAGGCGACTCGGTTTTGCTCGCCGAAATTTATGCCGATCCCCGTTATGAATCGGCTCAAGCGTCTGGTCCGGATGGGGCGTTCACGTCTGCCGACATAGCCGCATACATGGACCGGCCATGAAATACTTCAACATTCCGGCACCCGACGGTGAACAGGCAGCCATCCTAAGGATGGTCGGGGAAGCCTTGTTGTGGCCGGAGTCATCGACCAGATGGCGGGAAGTGTTCCGCTGGTGCGATCAGCATCCCTCCAACGAAATCGCTCGAACCATCCTCAAAGGGTTCGCCGCTCAAGGTGGCAATGTCGATGAAGCGTTGACGTTGGGTCAGGATTGGGAAGAGGTCAAGGAACCGATCCGGTTGACCCGCGCGTTCGCTGCCAACCTGCCGGGTGACATCGAACAGAACACCGCGTTGTTGGTGGACGCCAGGAAGAGGGCGACGATGCGACGGCGTGCCGCCCACTCTAGAGAGGCGGGTTTCGTCTAATGAGAAACGAAAAACTCAAATACCAAGATGATCTGGTAGCTCAACAACTCTTCGAGCTTGCTGGTACGGCGTTGGCTGATCCTGGTGACGCAGAACCGCGAAGAGAGTTTTGGAAATTTGTTGATACGGCGGACCATCCGTGGTTGTCAATCTTGGTAAGGAGCGCCAAAGCAGCCCACCCCCGCGGCTTGGATGCCGGTGCTGAGAAGATGCGAGACACGATCGAAGACGCCTACGGGAAAAAGTATGCCGGGCAGCCAGACTGGTTGAGGGGAGTCTATCAGGTGTTCGAGCGGCGATGATCAACGGGATAGATCGGATCGAAACCAAGGTCAAATGCCTGAAAGAAAACCACGAGTTCCGATTCGAAAATTTGGAGGCCGCGATCGGCAACCTGAATTTGTTGGTGGCCGCCTTGCAGACTGAATATCCGATCCGTCACGCCTACCGGTTGAACGGCAACGGCCAAACCCAACGCGGACACGTATCGGCTAGCGAGTAGTCATGGCCGTTCCGGTGGTGGTGGTGGCGATCAGCGTCCCACCGGTCACGATCACGGGTGATGTGACCTTCACCCCCCACCCGAACTTCATGCTGTTGGCGGAGGTCGGACAGAGGTTCGGGTCTTCGACCTCCCGGGACCCAACCCTTGCCTCTCAGGGCCGTCCCTAGGGCGGGATACGAACCCTCCCCAGACACCTCCAAATCACTGATCAGGTATGGACCAGCCGATGAGGTATGGACCAGTTTGTCTGCTCGAAGGCGTTGCCGTGTTATGCGGCTCCAGGCGCACACAGGGCATAGGCAATCAATTGATCGGTTGGGTTACCCCCGTAGCTCGAATAGAACTCGGTTCCCACATTCCACGACCACACAGAGCCGTCGAAGCTCGGGTAGCTGGCCTCAATTCGCAGCGGGAAATAGGCGGTGTTCGGTGCGTACTGGTGGCCGCCTCCCGTGAGAACCTCGCCGGGCAGACAGAAAGCCGTTGCCGACATCCTGCCCGAGAACTCCCGCGGTATGTTGAAAGTCCCGGTTCGCATGGTGACAGCAGCCGGACCAGCGGGACCAACCGGACCGGGAGGGCCTTGTGCACCGTCAAGACCATCGATACCGTCCAAGCCGTTCTCACCATCGATACCGTCCAAGCCGTTCTCACAATCGATACCGTCCAAGCCGTTCTCACCATCGATACATGCCAGACCGTTG
>JAOTUY010000005.1 GCA_029863625.1 Acidimicrobiia bacterium
CTCATCAAGCAGCGGACCCTGGTCGGCCAGCCGATCGATGTGAAACCGCACACGGGCTTGGTCATCCTCGCCGAGGGAGAGGTGCCAATCCCGAACCTCCGGCTCGAGTTCCACCTCACCCCACGACATAGCACACATGCTATACCGAACGAAAAGGCATGGAAAGGGATTCGTTCTTGGGCAGGATCACCCGTTCAGGCGTACGAGGTGTTTCGTCGCCGAGGTGGACGACTAATTGACACGACACAATCCCTCGCACTCCTGGGCCGCGACTGGGCCGCGGGAGAACCGAAAACGACGCGAAATATCGCGAACTGCTGCAAGCCAAAACATCAATGTTCATAAGGGTATTTGCCGGATCTGCCCATGAGGCCTGAACCCCCTGAGGGGACTTTTAATCCCAAGGTCGTGAGTTCGATTCTCACCGGGCCCACCATCAATATGCCCGTATTCATTGAGATTTCTGGCGATCCGCTCGAAGCTCCACAACCCTACTCGAAGGCTCCTTGGGAGCAGAGCACCGTCACGATGCTGTCGGGAACCTCGACACGGCGCAGGGTATCGATCATGTCGACGTCGGGGATTGAACCTTCGTGGCGCGTGTAGAGGATGGCGAAACCATCGCCGGTGGCGTACACGTCGTGGAGCGTCAGTCGGTGGCCTGAGCCGGGTGTCGGGACCAGTAGCTCCTGGGGTGCGCTCGCCCCCTGTGGCACCCACCAGATCACCGTTGACCGGTCGCCCGGAGCGACCCCTCCCGCCCGGCCCCGCTCGAGCTGGAACACCAGACCGCCCTGGGTGTCGTCGACGGCGTAGGCCACAGCACCGTCGACGAGCAGGGTCGCAGTGCCGTCCGGGCTGATCTGACATACCCCGTAGTTGCTGACGACCAGAACGGGCCCACCAAACTCCGGAGGCGGCGGAGATCCCCGCGCCGTCGCCTTGACCGCACCCGGCGCACACAAGAACCAGCGCAACCAGTGAACTCGACAACCGCTTTCCCACGACGGCCACCCTTCAAAGGGCCAAGACACGGTGGTCGTCGTATCCGCTGAACAGCGCACACGTCTCAATTCCCATCATGCTCCGCCCCGGCAACCACTACCAGAGGCTTTGGTCGTCTGGTCTCTCCCACCTCAGATCACCGAATATGCCTGTAATCCATTTGGGCTTTCGCGGGGATGTGGTGTGTCCGTTATCCAGGCGCTATCCAACGTCGGCTTTTCCAGATAACGGGACAAGGAGCGCATAAGTGAGCGCTGGAATATCAGTCCGGCCGGTAGACGTCTCTGCGATGCCCGATGCGGAGAACGATGACTTCTCGCCGATCGTCGTCAATACGGTAGAGAACCCGATAGGTACCTCTTCGGGCGCTCCAAACCCCCGCCAGCTCATCCCGCAGCGGAGCACCGATTCGTCTCGGGTTGTCCAGCAACGGACCGGTGATGAGGTCGATCACGGCGAACGCCACCGCCTCCGGAAGGGACTCTCGGATCGTCCGGGCCGCCGGTGCGGTCACGACGATCTCGTATCGCCCGGTGGTCACCGAGGGCGCAGGGCTTGGACGGCCTCGACGCCGCGGACCACGTCACCGTCCAGGTAGGCGCGGTGCGCCTCCACCAACTCCGCCACCGCCTCGGAGTCGCCGAGCATGGCCAGCGTTTCTTCGAGTGACTCAAGATCATCAGGGCTGATCAGCACCGCAGCGGGTGTGCCGTTCTTGGTGACGACCACCCGTTCATGGTGGGTTTGCACTCGGTCGATGAACTCCGAGAAGTGGTCCCGGACTGTACGCAACGATTCACTGGACATGGCCACAATTGTGCCACACCCGTCGACAAAAGGGAATAGCCACACCGATCACCAAACATGAGTCCGGTATTGGCACTCGATTGCTGTTCAGACTGTCGACCACGCGGAATGGCGACTCCTAACCCCGCTTGTCTGGTCGGTTGTCGCTCAGTCTCCGGTGTTGGGTGTTGGGTGTTGGGTGTTGGTGGGCGTTCGTTTCTAGGCAGGATCACCCATTCAGGCGCACGAGGTGTTTCGTCGCCGAGGTGGACGACTAATCGACGCGACACATCACTCACACTCCTGGGCCG
The DNA here is from genome assembly GCA_029863625.1 of Acidimicrobiia bacterium. Classification (GTDB taxonomy): domain Bacteria; phylum Actinomycetota; class Acidimicrobiia; order Spongiisociales; family UBA4744; genus UBA4744. The sequence continues at coordinate 2,103 of JAOTUY010000005.1, forward strand.
CGACTGGGCGCGGGAGAACCGAAAACGACGCGAAATATCGCGAGCTGCTGCAAGCCAAAACATCAACGTTTATAAGAGTATTTGCCGGATCTGCCCATGGAGCCGGAACCCCCTGAATGGACTCTTAATCCCAAGGTCGTGAGTTCGATTCTCACCGGGCTCACTGCTTGCCCATTCCCCTGTCGTTCCTTGATGCGACGATTTCCGGGTTCACAGAGATGAAACGAAGCATCCCACGCGTCCCGGGGAGACGGACCGCCGGACGCCCTGAATCAATATCAGGCTTCCCAGCCCGGAATCGCGCAAGCAGCTTGAAGACGCGCGCCCAGCACGAACAACCGACCCGTCATCAAGCGCCAAGATCTGCAGCCAGCGCCACTCTCCTCCTAGGCTGCCCAAGAGGAGCGGGCTAGACCATGACCATTGTGGTAACAGGCGCAAGTGGTTTCATAGGCGGAGAGCTCACCAGGATGCTCGTTGAACGAGGCGAGCAGGTACGGATCCTGGCGCGCCCCTCCAGCAACCTGGACCCCTTGGACGGCCTCCCTCTGGACATCGTTCGGGGCGAACTCGACGATTCTCCCGCACTGGCGCGCGCCATGTCGGCGGCGGACGTGGTTTTCCACTGCGCGGCGCTGGCGGCCGACTGGGGACCATGGAGCGACTTCGAACGGGCCAATGTGAGCGGGGTGAAGAACCTCCTCCAGGCGGCTGTCGACGCAGGGACGGTTCAGAGGTTCGTCCATGTCAGCACCTCCGACGTATACGGCTATCCACGAACGGCGGTCGACGAGTCCTACCCATTGCGCGACGTCGGATACAACTACAACCGCTCCAAGATCATGAGCGAGAGACTCGTCGATGAGTACCTCCATCAATTCGGCCTGCCGACCACGATCATCCGACCAGTCACTGTCTTCGGACCGCGCAGTTTCACCTTCACTGTCGGTCTGAGCCGTCTCCTCCTGGACGGCGACTTGCCGTTTCTCGCCAAGGGAAGGGCGCGAGCCGGACTCATCTACATCGACGACCTGATAGAAGGCATGATCTCGGCCGCTTCGGAACCCGCCGCGATCGGACAGGCTTACAACCTGCGAGATCCGTCGAACATCACGTGGAGGGAGTCACTGCTCACGCTTGCGGACGGACTGGGGGCAAGTACGCGTCCGAGAAACATCCCCACGCCGGTGGCCGTCCTCGCCGCATTCGGGCTCGAGACCGCCTACTCGTTGTTCCGTATCAAAACCCGGCCTCTCCTCACCCGGCAGGTTGTGTATGCCATGACCCGCGATCAGGGCTACCCGATAGAAAAGGCCGAGGATGAATTGGGTTTTGCCCCGACAATCGGGGTCGACGAGGGATTCCGCAGGACCATCGAATGGTTGCGGTCCGCTGAAGGCCAAAAGGCGCTGACGGACTAGGCCGGTCTCAGGCTTCCATGACACCTTCCCGGGGCAGCAAAGCAGGAATGATGACCAGCGCCGTCAAAGCAGCAGTCGTCATCGACACCCACATGATCATCGAGATGTGCGGATGGATACGGAACGGCGACAGCCAGAGCGCGGTGAGCGCGACGGCGATCCCCAGGGCGTTGGCGATGATCGGTCGGCCGGCCCGGTCGACGGCTCGCAGGACATACCCGTTCCCCTCTCCACGAGCGAAATCGATGGCCGCCACGAAGTGAATGGCGTAGTCGATGCCGACCCCGATAACGATTGAAGAGATGACGGCCGTCACCAGATTGAGCTGAATGCCTGAAGCCGCGATGAACCCCAACAACATGGCACTGGTGAGCAACAGCGGCACCAGGCTCACGACGGTTTGGCGCCACTTGCGATAGGCCAAAGCCAGCATCAGGGTCACAAGACCGTAGGCGACGGCCAGGGAGATGAACTGGGCTCGCAGGACCAACCGGGCCACTTCATCCCAGATGACGGGCATACCGGTCAGGATCCGGATCTCCTTCTTATCGTCGGCGTAATCGAGCCATCCCTGCAGATCTACGGTCTCGAAGGCACCCGGCAACAGCATGAACCGGAGTCCGTCCTCTGATGCCATCTGACCGAGCGGCAAGGGTGTTTCCCCGCTAAGTGCCCCCAGAAGCTGATCATCCGGGACCACCCCTTGTAGATCGGCCAGGCTGAAAATGGTCCGGATACCCGGGAGCTGTTCGAACTCCCTCGAGAGTTCCGCGACGGGGGCGAGACCGGCTAAGCCGTCAGCCCGATCGTAGGCGTACTCACCGATCAGAGGGGTTGCTCCGCCGAAGAGTTCCGCGGTCTTCTCAAATCCGAGGCGGACCGGGTCGTCTTTCTTGAAATAGATGAGCTGATCGCCGTCGACCTGCAGTTGCGGGATGAAGACGCCGGAAAAGGCAATCAGGACTCCGGCCAGAACCGCCGCTACCCACCGCCGCTTGGCCAGCTCTTTGACGGCAGACGTGAGACGGGGGCCGAGCAGCGCCGTGCGGTGCTTCGGTTCGACGTGAATCCGGCTGAGCAAAGCGGGTAGCGAGAAGAACGAGATGATGCCGGCGAAGACGATTCCGGCCGCTGTGAAGGATCCCAGCTGGGCGATCGGTGCGACGCCGGCAAATATCAGCGACAGAAACCCGGCGGCGGTGCTGATGGTGGTGAGGATCATCGGAACCCCGACCTGGCGGAGTGTCGACGTGACCCGATCGACTTCATCGGAGGTGCGGTCGACCTGTTCCTGGTAATGGGTGACGAAATGGAGACCGTCGGCGGAGCCCATCACGATCACGAAGATCGGCACCAGGATGGTGACAATGTCGACTTCTCGTCCCAGGGCGAAGATGAACCCGAACGTCCACACCGAGCCGAGTAGGGCGGGAAACACCGCGAATATGGTGAGTTTGCGGTCGCCTACGTTGGCGTAGAAAACGGCCAGTAATAAGAGGACGATGACCGGCGGGATCACAATGAGGAACCAGCTCATCTTGTCGAGCATCGAGGCGAAAATGACTGGATTGCCCGAGAGGGTCAGCTCCAACCCGTCGGGGGCAGTCACATCGTTCACCGCCTGCGCCACTGCCAGCGAATCGCCGAGCGGAACGACCAGCATCAGCGTGCTTCGGCCGTCATCACTGACCAGTAGATCGGCCAGGGGATTCTGTCCGAGGAGATCGGTGATTACCTGCTCGGGAACAAGGGCGATCTGGTCCGCCGTCAATGGCGCACCGGTGAGCGGGTTGACCTCGGGAATGATCGAACCAACCTGGCCGACACCCTCGATACCGGCCAACGTGTCTCGAAGTTCGCCCACTGCCACCAGGAGATCCTTCTCGAGCAGGCTGCGACCCTCCGGTGCCGAGACCAGAACGTTGATCGGGTCACCCGTCTCGTACTTCTCCTGCAGGGCGACCCAGGCCTCACCCGTTTCGTTCCCCTCAGTGATGAACTTGGACACGTCGGCGTTGAACGACATCCGGAACAGCATGGCCAACGAGACGAGGGTGATGATCCCGGTGATCGCCAGCACTCGCTTGGAGTGCTCAACAAGGAATCTGGCGATGCGGTCCATGGCTTCCTTTCGATGGCCACACTAGATCAACCACTTTGACCATCCCCTCCAGATGAGCCAGCCAAATCCTGGGACATATGCACGGGCCGGATGGAACAGGACTCGTTATGCAAGAAATCCGCCCTTCGACTTAGAAGGAACCGGTGGCATGCACCATCCGAACCGTTATTGTCGCGCTCCCCGGTGCAGGGTGGAGGACTCTCCTTCACTCAATCCGGATTGGAAGAGGTAGGGAATGTCCAGAAGCGGCTTGCGTCATGAGCGAGTCCTCGACCTGATCGAGACGTCGATGGGACATGGTGTCGAGGCCGGCGTCATCCGCCTCCGCGTCGACGACCAAGCTTCGGCGGGCGACACCATCACCTTGGGCGGCCGACCCCTGGTCAATTTCGGTTCCTGCGCCTATCTGGGCCTCAATGTCGATCCACGACTGAAGCAGGGAGCTATCGATGCGATTCGACGTTTTGGGCCGGTCTTCTCGTCTTCGACCGCCTACACCTCAATAGATCTCTACACATTGCTCGAGGACCGGCTCGCCCAAATGTTTGGGACGGGGCACATTGTTCTCCCGGCCACTACCACGCTCGGCCACCTTGCGGCCCTCCCTGTTCTCGTTTCGCCGGACGATGTTGTTCTGATCGACACCCAGTCTCATGCTTCACTACGCCTCGCCACAGATGTCCTGCGGGGAAGGGGAGTGTCTGTCACCGATCTTCCTCACAACGACATGTCTGCGCTGGAGTCAGCCATCCAAAAGGCCGAATCCAACCGTGTCTGCCGTATCTGGTATATGGCCGACGGGATCTACTCAATGCATGGGGACGTCGCCCCGGTACACACGATCGCCGACCTGCTGGATCGCCACCCGGCTCTGCATGTTTATCTGGATGATGCCCATGGTTTCGGATGGCGCGGGAAACACGGGCGGGGCTATGTGCTCGACAAGACCCCACTGCATGAGCGCATGGTGATAGTGGTTTCGCTGGCGAAGTCGTTCGGTACCGGGGGCGCCGCGCTTCTGTTCGCAGATCCCGCGACCGCCCGACGGGTCTGGCTCACCGGCGGCACGCTCACCTTCTCCGGGCCCATCCATCCGGCCGAACTCGGAGCTGCCGTCGCCGCGGCCGAAATCCACCTGTCCGACGAGCAGGCGGAGCGCCAAACCAAGCTGATCCGCCAAATCGACTTCGTCAGAGATCTGTTGGTCGAGCATCAGCTTCCGGTCGTGTCCCTCGACCCGACCCCAATCTGGTTCATTCGGGTGGGTCGCCACGACCAAGCGATCAACTTGGCGAAGCGGCTCATGCAGGACGGTTTCTACACCAATACGTCGGCATTTCCGGCCGTGCCGCGCGGGAAGGGCGGGATTCGCTTCACGCAAACGCTATATCAGACGGATGATCAGATACGCGCGCTCATTAATTCTATGGCCCGACACGTGCCAGAAGTTGTCGACGAACCGGGAGTAATCGTGGATCTGACCGAAGAAACAGCGCAGCCCGCGGCCAAGAGCGCCTGAAACACCGTCGAGCGCCCGGCAAGACCAACCCCTTCAGTTCCTGGTCCTGACCTGCCGATATCTGTTGCGAATGCAATCGACGGCCCCCCGTTATCGAACCGTTCTCAGGGGCACCGTCCCAACGGGATTCCGATGGGGCGTCGCTCTTGTTTTGGTGGCGCTCACCCTGGCATGCGCAGCGGTCATAACCATCCCTGCGCAAAAGGACGCGATCGGCCCACCTGGTATGTTGATCGGAGTGGGGGCCGTAGGCATTCTGCTGGTGCGGTCCTCCCGCCACATGGACGGTCGCGACCGCCGGGCCTGGCGGTTGATCGGAATGGGTTTCCTGGTAGTTGGGGTTGGCATTCTCACCATTGCGATCCTGGACGTGGCATTCGGCCCGATACCGGCATTTGGACCTCCCGATATCATCGTTATCGCCGGGTACGCCCTTGTTCTCGCCGGATTCGGCTCACTGCCCCATCTCAGCACCAGCAAACCACAGCGGGTCCGTATCTACCTCGACAGCGCGATCGGCGCCATCTCACTTGCCGTCGTGATGTGGGTGCTGTTTCTCGACGAGCTCATCGCTGCTTTCGCGCAGGCGAATGCGTGGGAAAGGTGGGCAGGATCCATCTACCCGATTCTCGACGTTGCTGCCTTGATGGTCGTGGTCATCGTGACGGTGCGCCGCAGCAGCTACCGGTTCGACCTTCGGCTCATGTTGTTCGGGGTCGGCATCGTGGTTCAGTCATTGGCGGATCTGACCCTTTTGAAATCGGGTTTCGGTCAGACCTTCGGCGAGGCCGAACCCAACTACGTCATGTTTCTCCTTGCGGCCCTCGCATACGTGGCCGCTGCCAGCAACGCCAACCGACAGCCAAAACCCCGAGCTTATGCGGATCGCAGGGCTTCCCTGATATCGATGGTGGCGCCCTACTCCGCGGCGGGGATCTTGGTCATTGTCCTGATAATCGAGATGCAAGCGTCGCAGCTGACGACTAATGCCAGGATCGTTCTCTACGCCACCCTATCCGTCGGAGTTCTGGTCATCATCAGACAGGGAGTGGCGATTGGCGAAAACCGTCAGCTGGTCGAAAGGCAGCGTGCCGAATTAGTGTCGTCGATCTCCCACGAGTTGCGGACGCCCCTCACCGCCATTGTCGGGTTCCTCGATGTCATGACCGACGAGGAGGCAGGGATAGATGAAGCGGAGACTCGTGAACTCACCGAAGTCATCCATGAACAAGCCCGGCACATGTCCCAGATCGTGTCAGATCTAATCCTTCTCGCTCGAGGATCACCCGACGAGTTGACGCTCAAGGAATCCCTGGTCTCGATCGCCGATCTGGTCAAGGGCGCCGTGAGATCAGTCGAGCAGAAGACCACATCTCTGACCATCGAAGTTGAAACCCACCTTCAGGGCAGCCTCGATGCCGGTCGAGTTCAACAGGTCATCGTCAACCTCCTGACCAACGCTGTTCGCTACGGAGGAGACAGAAGCCTGATCGTGGTAAAACGGGAAGGAACCGATCTGGCCATAGAGGTCCACGACAACGGCCCCGGCGTGCCCAAGAAGTTCGAGTTGGCGATCTGGGAACGCTTCGAGCGGGGGCCGAATCGTTTCAACGCCAGCACTCCCGGATCTGGTATCGGCCTGGCCGTGGTGGATGCCATCACAAGGGCACACCACGGCAGCACCGCCTATCGGCAATCGGAACGCCTGGGTGGCGCCTGCTTCCGGGTGGTACTGCCCAACCGAGTCAAAGCGGCCTAAGCAGTTCCTCGTTTCTTGTTTCTCGTTCCCGGTTCGTGGTGTTCTCTCGGCCACCAGGGGGCAAGCGGCCTGGAAGGGCTGACTTTCTTACGTCTTCCCTCGGCGTCAGCCGGTGGAGCTGGTCGGTTCGAAGAGAGTCGAGCCTGAGGGGCAAAAGACCCGCCTACGCCACCCCGACTAGATCGGTCACCGCTCTGCGAAAACTGTCGACGTCGAAAGGCTTGGTTAGGTAACCGTTCGCCCCGGACAATCGAGCCCTCTGTTGCGTCTCGGCGTCGTCGCGAGCCGTGACGATCAGCACCGGTACCATAGCGGTCCGGGGTTCGGCTCTCAGCCGGCCCAGAATCGCCCAGCCGTCCACCCCGGGAAGGGCGAGATCCAACACCACGAGATCGAAATCCTGGGTGGCGATCGCCTTGAGGGCCGCGGACCCGGTGGTGCAGATGACCGGCTCGAAGCCGGACCCATCCAGGGTGCGCTCCTCAACCCTCGACGTCGCTTCGGTGTCCTCTACGACCAGGACTTTGCGTTTCACGGTTTTGATCATATGAACCTCGGCGGTTTCACACCAGGAAGAAGGCGAACCTCCCCCTCTTTATGTCGACCACCCCGCTGCAGATCTTGAATTGTTTCGACCATTTGTCGGGAACTGCTCGCAATTCGCCCGGCCGTAACACCACCGAATTCAATAGACTGCGATGGTCGGAAATCGACCTACCGGGGGGTGTCGTGGCCGTAGGGGTGGAAGAGAATGTCGACGCGAGCACTGACCTCTATCAGTACTACTTGCCGCGCCTGGTTCAGCAGTGGGACACCGACGCTCCTTCGTCTACCCATCGTCAGATCGATGGGACCATGGTCTTTGTCGACATTTCAGGTTTCACGGCGATGTCGGAACGCCTGGCCAGGTTCGGGAAGGTCGGGGCTGAAGAGGTCACCGAAGTCCTGGGGGAATGCTTCAAGGGCTTGCTAGCGGTTGCGTACCCGCTGGGCGGCCGGCTCATCAAGTTCGGGGGCGATGCCCTCCTATTGCTCTTCGACGGCCCCCTGCACGAACGCCGCGCCGTGAACGCAGCGGTGGGAATGCAGCATGCCATACGCACACTGGGCAAGGTCAAGACTTCGGCCGGGAACATGACGTTGCGCATGTCGATCGGTGCTCACTCCGGAGCGTTCCACTTCTTTCTCGTCGGTGACTCGCATCGAGAGTTGATCCTGACCGGCCCCGCCGCCACCGAAACGGTCAAAATGGAGGGGGCCGCCGAGGCAACCGAGATCGTCATATCGAAGGCCACGGCATCCGTTCTTCCCAAGGCGGCCGTCGGCCGGCCGAAGGAACCTGGTTTCCTCGTCCGGGCGGCCGTTCCAGACGTTGATGAGGGCACCGTCGACGTCCGCCCCCCGCCCGGCAATCTCGAGCAATACATTCCGGTGGCCGTGCGAGAATCGATCCTGGCAGGAGCCAACGAACCCGAACACCGCCAGGTCACCGTTGCGTTTCTGCACTTCATGGGGGTAGATGACCTTCTTTCGGAGCAGGGCCCTGCAGCAGTCAGCCGGGCGCTGTCGGAACTGATCGGTCAGGTTCAGAAGGCCATCGATCCGCGCGGTGTGGCCTTCCTCGCCACAGACGTCTACGACGACGGGGGGAAGATCATCCTCGCCGCCGGTGCCCCGACCGCCACCGGGAACGACTCGGAACGCATGCTGCTGGCATTGCGGGAGATGGTCGGTCAAGACCACGAATTGCCAATCAGGATCGGCGTCAACCGCGGCCACGTTTTCTCCGGTGACGTAGGCCCCGCCTACCGGCGGACGTACACCATCATGGGCGACGACGTGAACCTGGCCGCCCGTCTCATGTCGGCCGCCTCGCCGGGAGAGATCTACGCGACACCCGTCGTAGTCGATGGCTCCCGAACCCTGTTTGCCACCCGGGCGCTGGAGCCATTCTCGGTCAAGGGCAAAGCCGAACCGGTCCAGGCGTTCGAAGTTGGAGAAGAGACCGGGACCCGTTCGACCAGGACCAGGGAAGAACTCCCATTCACGGGCCGCAACGAAGAGCTCACCAGGCTGACCGACGCTTTGGAGGATGCCCGGCTCGGTTCGGGCGGTGTCTTCGCCATTGTTGGCGACCGGGGCATCGGTAAGACCCGGTTGCTCCAGGAGGCAGTAGCTCTGGAATCGGACGTACCGGCCGTCACGGTCCGAGCCGAGCCCTACGGCACCGCCTCTCCGTACCGGCCGTTCCGGGACCCCATTCGAGACCTTCTGGGCGTTGAAGGCGGCGAGCAACAGAAAATGGTCCGTCAACTGGCCAAAGCGGTAGGTCGCCTCGACAAAGAACTTCTTCCCTTCCTGCCGCTGATCGGTGATGTGACCCATGTGGACGTCGACTCAACCCCCGAGGTCCAAGACATCGACCCTCAGTTCCGTCGGGATCGGCTGGCCGGCGTCGTGATCCGGATTCTGGAACTCGCCAAACCGGGCCCGCTGGCCGTGATCCTGGAAGAAGGCCAGTGGATGGACGAGGCCTCCACCGAGCTTGCCCAACGGCTGAGCCGGGCGACCGCCGATCATTCCTGGCTGGTCATGACGACCAGGATCGGTAGCGAGGGCGGCTTCGAACCCGAAGACACCCCGATCATCACCCTTGGTCCCCTCGAGTCGCAGGACGCATTGTCCATCGTCGTGGCTGCGACCGACGAGAGCCCGCTCCGCCCTCACGACATCGATGCGATCGTGCAGCGAGCCGGCGGCAACCCGCTCTTCCTCGAAGAGATCCTCACGGTGGTGAGACAGACCGAGTCCGTAGCGGACCTCCCCGATTCACTTGACGCGTTGGTGAGCGCCCAGATCGACGCCCTCGCCCCGCTGCCAAAACAATTGCTCCGCTACGCCAGCGTGCTCGGTCGCAGCTTCCGTCTGACGGTACTGAACGAGGTGCTGCGCGACGACCCGCTGGAGCTCGATTCGAGTGCCCAGGACTCCCTCGTCGGGTTCCTCGAGTCCGAGGGCGGCGACCGTATGCAATTTCGGCACGGGCTCATCCGCGACGTGGCCTACGAGGGTCTTTCGTACCGCCGTCGCCGTGAACTGCACGCAAAGGCTGCCCATGCGACCGAACGACTGGCCGGCGACGACCCCGACTCGGTCGCCGACCTCCTTGCTCTTCACTACTCGCTGGCCCAGGAATACCAGCCAACCTGGCACTACGCCCGCATCGCCGGCGACGATGCTCGTGAGGCCTACGCCAACGTTGATGCAGCCACCCAATATGAGCGAGCCCTCGAGGCAGCCGGGCGTTTGCGGACAGTTAGCGCTCGGGAGAAGGCGGGGGTCTGGGAAGCCCTTGGCGACGTGCGCGAACGAGTCGGTCTTTACGATGGCGCAGTCGACGCCTATCGGCGAGCAGTCCGACTCCGTGCCGATGACCCTATCGCTAGAGCTAACCTGCTCCTCAAGCGAGCCCGGGCCCGGATGCGATCCAGTGCCTACGCCGTCGCGCTCGGCGACACGACCCGTGGTCTGCGCTCCTTGGAGAACCTCGACGGCCACGAAGCAGCCAAGGCCCGAGCCGGGATGATTTCGTTCAAGGCCGCCATCCGAATGACACAGGACCGACCGCGAGAAGCTCTCGCCAACGCCCAAGAAGCAGCAGACCTGGCCAGTCTGACCGGGGAGGACGAAGCGCTGGCCCGCGCCTACGGAATTCTTGACTGGGCCCACCTGGCACTCGGAGAACCCCAGAAGGCCGTGCACGGAACAGAATCCTTAGAGATCTCGCTGCGGATCGGCGATCTGGCTCAGGCTGCGTTCATTATGAACAACCTGGGCGGCATGGCCTATTTCGACGGTCGCTGGGACGAGGCGGTGACGTGGTATGCAAAAAGCCGGGAGGCCTTCCGGCGGGCCGGTAACGATGTGGGAGCGGCCTTCGCGGGCGCCAACACCGGCGAAGTGCTGGTGAGCCAGTACAGGTTCGACGAAGCTGAACCTGTACTGAGAGAGGCAATCCGCGTCTTGCGCGCCTCCGGTTCGGCGAAAGAAGCCACGTTCGCCGAGACCCAGCTGGCAAGGTTGCTCACGGAGCGAGGCGAGCACGATGAGGCCCACAACATGCTCAGGCGCATCCACGCTGAGGCAGAGGCGCTCGGCCAGACGATTATCACCCTGGAGGCTGCGCTTTATCTCGCCCGCCTGCGGGTCCTCCAGGGCGATCCCGGCGGAGCTCTCGGTGTCCTCGAAAGCGCCGAGGAGGCGGCCGGAGCCGACGCTGTCCTCCTTGCGTCGGCGCTTGCTCGGACGCGTGCCTCTGCCCTGATCGCAATCGGGAGAATCGCTGAGGCAAGAGGAGTCGTTGAGGGTGGATTGGCCGAAGCTCGCCGGCAGGGCCTGGACTACGAGGAAGCCTTGCTACTCCGTCTGGCAACCGATGTCGCCCGTTCGGCCGGCCAGAATGCCGAGCCAAATCGCACGAACGAAGCCGAGGCGCTCTTCGAGCGCCTCGGCATTCGCTATCCGTTGAGTGATGATTCAGAGGCTCCGTCGCCTACCTGATGCCGAACACCGGGTCGTCGTTCCCGAAGGAACCGTAGACGTCGATCACCGAGCCGGCGCCCAGGCTGGTTGTGTTGATAGCAGCCAGACACCAGGTGGCCTGAACCAGGTCGGTGTCAATGACCCCAACCAGGCTCGGGAACAGGTCATCGCCAACACCCGGATCCGGACCTGCCAGCTCGGGGAACAAGCCCTCTTCTATCGCGGCAGCAGGCCGCAGATTGCAGGCCTGCATGTCCACCAGCGGAGCCGGTCCGTCCAGATCACGATCGTATTGGAGGATCGGCTGCGGGTCACTCGGGCTTCGACTGTCGAAGACAATGTCACCCCGGTAGTTGGCGGTGATATCGGGACTGAACGGATCAAACGAAACGAACAACGTTGTCGCGTCCATGGTGTAGGGCTTTGGTGGTCCCGAACATCCAGCGGCAACATCATCGTTACTCGTGAAGATCCTCTTGATGAACGAGGTGAAGCCCGCCTCATTTGTGGCTTCGGCAGTATCACCGCAGTCCAGTTCACCGTCGTAAACGATCACATCCCTGACCACTCGTATCGCATCATTTCCGGAAGTGTCGGATGCCTCGTAAGTGATTGTGTAGTTACCAGCTGTAGTCACCAAGCCACCGTCCACGGGGACCGTGGAAGTCCCATAGACGATGTCGTCAGGATCGAAGTTATCTCTGAAGTCGGCACCTGGATCGATGAATTCATCGCCGACAATGAAGATCAGGGGATTGCCTCCAATCAGAGAAAGCACCGGGGCTTCGCTGTCGGTGGCCATTGTGAAGTACGTGTCATACCCTGCCCCGGGGTCGTCCAGCAACGAAACTGACCCATCGGCTGGAGAAGAGACGCTGATTTCGACGGCATCGAAAAGGTAGCTTTCACCAACAGCCGGCAGCTCGAACAGATGCCGGTCGTCGCCCGAGTCGGGCCCACAATCACTGCCTAAGCACGCGAACGTTGCAGGCGTCCCAATCTCAGATCCATCCTTGAAGGCCTGGATCTCGCCGGTCGCCCCGAACTTCAGTTTGATCCCGAACTGGGCCTGGTCGGCATACCAATGGCCGATGATGAGACCGGCCAACTCAATCCTGAGGATCTCACCGCGGTCCAACTGCGTGCCGTTGATCCTCGCACAGGGTGTCCCATTGCCCTCACCCTGGGCTAACACGCCCAGAATGTGGTCTTTGAGGCCTGGTCCAGGGTTATTACGGTTGGCCTCGGCCGAAAGTTCGACAAGTAGGTGGCCGCTCGGATCAGGATCATTGACGCGACAACCCGACCTACTCAGAGCCTGCGTATAGTCCGGTGACCCCCCAGCCGGACCCAGCGTGAACTTGTCGCCGTCAGTGTCGTTCATCACGAGGTCGAGTCTTTGACCTGGGACTCCTCCCGAAGCTATCGAGGCCGTCACCAGCAACGCTCCGACCATGCCGACCACGAGCGCAAGAATCGTCAACTTGCGTTTCATACCAACCGACCTCCCTTTGGCGGCGCAATACAGCACCGTTGTATCAGTTCAGGGTCGAGGAGGCACAATAGACGCCCGGACCCACCGTCCGGGTATCCGTAACGTCGTTCCACGCCTCCCACCGCGATGAACCCAATCCCCTTCGTTACGTACCGAACCCTACGATGTCACAAGTAGTGAGATTCGTAAAGGGATTCTTTCCGACACCAGGTTGTGAACTCTGATCAAAAGGGACTCGATCTGCCCCTCTTGATTGGCGCTACCCGCGTCCCGCTAATCGACACAGGTCGTCAAACCGACCCGCCCGGGCACAAGCTCGAACTCGAGATCGTGACTCTCGGACATCTCCGCCATAGCTCGATCCAGCATCTCATCCGAATGCCCGGGGTCATGGTGAAACGTGACCAGCTGTTTCACACTTGCCAGCGCGGCAAACGCCAGCGCGTGATCGAACGTGCTGTGGCCCCACCCGACCCGACTCTTGTACTCATCGTCGGTGTACTGAGCGTCATGGATCAACACATCGACTCCGTGAGCCAGCTCAAAACCCGAGGTCCAGTCCGGTACATCGGGGAACTCCGCCACCCCCAGGGCCGGCTCGTGATCGGGCAGATAGGCAAGGACACACTCCGGGGATTCGATCCGATATCCCATCGTAGGTCCGGGGTGGGTGATGAGCTCGGCGCGCACGGTAAGGCTTCCCAGGGCGAACGAGGCCGGCGGACGGATCTCGTGCAGCGTGACGTCGGGGAGGTCGCGCAGCATGACCGGGAACAACGGCGGGGACAGATACCGGGTCAGCCGTTCGCGCAGACCAAGCGTCGTCGAACCCGGACCCCATACGTGGACTTCGATCTCGGGGTCAAACAGCGGGGAGAAAAACCCAAGACCCTGGATGTGGTCCATGTGGAGGTGGGTGAGGAGGATGTCGACTCGTTTAGTCCCACTCGGCGTCTGCTCGCCGATCGGCCGGATCCCCGAACCGGCGTCGAGCACGACGAATTCACCGGCCGGACCTCGCAACTCAACGGCAGCCGTGTCGCCGCCGTACTGAACCGTGTCCGGCCCACCGCTGGCCAACGATCCCCGCGTTCCCCACAGGGTGACCTTCACGAGTCGTGCGTCTCCCAGAACATGGCCACGGCGCCGAGGTGGCGGCCTCCCTGGCCTTCAACCGGAAAGGCGGTGATCGCCAGAATCCGCCACACCCCGTCGAGGCCCCTCACTCGCACCGTGTCGTGACTGGGCACCCGCCCGACCAAGGCGACAACGATTGGCAGCTCAGCATTCGGATAGGGCTTCCCATCAAGCCTGGTCGTATGGAAGTGCTCGGCGAGCTGATCGGCATTAATCTCACCCGCCTCCTCGAAGCGGACCCCGAGCAACGCCTCCGCCGGTTCGTTGTAGTAGAGGAGATTCCCAGAATCGTCGATCAGCCAGACGGGGAGAGCGAGGTAGGAGGCCCACTGCTTGAGGAGGATGAGCTCGATCGGCTGTTGGGCCATGTGCCTCCCGTTCGGATTCAGTTTTCCATCATGACGCAAAACGGGTATGTCTGCACGAAGTTCTTCGGAACCTGTTGCGACCAAAAAGTCGGGGTCAGAGGTTGAGCCGTCCAGCCCGCCCTCCTCCATTACTTGAACAGCCTGACGGTAGCCGGCGTCGATCAGCCCGAACGCCGAGAGCAGCCCGACATGGTCGACCAAAGGGTGTTCACCATTCCCCTATGTGCCGCCGGCAAAATCTGGGAACGACGGGTGAGGGTGTCGTTCAGAACTCGATCTGCATGCCCTCGAAGGCCCCGTCGGTGGCGGGGAACTTCTCACGTGCCAAAGCGACGATTGCGTCGATTTCATCATCCGAGCGATGCGGATCGTGACTGACCAGAACCAGTCTTTTGACCCGTGATTCGAGAGCCGCCGCAACGGCATGGTGCCGCGTGCTGTGGCCCCATCCAACGTAGAGGCTGGGGTACTCATCGGGTGTGTATTGCGCATCGTGGATGAGAACATCCACGCCTGCGGCGAAGGTCCTCAGCGTCTCATCGGAGGCCGGGTCGCCTCGTTCGTAATCGGTGGCCAGGACAATCGTGTTGGCACCGTTGGAAATACGGTAGGCGGTAACGCCCTGCGGGTGATGGAGCGTCGCCGGGTCGATCGTCAGCCGCCCGACCCGGAAGGGCGATCCCGCCAGGTCGACGTACTCCTTGCCGGCCGCCGTCTCGAAGATGGAAACCGGGAACCAGGGCGGTCGGAGAGCACCCTCCACGGCTTCCCTCACGCCCATACCTTCCCAGCTGTGCCCGTAGAAGGTGAACCGGTTTCGCTCATCGAAGAGGGGCGGGAAGAAGAGAATGCCCTGCAGATGATCCCAGTGGTAGTGGGTGAGGAAAACATGGAAGTCGATACCGTCCGGAGGGATAACCAGATCTTGAGCCAGGGTGGTGATCCCGGTTCCACCGTCGATGATCAGTCTCTGTCTGGTGCCAAGGTCGATGTCGATGCTGAGGGTATGACCACCGTATCTCTCGGTGGTCGGTCCCGACACGGGCATGGACCCCCGGACACCTCGAAACGTGAGGGTGACTGGTTGGTCGGCCATGGTGACATGTCCCTGTGTGGACTGCGATGCGACACCCTATCCGGTATCGACGCTTGCGTGCATGAATTCTTCTCCGACATGTCGCCGGAACGGCCGGTATGCTCGTCCACCGAACCAACGTTCAGGGAGGGGAGGGCTCATCGGTGAAGGTCACCGCTATTCGACCACCCCGGTTGCGTACCACCGAGACCGAAGCAGAGCGCAAGGTCACCTGGACCGAGCTTTTCTACGACCTGGTTTTCGTCGTGGCTGTTTCCGGTTTGGGCGCTCGACTCCTCGACGATCCGACGATACGAGGAGCGGCCGCTTTCACCGGCCTGTTTGTCCCGTTGTGGTGGGCCTGGGCCGGGTTCACCTTCTACGCCGATCGCTACGACACCGACGATCTGGGCCAGCGAATCCTGGCCGTTGCCCAGATGGTCACCATCGCCCTGATGGCCGCCAGCATCTCGGGAGACGAAACCCAGTCGCTCATCGGGTTCGCGCTCGCCTATGTCGGAGCCCGGTTGATTCTCATCGTCATGTACCTGCGGGCCCGCCGCCACGTCCCGGAAACCCGCCAATTAGTCGGCGGCTACGTGCGCGGCATGTCGATAGCGGTCGCCTTCTGGCTGGTTTCTATCTTTATCCCGGAGCCGTTCCGGTATTTCCTCTGGGCTATTGGACTGCTCATCGACGGCTACACCCCCTACCGCCTCAGGCGCATCCAGGCCAAAGTGCCCCTCGATGTCGCCCATCTCCCTGAGAGGTTCGGGCTGTTCACCATCCTGGTGCTCGGCGAGTCCATCGCCGCCACTGTGGCGGGGCTGGGCCACGAAGGCTGGAACGCCGGACCGGTCGTGACCGCCGTACTGGCCGTGGTGGTAGCCGCCGGCTTGTGGTGGGTCTACTTCGACAACCTCGATGGAACCGTCGTGCGCCGTCGGGCAAATCAGAAGACCGCCTGGAAACCCACGACGTGGATCTACGGCCACCTGCCCCTGGCCATCGGCTTGATGGCCACCGCCATCGGCTTGGAAGGGGCAGTCATTGGCGCCGGCGGGCACGACTGGCCGGCCAATGAAAGGTGGTTGCTCGTCGCCGGGGTAGGCGGAGCGCTGATCGGGATCGGCATCATAGAAGTCGCCACCGAGCGTCGGGACAATGCCGTGTCCCGACTCAAGGCACAGTGGCGGGTCGTCGGAGGAGTCATCGCGGCCGTCATCGGCCTCCTAGGAGGCCTCACCGGACCACTCGTCACCATGGCACTTCTCGCTCTGCTCTGCGCAGCTCAGGTCGGCGGAGACGTCTGGCTCAACCAGCGGGAAGCCGCCAATGCCGGAGGCGTAGACATTCAGGACGGCTGATCGCCGCCCGCACCGCGTCGGGCCTGGGATTTCTCGACCAGCGCAATCACTTCGCGCCGCAAGCGATCAACATCGTATGGTTTGGCCAGGAACGCGTCCGGTTTGGTCACGGTCGAAAGCCGTTGCGACTCCGCCCCCTCGTAGGCGGTGACCACGAGCACGGGAAGATCCGAGGTCCGGGGGTCTTCCCGCAGGCGAGCCAGCACGTCCCACCCATGCATTTTCGGGAGCCGGATATCGAGCACCGCGGCATCAAAGGACTGGGTGTTGGCAGCCTCGAGGGCGCTCGGTCCGTCCTCGCAAGCAACAACCTCGAACCCCACCCGCTCGAGGCTCAACACCAGTAAACGGCGCGGAACCACTTCGTCCTCGACGACCAAAACCTTGCCACGACTCGTTTGGTGTTCCGCCACGTTCATCCTTCAGTCAAATCCAATGTGAGCAGACCTGGTCAGATGGGGCCGATCGCTCGTATCACCCTAGCCAGCATCCGCCGCCCCACCCACCGACGTGATCCAGACTCGGAGCAGGCCCAAGCCGATGAGGTAACTCCCAACCCCACATGTCGGCCGATCCTCCTAGTTCACGCTGACTTGTTGTGGCCAACCGGCCACCACCAAGCCAATGACTCCCCCGGCACCGCGCCGACCACGGACTCAACAAAGGCATCTCCGAACGGGAGCAGCGAGGGGCCTGACAGGAAGCCGGCCACCATCAGCAAGGATGTGCTGATCACGGCCAACCCCGCCCCGACCGATGCAAGAAGGACGCCGGTTGATCGAGACGTCCCACCCTGGATTCGATAGACCAAAGGGGCCGCAAGGGCAACCAGAGGCGGCGCTAGATGAAACGTCGTGCCGCTTCGAGCCATCGCCAGGACCGCCCACAACAGGACAAAGCCGAGCGGGTATCCGACTGCGTTGGCTGTGATCCGGTTTCTCTTCGCTAATTGCGCCATCCACGCAGCTAACCACCCTCGCCATGCGGTGCTTCCCGAACCTGTCGGGCTTGCGACCATTGTGACCAGTCATGGTTGCGTGCGTTACCATCGGCCAACTCGTACTCAAGGAAGGTGCACCCGTGACCAGCCTCCGCTCCCGCGTGATCGGCCTCGGGTCTTTCCTACCCCCTCGCGTCGTAACCAACGACGATCTGGCCCAAATCATGGACACTTCGGACGAGTGGATCGTCCAACGAACCGGGATCAAGGAGCGACGATGGGTAGAGGGTGTCACTTCCACCTCCGACCTGGCCGTCGAAGCATCACGACGGGCCCTGGACTCCGCCGGCCTCACACCCGAAGACCTCGACATGATCTTTCTCGCCACCATCAGCCCGGATCACTTCTTCCCCGGGTCGGGGGTCTTTCTCCAGACCAAGCTGGGCCTGGCCGGGATCCCCGCCATCGACGTACGCCAGCAGTGCACCGGTTTCATCTACGCCCTGTCGATGGCCGATCAATACATCCGAACCGGCTCGGCCCGGAAGATCCTGGTGGTCGGGGCGGAGGTTCACTCGAAAGGACTCGACAAGAGCACGAATGGGCGGGACATTACCGTGCTGTTCGGCGACGGAGCAGGAGCCGTCGTCCTCGAGGCTATGGAGGTGAACAACCCGCAGCTCGACTCGCATCTCCTCTCAACCCATCTGTACACAGACGGCGCTCATGCAGAGGACCTATGGGTGCCGGCCGTGAGCACTGCTTACGATGAGCAGATCGTTGACCAACGCATGCTCGACCGGGGTGACCAGTACCCCAAGATGAACGGGCGCCAGGTGTTCGTCCACGCAGTGAAGAGAATGCCGGAGGCCGTCGAGATAGCACTCGAGCACAACGGCTACCAGATCGACGACGTCGATCTGTTCGTTTTCCACCAGGCGAACCTCCGCATCAACGAGGCGGTCGCCCACCGGCTCGGCGCTCCGGAAGAGAAGGTCTTCAACACCATCGAGAAATATGCCAACACCACGGCTGCCACTATCCCTATCGGTCTGGACGAAGCCGTCAAGGCTGGAAGGCTGCAACCGGGCATGCTGGTCGCTCTGGCCGCCTTTGGGGGCGGGTTTACCTGGGGGTCTGCCCTCCTGCGCTGGTAGAACGCTGCATGGAGGGGACAACGGCTCGGACGAATAGGGTCTTTCCGCCCCATCACACGGCCGTCCAGTTTCTGTAGGTTGAGAGGCGACCGAACCAAGTGCCGACCCGAAGGGGGCCAAGTGTCATGTCCACCCCACCCGATTTCGGCGACCTACCTGAAGACGAGCTGGTCCCGCCACCGTATGAACCCGACCCGGCTCCTGCTCTGACAACGGGACCCAACGTTTTGCGCCGTAGCAGGTCAGACAAGGTGCTCGCCGGAGTGGCAGGCGGTCTGGGTCGATACCTCGGCATCGATCCCGTGATCCTGCGGGTCGCGTTTGTTGTGCTCACTCTGGCCGGCATGGCCGGGGTACTCGTCTACATCATCGGCTGGATCGCAATCCCGGAAGAGAAGCCGGGTGAGCAGGTCGGGACTGCTCAACACTCGAGCGGCAACACCGCGCGCATGATTGTCGGCGGTCTCCTCATCCTGGTCGGCGGAGCCTTCCTGTTCGACAACGTAATCCCGGATCTGAGCAAGTTCTTCTGGCCGGCCGCGATCATCCTGCTCGGCGCCGGCGTGCTGTTCGGAGGCATGGGGAGGCGATCATGACCCCGACAACGGAAACCCCGCCCAGACGCACGAGCAGTGCCCGCATCATCGTCGGTGCGCTCATTCTGCTGATCGGCGTCGGCTGGATGCTCGAGATCGCCGGGGCGGTCGATGAGATCCCCTGGTCCTACCTGCTGCCGGCCGCAGTGATTGTCGTCGGCGTCGGCCTGGTCGCCGATTCGCGGGGCCCGACTCACGGTGGGTTGATAGCGCTTGGGATCATCTTGACGATCTTCCTCCTGATCGACGTCTCGGTTTCGACGTTCGACTTCACCTCCGGCGACATCGTGATCGGTCCGAGGACCGAACACCCCGCCTCCGTGAACGATCTGGAGGATTACGGCATCTTCGCGGGCGAATTGACGATCGACCTCGGCGACGTAGCTTTCCCGGTCGGCGAGACCGAAGTAAATGTTAACGCCTTCGCCGGGTCGGTTCGCATCATCGTTCCCGATAACGTGACTGTAGAGCTAGCGGCCAGGACCTTTGCCGGTGAGATCCGTGCATTGGGCAAGCAAAGCGAGGGGCTCGGACCAAACGTCGATGAGACATTCACCGGCAGCGATGCCACCAGGATCCTGGTGCTCGATGTGTCAACTTTCGCGGGAGAGATCGAGGTAACCAGATGAATGACCGACCCATCAATCGCGGTTCCGTCGTTGCCGGCGTGTTCTTCATCCTGGTCGGTGCCGCTTTTCTGCTGCAAGAACTGGACGTCTGGGATCTCAAAGCGGTCTACGTTTTCCCGGTGCTGCTGGTCGTCCTCGGGGTGGCCGTCCTCCTCGGCGGAACAGGCAAGAGCGAGGGCAGTTCGTAATTCTCCCCCCTGAGGAGCAGGCGCAGCCGGAGCCGGGTTGGGGGGAGTACCGCCGAAGGCGGGGAGGGGTTCCGTCCCCAACAACGAAAGACTCACCTGAAGGAGGGGCCGTCCCTTGCGAACAGCGGACGGCGGACCGCGCACATCACTTCAGTGAAAGCAGTCTTCCCACCGGGATCTCGCGTTCGGTCCCCGTGATCTGCAGCAAACCGCCGTCAACTTCGCGCACGGTGGTGTTGGTACACCCGCCCTGGGCGTAGCTCTGGTAGTTGACCCGTATGCTCTCGATGGGGATGTCGTTCCCGTCGGTCGTCGCCCGGAAGTCGCTCCAGCGGGCCACTACCGATGGATCGTCACATCGGCAGAAGGCCTCGGTCCAGACCATGGGTCCGGCGAGCCGAGTACCAGTCGAGAAGAGATCTCTCACGACCGTAGGCTCTCCCGTGGCGAGATTGGTGACGGTGCCTCTCCAACGTCCGGTTTCGGGCGAAGAGATGACAAACCGGTAGGGGATGCCGGGTTCCCACGAGTAGTCGCGGGTATTGGAGTTCTCCAGCGCACTTGGCAACTCGGAGACGGAACCAGCGAGTTCGCCGGATTCGCCGTATCCGCCCCAATTCACGGCCCGGTTGCCCGGATAGGACGGATGCCACTGTAGACCGAGGTGGGCACCTCCCCGCGCGGTGCTCCCCTCGAGGAAGGTTGCCTGCAGCGCCCAGAAGTACAGCCGCGACACTGCCGGTTCGACGAGCAGTTCGAAGACTGCCGACACCTCTTCGAGCGGTACTGACGGCACGGTCCAAATCAAGTGAAACGAAGACGCTCTGTTTGATGAAGCCGGCTCGCCCGAGTCGCGAACCGTCAAGCGAGCCAGAAAGCGGGCGATCGGACCTGGAGCCACAGTGCGACAGTAGTCAGCCGTCAGCCGTTGGTAGTCAGTAGTCAGTTCGGCGGATTGCCGACTGCGGGCTCACGACCGGAAACTGAGAACTGAGGACTGAAAACTCAGATCGTCGGGAGCTCCTCGAATGAAGGGAAGAGGCGATCTGCGCCCGGCACTTCCGAGAGGCTGAGATTCTCGGCCAGGGTCCGTTTCTTGGTCCAAATTGCCATCACTCGTTCGTTGCTCGAGGAACGAGCCGGAGCGTCCTCGTCGGCCCATTCGACCAGCTGCAGGAACACGTCGGCTCCGGCCTTGAGGATCATCGCCCGCCAATCGCTGATGAGCCCTTCATCGCGCATGGTGGCGATGTCCTGGCGGAGGGCCTCCAGGAACAGCTCTTCGCGGCCCTCGTGGACCCGGTATGCGCCGATCGCGATCATTCCCATCAAGTGCACGGTACACGGGAGCGATTCGGGATCAAGCCTTTCCGCGAGCTACACTTGCCTTCTCACGGGAGCTCGGTGTACCGGGCTGAGAGGGGGGCCGTCACAGCCTCCGACCGTTTGAACCTGTCCCGGATAATGCCGGCGTAGGAAGCTCTCTCAGCTCGGCCCTCCGACCAACTGAACGGAGAGCCATGTCTGCGAAGAACCCGAAGCGGTCAATACGGAGACTCATCGCGATAGTGGTCTTGGTGGTGGCGGCCGGCTGTTCCGATCCGGCGACGACGACCAGTAGCCCGGCGCCAACCACCGCCCCCCTCGAACACGTCGAGATCATTCTGATGACCCACGACTCGTTCGTGGTGTCGGACGAGCTTCTGGAATCCTTCGAAACCGAGACCGGCATCGAGATAAGGGTCCTCCCCGCGGGCGATGCAGGCACCATGGTCAACCAGGCCGTCCTCACCAAAGACAACCCGTTGGCGGACGTCATCTTCGGAGTCGACAACAGTTTCCTGTCGCGGGCGTTGGACGCAGGCCTGTTCGCACCCTATCTATCCCCCCTCCTGGCGTCGGTCCCAGACGAACTGGAGATCGACCCGCGGGTGACCCCGATCGATTTCGGTGATGTGTGCATCAACTGGGACAAGGCCTACTTCGCCGACGCGGGGCTGACTCCACCGAAAACCCTCTTCGATCTCACCGATGCCATCTATCGAGACCTGCTGGTTGTTCAAAGCCCGGCGACTTCTTCTCCGGGACTGGCCTTCCTGTACAGCACCATCGCCACGTTTGGAGAGAACGGTGATTACACATGGATCGACTTCTGGACTGACCTCCGGGACAACAACGTGCTGGTGACCTCAGGATGGGAGGAGGCGTACTACTCCTACTTCACGGCTGCTTCTGACGGTGACCGACCCATGGTCGTTTCCTATGCGTCGTCCCCGCCTTTCGAGGTGATCTACGCTACCGAACCTATCGACGAGCCGCCGACCGCGGTCATGACCCAAGGCTGCTTCCGGCAGATCGAGTATGCCGGGATCGTGGCCGGGACTGAGGCCCGTCCGGCTGCTGAGAGAGTCATCGACCTCCTGCTCTCCACCCGGTTCCAGGACGGCATCCCGCTCTCCATGTTCGTATTCCCGGCCAATGCGGATGCGACGCTGCCACCCGCCTTCGTCGAGCACGCCGTCGTCCCGGCAGATCCTCTGTCGCTTCCGGACGGCGCAACCGAAGCGAACGTGCGGCTCTGGATTCTGGAGTGGACAGAGGTCATGAGCAGGTGACCGAACAGGACAGTCCCAACCGGCGCAGCCGGATCGCGAGAATCGCCCTCATTGCGATACCGCTGAGCTTTCTCGGCTACTTCTTCGTCTATCCGGTGGCAAGCATCCTCGGGATCAGCCTGTTCGGGGAGGGAGGGTTCTCGTTCTCTGCGTTCTCGGCGATTGCCTCGAGGCCCTCCCTGCGCGCCGCGATCTGGTTCACCGTGTGGCAGGCGGTGGCTTCGACGTTGCTGACCCTGGTGGTCGCGATGCCCGCCGCCTACGTCTTCGCTCGATTCTCCTTTCCCGGCAAGAGCTTCTTCCGGGCTGCTATCACCGTGCCTTTTGTTCTGCCGACCGTCGTAGTTGGCGCTGCGTACCTAGCCCTGCTCGGACCGAACGGCCCCCTCGGCATCGATCTTCGCCAAACGATCTGGGCGATCCTCATCGCCCATGTCTTCTACAACTACGCGGTGGTGGTGAGGACGGTTGGCGGTTTATGGGCCCATCTCGACCCGCGCCTCGAGGAAGCCGCCCGGATGCTGGGAGCCGGCCGCTGGCGGACCTTCCGGGAGGTTTCGCTTCCCCTCCTCCGCCCGGCTATCGCCGCCGCCTCCTCCATCGTCTTCCTCTTCACGTTCACTTCATTCGGAGTTGTGCTGATCCTTGGTGGGTTCGAGTACTCGACCATCGAAGTGGAAATATGGCGACAAACTACGGCCTTTCTCGACTTGCCGGTGGCAGGAGCCCTGGCCGTCCTGCAACTGGTCGGCATCTCGTCGATCCTCGTCGCCTACTCCCGTTATCAGGAGCGCCGCAGTGTCGAGCAACAGTTGCGGCCGGCAATCGAAGTGGCCCGCCGGCCGCGGGGCCGGCGGGAATTCGCGCTGGTGTGGGGCGTGCTCGGCTTTACCGGCTTGTTCCTCGGAACGCCGCTGGCCGTGCTGGTCGGGCGGTCGTTGCGAGTCGGAGATGGGTACGGATTCGATGCGTACCGTTCGCTCGGGAAAGCGACGGCCACACTCGTGCCACCCGCTGAGGCGATCGGCAACTCTGCGCTCTTTGCGACCGCGGCGATGGCGATCGCCCTCATCGTCGGAACCATGGCCGCGACCCTGATCGCCTACCACCGCACTGCCGTCTCGCGCTGGTTCGACGTGCTGCTGATGCTGCCACTCGGGACATCGGCGGTGACGATTGGATTCGGTTTCCTGGTAGCCCTCGACACACCTATCGATCTGCGGACCGCACCCATCCTGGTGCCCATCGCTCACGCCCTGGTGGCCATCCCGTTCGTGGTACGCACGGAGGTGCCCGTGATGCGATCGGTGCGTACCAGGCTTCGAGAGGCCGGCGCGGTACTGGGTGCGCCGCCGGGACGGGTGTGGAGAGAGATCGACCTGCCGCTCATTTTCCGGGCGATGCTGGTCGGGGCCGGGTTTGCGTTCGCCATTTCCCTCGGCGAGTTCGGCGCCACCTCATTCATCGCCCGGCCGGATGCCCCGACCTTACCGGTTGCAATCTTCCGGTTGCTCGGCCGGGCCGGGGCAGCCAACTTCACCCAGGCCATGGCGCTGAGCACGATATTGATGGGCTTGACCGCCATCTCGATCCTGGCCATCGAACGGTTCCGGATCGGCGACATGGGAGAGTTCTGATGGCCGGGGTGAACCGGGAAGCAGCCACCGACCATGCTTGAAGCAACCAACCTCACCGTGCGATTCGGCGAGAAGATCGCCCTCGATGCGGTCAGTCTGACCGTGACCGATGGAGAGGTCCTCGCCGTGCTCGGGCCGAGCGGGAGCGGCAAGACAACCTTGCTCAGAGTGATCGCCGGGTTGCAGGCTCCTGGATCCGGATCGCTCTCCTGGGATGGCCAGCCTCTCGACCAGGTCGCTGCCCACGAGCGTGGGTTTGGTCTGATGTTCCAGGACTATGCGCTGTTCCCCCACCGGACCGTGGCCGGAAACGTGGCCTTTGGCTTGCGGATGGCCGGGATGGCGGGCGATCGCATCGAGGAGAGGGTGGCCGTGGTGCTCGACTGGGTGGGTCTTCCGGGATACCAGGATCGCTCCGTCGGCAACCTGTCGGGTGGTGAGCAACAAAGGGTGGCATTGGCCCGCGCCCTGGCCCCGGCCCCTCGCATGCTCATGCTCGACGAACCGGTTGGGTCCCTCGACCGGGGAATGCGAGAACGCCTGGTGGGTGAGCTTCGCCAACTTTTCGTCGAGCACGGCATCACCACCCTCTACGTCACCCACGATCAGGAGGAGGCTTTCGGTCTAGCCGACCGAATCGTCATCATGAAGGACGGATCCGTAGCCCAGGAGGGAACCCCCGAGCAGGTGTGGCGCCAACCGGTCGGTGAATGGGTGGCGCGGTTCCTGGGATTCGACAACATCATCGACGCCACCATCACCGAGGGGGTCGCCCAAACCAGCTTCGGCCGATTCGGAATCGCCGGCCCGGCCTCCGGCTCACACCGTCTGGTGATTCGGCCCGACGGATTCACGGTCGCGGCAGGCGGAACCATCCAGGGAACGGTGGTTACCAGGAGTTTCCGCGGCGGGCACTACCAACTGGCTGTGGAGGCCGGTCCCGGGGTCCTCCTGGAGATGGAGATCGACGAACACCCGGTGCCGGCCGTCGGCGAGGTCGTAACGCTGAGCATTGATCCCGAGGCGGTGGTGGTCCTGGACTGACCTTCTCCCCGTTCTTGCGTGAGTCGCCGGCGCTATCCGCAGGCTTCTCACGCAAGTTCGGGATGAGCCCGTAGCATCTCCAGGGTCTCGGCCATACCGTCGGGCAAGCGGCACGGACGGCCATCTGTGTTGATGGAAGCCGCCTTTACGTCGAGCGTCGCGATCGTCTCCCCGTCCCGCGTCATCGTCTGCCGCCAGCGGGAACTCGCTCGCTTGACCTCGAGCACCTCCGATTGGACCGTCAGGGTGTCCCCGGCCACCGCCGGGACCTCAAAACGAGCCGTCATGTCGAAGACCACGATCTGCACGCCGATCGCCTTGAGACGGTGGAGTCCCCATCCAATCGACTCGAGTGCCTCGACCCGGGCGGTCTCGAAATACCCGAAATACGAAGTGTGATTGACGTGGTCGTACGGGTCGAGCTCATAGAAGCGAACCTTCAGTTCGGTGCGGTGGACCATGGCGCCACGCTAGCGCGCCAGACCCCCTCCCCCGTTCTTGCGTGACTTTGCAGCGCTATCCGCAGGTTTCTCACGCCGGAACGGACAAAAAGCGACCCGTCCGAGGCCTCCTGCGAAACCGCTACCCTGGCCGCCATGAAGGCCTGGGTGCTGCACGACATCAGCGGACCGCAATCCTTTGTGCTCGAAGATGTGGAAACGCCGGACCCGGGGCCAGGCGAGGTGCGGGTCAAACTGGCCGCTTCGGCACTCAACCACCTCGACATCTGGAGCTCGCTCGGATTGCCAAAGCCTCACCTTCCCCACGTGGCCGGAGCCGACGGCGCCGGTGTGATCGATGCGATCGGGGAAGGCGTTTCTTCCGTCAACCCCGGCCAGGAGGTGGTTGTCAATCCGAGCGTTGGTTGCGGCACCTGCCCGGCCTGCTTGCGGGGCGATACCCCCCTCTGTTCGACCTATCAGATCCTTGGTGAACACCGGTGGGGCACTCTGGCCGAGTACGTCGTCGTGCCGGAACGGAATGTGCTTCCCAAACCAGACCAGCTGGGGTGGGAGGAAGCAGCCGCCTACGGACTGGTAACCGGGACCGCCTACCGGATGTTGCGGCGGGCCCGCCTCAGTTCCGGTGATGTGCTGTTGGTTGTTGGGGTTGGCGGAGGCGTCTCCAGCGCCGGTCTGGCTCTCGGCAAGACGATGGGTGCCACCGTCTATGTCACGTCAACCAACACCGACAAGATCTGCCGGGCCATCCAGCTCGGCGCAACCGGCGGGTTCAACTCCACCAACCTCTTCGCCAAGGACCTGAAGCAAGAAATCGGGCGCGGTGCAGACGTCGTATTGGAGAATGTTGGTCCGGCCACCTGGGAACAGTCGGTCCGCTCACTCGAACCCGGGGGAAGGTTGGTCACCTGCGGTTCGACCAGCGGCACCAAGGTCGAGATCACCGTGCCACATCTGTTTTTCAAACAGCTGGAGATCCTGGGGTCGACAATGTTCGACTACGCCGAGTTTGCCGCCGTGACCAACCTGATCGGCAGCGGCCGGGTTCCGGTAGTGATCGACAAGATCTTCGACTTCGGTGACCTCCCCGCCGCTCTCGCCCGATTGGAAGCCGGTCAGCAGCTCGGCAAGATCGTCCTCCGCGCCTAGCCGCGAGACCGACCGGGGCCTATACTCTCCGGCTGTTCCGCCACCTGGCGCGCCTCCCCAACGCATGGCTAACCTGTGCGACGCGAGCCAAGCGGCGAGCAAACCCCCTGGGGGCGTGGTGAAGCCTGGAGTTCACGCCGGCCTGTCAAGCCGGAGGTCGCGGGTTCAAATCCCGTCGCTCCCGCCGGTGATTCTCCAGCTGCGCCCGGCACGGGCGCACCCGGCCAGGTAGCTCAGTTGGCAGAGCACAGGTCTGAAAAACCTGGGGTCGGCAGTTCGATTCTGCCCCTGGCCACCAAAAGAAACCCCAGCGTGTGCGGCTATTCTGGCCCACTAGCTGGGGTTATTCGTTCAAGACACTCTTCATTGCGACCTGGCCCTTTTCAACGGTTTTCAACATCACAGCACAAATAGAGACCGAACCTCTGTGCGGGTCGGGTCGGCTCTGCCGGAACCTTCGCCGTCCATGTCGGGTCGAACCGGTAGACGCCGACACGGGAGATGTGGGCGAATCGCAACGTATCACCATGGTGCGTTGATAACCCGTACTCCCCAAGTGTCGGACTGATGATGTGGGTGGTGGTGCGAGAGTGGCTGGCATAGTGCTCGGATGCGATCAAGCGGTAGAGGCATGTGGCTCACGACAGTTGGCGGTGGCCATGTCGGGCCGAGGGACACCCGATGGACGCACTCGACCACCAGACCGCCGACCGTCATTCGAGATGGCGCCGCCGGCCTGAGACGCAGGTTCAATCTGAGCGATTGCTCCGCCTCCTTGGTCGCCGGGCGGCGGGGCCCAGGTGGGACCGTTGCGCAGACAGAAGTCGATCTCCGACGGTTCCAACCAACCAACAGACGTCGCTAGAGCCCGGAGGGCACCCAGGAACGTCTCCGTAGTGTGCGTGGCTCGGCCCACATCCTGATCACCGATCCTTCAGCACAGCCACCCCGAACCGAACCGTGACAGATATCGGTAACCTGAGCGAATGAATTCGCGTGGCGCCGCCGGCGGGTGGCTGCGGTCCCGGAAGCTGGTTGGTCTCCGCGAGTACGTGGTGGTTTGGGCCGGATCCGCAGGCGCGATCGTTGTCCTGGGCCACTCGAGTGACGCCGACTTCGCTCGATACTTCGGCGAGACGCCCCCCCTCATCGCAGTCGGGCTGGTGGGAACCGCCGGCCTGGCGGCCCTACGGACGCTCTCGTCTGAGGGGTGGCTGACAGCCGAGGGTATGTCGGCGTTTCGCCGCGGAGCCGGGTCGGCAGCCAAGATCGCCACGATGTTTGGTGGGGCGATCCTCGTAGCGGACCGTCTCGGGAGGTTCCCGGAAGACATCAACGTCGCGTGGCCGCGTGCGCTGCTTTTCTACCCGGCGATGGGGTTCGTCGCCGAGGTCGTCTTCCATCTCATACCGCTGTCCCTGTTCTCGCCGCTCGTCCGCATGCTCACCAACTGGGACAAAGGACAGCGGTCGTACATCATCGTCTCGATAGCGGCCGTCGCTCTCGCGGAGGCTGCCTTCCAGGTGTTCACCGGGGGCTCCGGTGACCGTAATCGGTGGTTGTCGGCCTACTTGGGGTTGCATCTCCTCGGGTTCGGTGGGGCGCAACTCGCCGTCTTGCGCAAACGCGGTTTCGCCTCCATGGCGCTCATGCGCCTCGTCTACTACGCCATCTGGCACATCCTGTGGGGACGCCTTCGACTCACCCTCCTGTTCTGACCCCACTTCGTGTCGGCCCGTGCCGGGCGCGCCAGGTCCGCACGGAGAGCCCCCGGAACGGCCGTCGGGGTGGAAACCGTCGTATTATCAACACCGAGGTGGCCGAAGTCCCCACGGGTGCATAGTCATCGCACGTGGCGGCGACCAACGCGACGGCGACAAACCACACCAATAGCCTCACCCCGAGTGCTCTCCTCA
Source organism: Acidimicrobiia bacterium (assembly GCA_029863625.1). Lineage (GTDB taxonomy): Bacteria > Actinomycetota > Acidimicrobiia > Spongiisociales > UBA4744 > UBA4744. The sequence continues at coordinate 31,240 of JAOTUY010000005.1, forward strand.
TCTCGAATCCTCTTCAGGCGCCGCTTCGTGCAGGTTCAATGAGACAACGTCGATCCGATCGGGACGGGGCACCATTGCGATCAGCCGCCCGTCGGGAGCCACCGAGATGAAATCCTGGGGGACGTATGCGTTGGCCGCGACTTCCGGGAGCGGGTAGGTGGCGGTGGCCAGAACTCGCCCGGCCAGATCGACATACAGAACCGTCAGATCGACGGCGAGCACCCCGTCGTCGAGCCAGACGTCAGAGAGGAGCACCGCCACGGCGCCCGGGACGGTTCCCTCGTAGGTGAGTGAGCCTTGTTCCCGGATGGGGATCTCAAGAGTGGCCTCACCTATCGCGAACCGGGCCAGACGTTCCGTTGTGGCGAGCGGGCGAAGCGTGAGGCCGTCTATCTGATAGCCGGGAAGCAGCCGGGGTGAGAACCGCCCACCCTCATCGAAGGCCGCATACACCATGGTGCCCGCTTCGAGTTCAACCCACAGATCCCCGTTGGGCCCCATTTCGATCCCGGTCAATCCATTCTCGAGATGCAGACCGTCGGGGAGGGTATGGGCGCCGAGGTAGTTGCCGGTATTGGAGTAGGAGACGAGCCGGTAACGGTCGAGCACCGGCACGGCCTCGAGTCCCCACACCCCACCGTCGTGAGCAACCACGTCGATGAGCGGACCCACCTCGTCTGCGTCGGTGTCCACATCGACGAGGATCGAGCCGTCCGCGCCGACTCGGAGAAGGCGTAGCCCTTGCGTATCGGCGATCCACACCGAAACGTCCGCCGCCACCGAAAATCCTGCCGGACCGGTCAGGAGCCAATCCGGTTCGCCGCCCTCATAGGTAACACCCCCCTCACCAACCGGGATGGTAAACAGGACACTCACCGGGGCAGACCCGGGCTCGGAGATCGGCAGCTGCACTGGGATCGTCGTTGCAGTCGGAGACGTGGTCGGCGGGCCGGTCGACGTGACCGGTGTCGACGGCGATGAGGTCTCTCGGGTGGTTACACCGCAACCGGCGCCCATCAGCGAGATGGTTCCGAAGAGAACCACCAACAGCCATCGAGTGGCACGGCCGTAGGTTGGTCGCCACGGTGAGGGACCCCGGAGGAGGCGACCCAGCTGGTTGAACGGAGCGGCTCCAGAAGGCGATCGGGTTCGGCTCCTCCCCCGAAAGGGCGCAGCGCGGTTAATCATCGTCGATCGTCTCTAACCGCACGGGTTCAATCCCGAGATCGAAGAGATGGTTGATGACGCCGTGGAGATGGGATTGGTCGACCAGACGGCCGGCCAGGACCGTGTTCCCGCGGTCATCTCCCCGATTCGAGCCGATGTTGATCCCGCCGGCGAAGCGGTCGCTGAAGCGACCCTTCGCAATGATGGCACCTGTGTCAAATACGACGTGAACGCTGGTCATGAAGCAGTCTCGCTAGTGAGGGTCTCAGAGGTTGCGTCGCTTGATAGTGGCCGCTTCACCGTGGCGAGACGGATTCCCATCAGGAGCATCCAGGCAAGCCAGAGCAGCGATCCGAGCAGGCCGGCCATCTCCCACTTGGGGAAGTTGGGGATAACGGTGGCGAAGAGTTCGAGTTGGGCAATGCTGTAGACGACGGCGGCGGTGATGCCAAACCATCCGAGCCACGGACGGAAGATGCGGGAGCGGAACATCATGGTCGCCACCATCACCATCCAAGCGATGGTGAACAGCTGGCCGAGGTGCTCGCCGAGTACGACCCCGCCGTATTGATGGATCGCTTGGAAGGTCACTTCGATCGCCGATCGGGTGGCATCGGAGGCGCCGGGTGCTGTGTGGGCGGCGGCCAGTCCTGGGACCACAAACACCCATCGCAACAGTCCGACGATCTGGATGATGCCGCCCACAATGCCGAACGCGGTGGCGATTCCGATCAGCTGGTGGCGTTCCTCCACGAGGATCCGTCGGAGCAGCATGACGCCGAGCAGGATGGGGAGACCGGCCCAGGCGAAGGCCAACCAGGTGAGGATGAGACCGCTCCCGCCGGCCTGGAACTGGGCCAGGATTTCACTGGTCGGCTTCCGAAGGAGGTCGGGATAATTGAAGTTGGCGATCAGCATGCTGTAGGGGATGTTCACCAGCAGTGCCCCCAGGATGAACATCAATCCGGTGAACCGATACCGCCGCCTCTGAAAACGGCCATCTTCGGTTCGGGCGCCGGCGCTCATCACGGGTCGATCCGTTGTCGTGGGTGAGAGTGTGTTGACCACTTGCTACCTCCTCAGCTTGTGTACTTAGTACACTTATGATAGGGTGTACTAAGTACACATGTCAAGGGGGAATGAATGAAACCAACACCGCAGTCTGCTCAAGCGAAGACGCTCGACCGATCGCAGGTCGTCGCCGAAGCACTGCACCTGGTCAACCAAGAAGGCTTCGATCGGTTGACGATGCGAAACCTCGCCGCCCGCCTCGGCGTGGTACCCATGGCCCTCTACCGCCACGTCACCAACAAGGAAGAGCTGATCGACGCCGTATTCGAACTTGCGCTAAGCGACATCAAACTCCCCGACCCCGATCTCACCTGGCGTCCTGGACTCGACGCCCTGGCCCGAGCAATCCGCGAACTACTGCTCGAACATCCGCCGCTGGCCGTCGAGGTGGTCGGCCGGCCCACCCTGGGACCCGCCTCACTTCGCATCGCCGAATACGGGTACCGTGTCATGCGCACCTCAGGCTTCTCCGACATCGACACCAACGGCGGCATCAACACACTCGTCACCTACGTGATCGGGTTCACCGCCCTCGAAGTCCCCAGACGGCACTCGGTCGGCGCAAACCCGCCGCCCGACCTTTCCAAACTACAATCGCTCTACGCCGACCTCCCCGCCGACCAGTTCCCCCACACGGTGCAGCTGCAACCCCAAGTAGAAGGCCTCGTCACCCCCGAACAGTTCGACCACGGCCTCACCACCCTCCTCGACGGACTCGAACACCGACTTCAAGACAGCAAAAATGCCGCGTCTCAGTGTCGATGACCCCGGCAGCCAAACAAAGAAGGTCGGCGCATGACAGACGCCCAGCACAGCCATCAGCTGACGATTCACGACGGCGCCGGCGCCCTCGCCGTCCGTGACAGTCACTGCCACGTGTTCGGCACCGGCCCACCTCGCCCGCCCTCGGCGAACTCCTGCTCCAGCTAGCTCCCTGCCATGGAACCAGCAAATCCCGCCGCTCGCCCGCGAGCACGAACCCGCAAACGCCGCGAGAACCGCCCCGAGGGTGGGCCAACGGCCAATGTCTCACCGGGTGAGCCGGTCTGCGGGCCGCCCAATCCCCCGAACGGCGCCGCAACGCGGCTTGCGGGTATGAGGGCCTGCTGCGCGGGTTATTGATCTGGTGCTCAAAGTAGATCGGGCCACGACGCCTGGGGCGAGGCCCGACCCACCGGAGGGACCTCGATTCACCCGGTGACCGTGATCATCCCGGTCATGGAGGGGTGGATGGTGCAGATGTAGGCGTAGGTCCCCGGGGTGCTGAACGTGAAACTGAAGCGATCGTCGGGGAACAGGGTGGCTGCCCACACCCCATCGTTCGAAGTCGTGGTGTGGTTGAAGCCGTCCCTGTTCCGCCACCTGACCGTCGTTCCCTTGCTAACCGTGGCGTTCGCCGGTTGGAAGGCCGACCCCGAGATGTCGATCTCGAACTCGCCGCCGCCGGCGGTGGTCGACGTCGTGCTCGAAGAGGTGGACGACGTCGCGCTCGAAGAGGTGGACGACGTCGCGCCCGAAGAGGTGGACGACGTCGCGCCCGAAGAGGTGGACGACGTCGCGCCCGAAGAGGTGGACGACGTCGCGCCCGAAGACGTGGACGTGGTCTCTGCAGACGTTGTCGACGTGACCTCCGCAGTGGAAGTACTCGCGGTATTCGCGGTCTCCCCGGTGTCGTCACCACATGCAGCGACCACCAGGACAAACGCGGCAAACCACACCATCCAACAGATCCGGCGATTCATGCTTCCCCCTCGTTCCATGTGCTTCACACGACCCACGTCGCCGACGGCGACGAGTCTCCATCTGCCGTTCCAGGGTCGCCAACACGTTCGGGTACTCCCCTCGCGACACGCCCACCATCAACTGGACCACCGAAAACGCTTCGTCGGCCCACCTGAGTCCTCTCTTGTCGAGCCAGTACGCATCTTGTCGGAGACAGTACGCAGCCCGAGAGCGATTCGGTTCCCGGGAGACTGCTTTTACTCGGCGCCGGTGCCCCAACGGGATCGGACCTTCTGGCTGACACCCGAACCTTCGGCAGCATATTTGGCGATCTCGGGCGGGAAGCTCAGTTGGTGCCGAGGGGCTTGTTGGCGTGACCTGCGTCTGTGCTGCCGCTCAGACGGATTTGCGTCCTCCTATGACAGGTCCAGTACCTGCTAGTTCGGCTCTACCGAGAAGCCGGGATTCGAAGCCAGGGTGGTTAGCTGTTGCATGATCCGGCCGTAGAGGGTTTGGTCGATTGATTCAGGTTCGATGGTTGTTTGGATGATGAACCCTGAGCCGAGTGCCATGGCTACTGCGGCGAGTTCTTCCCAGGTCGCGAATGACGGGTCGGGTCGGCCGCCGCTCATGGTTGCTCCGACCTCGTTGCGGGCTTGTTGATACCGCTCGGCGAGGGCAGCCCGGGTTTGGGGGTTGTGGACTGCTTCGAGGAAGAAGTCCAGGGTGGCGAGCGCCCATCCGGTTGGGGTGATGTCGACTTGATCGGGGGTCCCTAGGTCGGTGTCGGTTCGTTCTTGGTCGAGGAGTTCGAGGAATAGCGCCTCTTTGCTGGGCCAGTTCGAGTAGACGGCGCCTTTGGAGTATCCGGCCGTTTCGGCGATCTCTTCGAGTGATGCGCCTCGATATCCCCGTTGTGAAAACAACTCTCGCGCAGTGTGGAGGATGGCCTGGCGGGTGCGTTGGCGTGCTTCTTGTCTGCTGAGTCTGCGTTGAGCCATCTTCGACCTTTCTCTTCAAGATCATGATACCATAGGTATTGACATACCTATAGTATTGAAGTACTATACGTATGACACATAGAGGAGGTCAAGGTGGAACAGCAGAAGACCCGACGGATAACCATCATCGGAACATCGCTGATAGCCGCGGGTGTGGTGATGGCGGCGGTGGGCGGCACCCTCGACGATCAGACCGTGGCCGCGGTACTTCCGGCGATCGGAGCAGCCCTCGTGGCCGCCGGCCTGGCCGCGATCCTGATCATCCTGGTGACCGGCACGCCACGATCCGCGTTGATGGGAGCGGCACTGATCGCCGCCGGAACCGTGACGGCAGTCATCGGTGGCCTCAGCACGGACCCAGCGGTGCTGGCAACCTTGCCGACCATGGGAGGCGCGCTCCTGGCAGCCGGATTGATCACCACCCTGGTCGGTGTCGGCGCACCCAGTTCACAGGTTGACACCACCAGATCCTGACCACCAAGGTGTCGGCCCCCCCGGGCCACCCACCCAGAGCCCACCGCCCCTGTGACGGGGGCTCCCGGCATAACCCACCAAGCCAGCGGAACCCCTCAAAGGCGACCCCGAACTCGCGTCCTCGGCAATTCTGGCTCGAAGACCTTGTGATCGCGGACAAGGACGACCTCTCCGTATTCGCCTTCCTCAGCGACGAGAGGGCTATGAGTCGAAACGATCCTTTAGAGACCTTCTGATTCCCGAAGGGAAATGGCCACAGACCTCTGGGGTGACGGATGTAGGAACGCCCCTGGCTCCTCGATGAGGAGCCACGTCGGCGCATCTAGGTTCGTTCCGGACCTCATGACCGCCAGATCGAGCAATGATTGAAGCCCCGATCCCACTTCGCTGGGTCTAACCCGCCTTTCGTCGTGTTCCTTGGGGCTGAGCGAGAAAACGGGGGTCCGTCAGCAGCATCGTCGTGGCAACCTGTCCGCCCTCCGGCTCGGACCTCGCGCCGCAGCCCATTGTCGCCGACCCCAGCCTCGATCGAGGTACGAGAGTCATCCTCAGAGGGATGTGGGACGTCCACCAGATCCCCAGGTCGGCCCGGGACGCGACGGCGACCACCACGGCGTTTGGTTACTTCAGCTTGGTGAGCTTGACCGCGGCGAACCGTGATTCCGCCCTCAAGCAGAATCGGTTTCTCTGAAGAACAGCCGACCGACGGTACGACCGAGCGCTCGCATGATCGCTTGCCGGGGTTGCTCGCCGGTCTGGGTGGCGGTCTGGTGGAAGAAGTCGGCGCCCAGCCGCCAGGCGAGTATGCCGTCCGTGAGGACCTGGTCGCCCACCACCCACACGTTTGAGTCCGAGTTGACCAAGCCGAGACGACGACGCGTGGTCCAAGGCTTGTTGCCTCGGTTGATCATGCGCTCCACACCGCGCGGAGGTCCGTTGGAGAGGACGATCACTCGCTCCACGGCAGGCAACGCTTCAAACCGATCGATGATTCGGTTTATCTGATCGGCGAATTCTGCCGGCGGGGCTCCTTGACGCACGAGCGTGTTGTCGGCGTCGAAGATAAGGACCAGTGGTCCCGCTGTGGTTTTAGCACGCGCTCTCACCATCGCGAGATCTTTGACCGTTGTGATTGGCGTTCTGCGGAACATGAACAAGGGAGGGTCGAAGGCCCCTGGTGATGCTAGTGGGGTGGTGAACACCAGCCGGCGCCACCCTGTGGCGGGCCGTGCCCCGGCACGTCTATCGGCCCCAATACCCCCATGGCGAACACATCCCGGCCTCTCCTTCGCAACGTGGGTAGGACTCCGTCGGTGGATCGTCATCGACTGCTGACCGTCGGTCGGTTCTTGCTCGCGGCGAAGAGGGGCGTCGGGGAGGTGGACATCACCAAGAAACCGGTGATCGACGTCAGGGCCGAGACGGCCGGTGCTCCGTCCGTCCTTCGCCCACTCGACGCCAGGCCGGGAACCGGCTCGGTTCACCTTTGAATCCTCAAGGAATCGCACCATGAAGTGGGCCTTCCTCGGGCTCCGTCGGCAAGCGAATCGCTCATTGCTCGTGTGACATCGGCGTTGACCCTACCGGGGATGCTCGGCGGGTGGATAGAGCCTCACGGCTGCAAAGGGGTGACCTCAGGGTCGGCCCGGCAAGGGCCGGAAACGTCGACGGGCACACCAGGTGGCAACGGTGCCAGCATCAGGAACAAGACGCATTAGCCACCCCCAGGGACTCCCACGTCGATACCCTGTCTGCGGCCCAGCTCCCTCAAGTCCGCCAAGGGGTAAAAACCGAGAGAGGTCACTACATCATCCGCGACCGTTTCGGCAACCGTGCCGTGCGCGTCAAACTCATACGTGATGCAGCCTCCGTCGAACACGAAATACCAGTTCCCCTCGTAGACGACCTCCGGGGCCAGCTCTTCTATCCTCTGCAGCGCCTCATTGGCCGCCAGGCCGCGAGCTCCCTCCCCTTCTGGGGTGCTCCGCATTTCGAGGGTGTCTTCGTTGACGTCGAGTTCGCTGATGATCCACACGAACTGGTTCGTGAACAGCGCGCGGTTCACTCTCGACCGCACGGCGAACGTAATGTCGGGATCGACCGTGAATAGGACCCGGCGGCCATCAACTCGGACGTCTTCGAATTCTTCGGCGAGTGTTCTTGCGTGAATCAGCGGACCTTCCGCAGATGGGATGATGGTCACTTTGATATCGGACCCGATCGAGCGGATCAATTCGTATTTCTCTATATCGGGGTGCGGGACGGGGGTGGCATTGCCAATGTCACACTTCTCGGTGAGGGTTGCCGTGAAGAACGGCGCCATCATGTCGGCGTGCGTAATTGAGAAACTTGCCTTGCCGCTCTCGACTTCGAAATCGAGGTTGTCCCAGCCGAGCTGCAGTGAATTGATGCAGGGGGCGTACATGGCGGTTGGCACAGCCTGCAAAGAAAGAACCATTGCCGGGCTCGGATTGTTGACGATGCGCTCGCATTCGGGAATGCCCACGCCGAGTCGGCTGCAGGATCCGAAGAGTACGACGGCTGCGACCGCCAACGCGGTCCGCCTACTCACAGGAAGCCTCCCCCTGTGAGTTGGGAGATTATGAACACAAGGAGAAAGAGGCAGGCCAGGACCGCTCCGATGGTGAGTCGAACCCGCCTTTGGCTCCACCGCTGTATCGAGATCGGTTCTGCGGGTGGGGCGAGTTCTCGGAACTCTTTGACAACGTCGATGTCTCTCTCTTTCTTGAGCAAAGCCAGCGAGCTTCGGGACTGAGACGGAAGAGTGATGCTGTGGGTGGCTGCAAAGGCTTCGGCGATATCCTCGGGAGCAAATTGTCGCAAGGCGCGCCTGTAGACCATGGTCGTATCCGTCCGGAGAGCCAGGATGACCATCATGTTGGCGAGGTCAACAGCCTGGCGCCACGGAGTCGGGCGAACGGTTCCGAAGGCAACGTCGATGAGCACCACCCGGCCTTCGCGGATCATCACATTGGCCGGCTTTATGTCACGATGGGCCAGGCCTGCATCCCACATCAGGCGAATGACGGACAGGGCGTCATCAATAATGCGTTCGTCGATATCGGCCTTGGTCAACTCCTCGGATCCGTCGAGAAATGCAGAGACCATCATGAACTCACGCTCGGGGGTGATCTCGACAAGGCCGAGCGGTTCGGCAGACGGGATACCCGCGTCGCGCATTACCCGCTGGATATAGTCCTCATACTCGACGAGGCGTCGAACCGAAGCGAACTTGACCTCGTCTTCGAGAGAACCGTAGAGAATGGTCCGACCCAACTTGTACCAACGGTCCGAACGCAGATGAGTCTGACTGTACAACTTGGCGAACAGGTAGCAGCACTCTTCTCCCCCCTCGCCAACCACCTCGAGCCGCATGGGCGTGGAGCCCCCCGAACCCTCTTGTCCGTAGGGCTCAATTCCTATCACCTCCACGCCCAGCTGTTCCCGGGCTGCCTTGCGAATTGCTTCGCCCCGCGCCCCCGTCACGTCCAGGTGAGCGGTTGCGCCCGGCTTCCAGGTGACGGGGAACACACTCTCGGGAGCAAAGAGCCGGAATACAACGACGGCTACCGCCGGCGCAAAGATGAGCGACACCAAGACATCCGACGGATGGTCGACGCCGAGATACAAACGGGCGATGCCGAGCAGTAGCAGCGCAACGGCCGAGAGCCTCCAAAACACGCGGCGCCACTTTCCCTCATGCACCAGGGTGAACGCCATGACGCTGAGGGTCACACTCAATGCCGCGATGGGAGCCGATGGATGCGACGGCCCTTTCCACGATCCGATGATGGGGACGCCCGGCCGTATCCGACCGATCGCCTGCTGCAAACCGTCGACTGTGGTTGCGACGATCAGGATCGCAATGAGCACTGCAAAGACGTGGCGCCACCTGCGCACGAGGATCAGCGCCAGGAGCGTTCCAACGCGTAGCGATCGCACAAACCACTCGGAACCGAGCGAATGTATCGCTCGTGCGATGGAGGTCGATGCACTCGTCCGCAAGTCGACAAACCAACGGAGGATATCTGTGTCGACACGGGTCCACCAGTTGGTTGTGGCCGGCACCGCGAAGAGCGACAACCAGATCGCCACCATGATCAGACCGGCGACCAGCCATATGCGCCCCGACGTGCGGAGCTCCCGAGGCAAGGGAGCCTTCTCGCCCGACGGGCGCCGCCGCCGACCGGCAACCCTTACTCCGGCAACGCGAAACTCGCGGCGACGACCAACCAGGCCGAGCTCACGAACCACCCTGGTTCCCAACTCGACTTCCTCAACAGAAATGCCCCGCTCCAAGTCCATGTGCCATCCCTCGCGCTCCTGGCGGGCTTGACATCCCGAAGCTGAGCCTATAGCAGTGAGTGGGTCGCCGTCTGCAATGTCCCCTTCAAAGACGGACAGTCCGCGGATGGAACTCCGATGAGCGGAACTACCTCGAGATCCGCAATGGGACGGTCGATGGTCTCCTAGCCTGTGGTGCATGCGGTTGCTGCTCGTCACCAATGACTACCCACCCAAGCCGGGCGGCATCCAGCAAACCCTGGCGAACCTCGTCGACCGGTGGTCCGATCCGGTGCGGGTTCTGGCACCCAACGATCCGGCAGCCAAGAGTGACGCCAGGGTCGTCCGCCACGAGCGGACCTTCATGCGGCCTACCCGTCAAGTCCGTCAGTGGGTTGAGGCGCACGTCGCCGATTTCCGGCCGGAAGTGATTCTGTTCGGGGCGCCCCATCCGCTCGCCATGCTCGGGCCCGGCCTGCGCAAGCGAACCGGACGACCCTATGTAGTGATGACCCACGGTGCCGAGGTGACCTTTCCCGCTGTCATCCCCGGGTTGCGCCAAGTCCTCGCCTGGTCGTTGGGATCGGCCGGCACTGTTTTCGCCGTCTCTCAGTTCACTGCCGGCCGGGTGGCCCGGCTCTCGGGTCGCAGCGTTGAGGTACTCGGTGCCGGCGCCGACATCGAGAGTTTCCACCCGCAGGTTCTTCCGACCGCTGAAGGGAAGTCGTCTGAGGGGGAGACGCCCACCCGCAAAGACCGAGCGACCTTCACTCTCGGCTGCGTGAGCCGCTTCGTTCCGCGCAAAGGCCTTACCCGGCTCTTGCGAGCTGCCGCTGAGTTGCAGGCCCGGGGTCACCGAGTCGAGGTGCTGATCGTCGGGTGGGGTCCACTCGAACAGCGGATGCGGGACCTGGCCACCCGGCTCGGGGTGCCCACTCGTTTCGAGGTCAACGTGCCGTGGGAGCGCCTCCCGACGCTATATCGCGAGATGGATGCCTTTGTCATGCCGGTCCGCTCACGGTGGTTTGGTCTGGAGATCGAAGGCCTCGGCCTCTGCTACTTGGAAGCGGCAGCCACTGGACTCCCGATCGTGGCCGGAACGTCAGGTGGTGCACCCGAAACGGTCGATCCGGGGGAAACGGGCTTCGTGGCGGATTCAGTGGCTGGCATCGTCGAGGCGGTCGAGATGTGGCTTGCCGATCCGGCCACGGCTCGGGCGATGGGCGAATCGGGGCGAGAACGAATTGAGGATCATTTCACGTGGGATCTCGTGATGGACCGGTTTCGGAAGGGAATCTCGGCAGCTGTTGAATAGCCAGGCGAATAGGCAGTGTGGGCGAACACACCCGTTCAGCCGGGCATCCGGGTCGTGGTGATAACTTCGTTGGGGAACACGAGGACAAGACGCGGTCTTGGTCAACCGCTATGTCTCGCAGACCTCCCCGTCACCCAGTGTTGCCCAGGTCCCGGCGCTCGAACACTATTCCCCCGGCGATGACGACCGCCGAGACCCACAACCCTAGGACGGCGCCGCCCTGCCAAACCTCCACGTTTTCCGTGCCACCCGGCGCGAAGAGGGCCCCGCCCGCCGCAAAGGGAAGGACCTGTTTGATCCAGTCGCCGGGGATCAACGCTGCTAGGGCCGGATCCACAACGAGCGGGATGATGATGGCGAGGGTGATCGCGAGCGACTGGTTGGTCAGGATCAAACCGAGCCCAAAGCCGAACAGCGCCAAGGCCACCAGGTACAGCACTGCACCACCGGCTGCCTGGAGGAGATTGGCGGCACCGAAGTCGATGTCGAACCCCTTCTGGTCGAGCCATAATATCCCAACGATAACGTCGACGGCAACCATGAGGAGGCTCGTGACGAGGGCGACGGCGGCGAGGACGATCCCCTTGGCAGCAATTACCTCGCCGCGAATCGGAGCCGCCGAAAAACTGGGGAGCACCGTCTTCGACTTGTATTCCCCGCCCATCGCCATCACGCCGAGCACGGCTAGCAAGATTCCGGCGACGGGTGTCGAAAAGCCCAGGATCGCTCCAAGCAGGGCGTCGGTGTTGTTGAGCGCCTCCTTGGGGACATCTGGCTCGGTATCGTAGAAGCCCACAGCAAGAGCGAGCATGCCCCAGCTAAGGATGAGGGTCGAGGCCAACATGACCCAGTGGCTGCGCAGCGTCTTGAACTTGATCCATTCGGAGCGGAAGAGCTTGTTCACGGGGCTACCTCCCCGCTCGGCGCGGCATTCTCCCCGGGCGTCCCGCCGGTCCGGTACTCTCGTTCATCCGCGGTGAGCTCGAGGAATGCGTCCTCCAACGAGGTGGTCTTTTCGCGCAACCCATGCAGGGGAATGCCGAGCAACGCCGCCAGGTCGCCAATCGCTGCGGCCGAGGTGTCCGACACCCGCAACTCGCCATCCTCAGCGAGCACAGTCGCACCCCGGTTCTCGAGCTCAACCTTCAGCTCGTCCGGCCGGGGAGTGCGTACGAGGATGGCTGTCTGACTCTCGGCCATGAACTCGTCGACGGACGTCATGGCCATGAGACGGCCCTTACCGATCACGATCAGGTAATCGACGAACAGGGAGAGCTCGGCGAGCAGATGGCTTGACACGAACACGGCCCGCCCCTCGTTCGCCAGGCCCCGCAGGTATTTGCGAATCCAGCGCATGCCTTCCGGGTCCAGGCCGTTGGCCGGTTCGTCGAGCATCATGTAGATCGGGTCGCCGAGCAGCGCGGAGGCGAGGCCGAGCCGCTGCCGCATACCGAGTGAAAATGCCCCGACGGTCTTGTTGGCGGCCGGCGTGATGCCGGTTACCTCCATCACCTCGTCGACGCGGGAGTCGGGCACCCGGGAGCAGGCGGCCAGCATGCGCAGGTGGTTGCGAGCTGTGCGCTTCGGGTGGACCGCCTGGGCTTCGAGGAGAGTGCCGACCGCTCGGGCCGGGTATTGAATATCGCGGAAGCGCTGCCCGTCGACGGTCACCCGGCCGGCGTCGGGCCGATCGAGGTCGAGCATGAGACGCATCGTGGTCGACTTCCCTGCCCCATTCGGGCCGAGGAACCCCGTTACCTTTCCCGGGACCACCTCGAAACTCAAGTCATCTACGACGGTCTTCGGTCCATACGCCTTCGTCAGGCCGTCAACCACGATGGCCATTTCTTCCTCCCTCTTTGGTGACACCCAACTTCAGACTTCCTGCCAACCGATCCACATGCACTTGTACGCCGCACCAGCGGCCTAGCGCTAGAGGCAAAGGACCTTTACCAGGCGCGGTTCAACCGCACAGAACGACACCCGCCGGGGCCGGTTGGAAACTCGCGGCCGCCGCTCCGAAGCGGCAGGGAGGATGTGGGGGTGCGCTGATCGTGGTGGATGGCTGTCACCCTCGCACACCCGCCGTCGACGACCTCAATCGGGAGCCTTAGGGTCGCCACACCACCCGGACGGCTGGACGGCCGTAAGAGGTCAGGCCGGCACGATTGGCCTCGGTTAGGCTGACCACACGATGCTGCATCGCCATCCACATCCCGGCGCAAAGGCGGTTGCTGACTTCCTCAACGAACGTCACCACACCGGGCTCACCGACGAAGATGTAGCCGAGGCGCTGCAGTCGTTGGGATTGAACCTGGTTGCAGCCGATGAGACCCGTTCGGCCACCGTGGCGGACTCCAACATCACCGACAGTAACTTGGTGTGCCTCGATGGTCCTGAAGGATGCACCGGGGACGTGACCACCGTCACGGGCTCTCGACACTTCCGCTGCGAGCAACACTGGAGCACCTTCCTCGAATCTGAGGGGATGTAGAGGCATAACGGCTTCCCAATGAGGGGTTTCCGACGTCGACGCCGCGGCGGATTGGCTTCACGCGCAAGTATCCAACACCCGAGGCCCGGCCCAACGACTTGACCACCCGATAGGGGGCGCAAGGCCCAATCAATAGCACCGAACGACACGGACATCTGATCTCGAAATGGGACATTGGGCCCTGGCGTACTTGAACTCCATCCCGCACCATTGCGAATAACCGCGCCAAACGCGGGCACACTGATTGCGTTCGTTCAGGAGGGGTTTCAGTGAGAAGCAGAGCCTTTGGTCCGACCGCGTTAACGCTTGGAATTCTGTTGCTCGCAGCAGGATTGGTGATGTTGTTCTTGATCATTCCAGGCATAGCCCAGTTCCCGGACGACGTTGACTCGACCCGCGCCTATGAGGGTGAATTGAGTGTGATGCTCAACGCCGATGCGCTGGCGACGATGGAGCTGGCCAACATCTTCATCCGCGACGTTCCGGTGACCATCGACCGCCATGTCCAGACACTCGAAGTCGACGGCGAAAAAGCGCTGGTAAGCGACGTGGCCGTAATGTCCGGCCCGGCCGGTCCACTGCAACAAGCCGAGGACATCTACTCGATCGACCGCAAGACCATGGAGAGCATCACCAACTTCACCGACGATGCCAGGGTGACCGACCGGCAAGGGCTGGTGGTGGGATTCCCGATCGGTACAGAGAAGGCGGACTACACCGGTTGGAACGGCGACACGCTCGAGACCAACACGCTCACGTTTGTACGGGAGGAAGAACACGAGGGTCTGAATACCTACGTGTTCACCGCGGCCTCCGGCCCCGACCTGATCAAAGACCCGATTCTTCTATCGGCCTTCCCGGCCGGATTGCCCAAAGCCGCCATCGAAGGCCTGATCCCGGCCCTCGGTTTGCCGGCAGAGGCCATCGCCCAGCTCGGGCAGGTACTCCCGCTCCTCCCGGATCCCATCCCGCTGGCATACACCTACAGGTACGAAACCATGTACTGGGTAGAGCCCGATACGGGTGTCCTGATCGACTACGACAAGCTGGAGTCACGCTCGGTCGCAATCAGCCTCGGCGACCAGCCGGTGCCGATCGCCGAAGTGATGCACGTCGAGTATGTGCAGTCCCCTTCATCCGTGGCCGAGGCGGTAGCCGATGCTGAAGACGCCCAGGGCCAGCTCTTCTGGCTCGGGATGGTCTTGCCCTATGGGTTGATTGCGGTCGGAGCGGTCATCGGCTTGCTCGGAGTTGTCGCCTTCACACGCAAGCCGGCTGAGGAGAGTCCTCCAAGGACCTAGGCGGACAACGACGAACTGGGCTATCCAGCCAATAGTTGGTCTGGCCGGCGAAGGGAGTCGTTTAGTCGCCCGCGCCGATGAGGACGGTGGCGCGGACCAGTGTCGAGGATCGGCCGGATCGAAGCGGCCACTTCTGCGACCCCGGCCGCCCTGTACCCGTTTCATTCCCAAGCCCACCGGTCGAATCGCGTTCGGAAGCGTATGATCTTCCCGGAGAAGGAGGTCAGATGTCGGACCATGAGAAGGACGCCGACCTGCGAGACGGTGGATCCCCGACCGCGCATCTCGCCGGCGCCGCCCAAGCAGAAAAGGCCATCGCCGACGGCATAGAAACGGCAATCGGTACTCCGGCCAGCATCGAAGAAGAGCTCATGCTGGAAGCAGCCGAGCTGCTCGAGGTTGAGCTCCTCGAGGTTGAGCTACCCGAAAACTGAGCTGCGCCTATTCGCTCGATTCGGGGGCAGCTACCGGTCCGCTCGCCCGTTCGAGTGCGCCCTCGAACAAGGCGACGTAGTGCATCTCCCGATGGTCGCGAGCCAGATCTAGCAGCGCTTCGATGGCACGTTCGGCAGCGACGCCGACTTCGTTGCCGCGCAACCCGGCCACCTCATTGCCAAACGCACGGGCCCGTTGGTTAGCTTCGTGGCCAAAGGCCCTGCCGGGCTCTACTCCGTCGTCGAAGGGATGCATCGCTCGCGCTGCCAGCACAGCGTCCTGCTGTCCGCTCCCGTGCTCGTCGCGGAAGCGTGCCTCGGCTTTGGTCCGATCAGTATTCACCAGGAATCTCCCTCCGTCTCATCGCCCCTACCTTACGCCCCGAAAGGAAGACGATGCGATGGAAATGAACCTCGGCGGGAATGGGGCGATGAGACATTCGAGCAAGTAGTAGAGAAGGGCGATGAAACGGGATGAGCCGGCCGGTCGGTGCTCTCGTGGCTGGCAGCTACATGCTCGTGGCTCGCAGCTAATTACTAAACGTCACCGCTACCACGGGAGCCCAGCGCGACGCCATACTGCTGTACCGCCCGATCGCCTCATCCATGTCGCCCGCCTCGAGTGCCTCGATCGAACCCCAGATGTCGCCTGCGCTTTCGTCGAGCACCAGGTCGCCCTCGCCGAACAAGCGGGCCACCCCCCCGTAGTCGAGTTCCACCATCGAGTCCTCCGGGAAGTCATCCAACCATTCGGCCAACTCTTCCAGGTCGTCGGTGACCGAGCCATTGAAGCCGGCCTCCTTGAGAGCGATGAGAGCACGCTCGAGCCGCTGCGAAGACAATGTCAAAAGGGTCCGATAGCGAAGCCGGAGATGATCGGAGGTCTGGACAATCTCGCGCTCCTCCGGGTCGAAAGCTGAGAACCACCGGAGAGGCACGTGCCACGGAGCCGTGAGGATGTGCGACCGTTCCGCCGGTCGTTTCTCGTACAGACGCTGCAACTCCCGCCCGGCTCGTCGGGCGATGTTCTCCGGCACGATCAAGTCTCCGCCGATCTCCCCATAGGTGTTGTGGAACGCCAGCAAGCCTTCCAACATGCGGAGGTGCGGGTGGCGGGGACATACAAAACGCCGCCCCGACCAGTCCGCATGCAAGGCGTCTTCGTGCATCGACTCGCCAAGCAGGCCATACCTCCCGGACCGCAGAGTCCGAAGCACGCCGGAGTCGGGGGCGGGTTCTTGCGCCGGGAACTTCTCGGCAGCGATGTACACCCGAAGGAACGATGACGGTGTCATGGGTCCGGATGCTAATGAAGTGCTGCGCCAAGGTCCTGCTCAGGGACCAATGCGCTCCGCGATGCGACCACAAGCCCGCAACGAAATATGGTGCTCCGTTAGAATGAGAACAGTTCGCCTCCGAAAGGACGCACGCACATGGGCGTCTTCACTCTGGTCGAAAAGGCCGGCCACGAACAGGTTCTTTTCGGCCACGATCCGGAGTCCGGTTTGCGGACCATCATCGCGATTCACTCAACAGCCCTCGGTCCCGCTCTCGG
Organism: Acidimicrobiia bacterium; assembly: GCA_029863625.1. Lineage (GTDB taxonomy): Bacteria > Actinomycetota > Acidimicrobiia > Spongiisociales > UBA4744 > UBA4744. The sequence continues at coordinate 48,079 of JAOTUY010000005.1, forward strand.
CGGGACTCGCTTTTTTCCCTACGACACCGAAGAGCAGGCGCTGGGGGATGTTCTCCGCCTGTCACGCGGCATGACCCTGAAAGCGGCCGCCGCCGGACTGGACCTGGGTGGCGGAAAAGCGGTCATCATCGGAGATCCCCACCGTGACAAGAGCGAACGTCTCTGGCGGGCGTACGGCCGCATGGTCGATTCGTTCAACGGGCGGTACATCACTGCCGAGGATGTGGGCACCACATCGCTCGATCTGTCCATCGTCAGACGCGAGACCCGATGGGTGTGCGGCGTGCCCATCGAGGAGGGCGGATCGGGCGATCCCTCCCCTGCCACGGCCATTGGCCTGTTGGCCGCACTCAAAGCAACAGCCGATTTTCTGTGGGGTTCTGAGGATCTCATCGGTAGGCGGGTGGCCGTCCAGGGAGTTGGCAAGGTCGGCTACTACCTCACCGGTCTGCTCAGGAACGAAGGAGTCGAGGTGGTTGTCGCCGACGTCTACCAACCTGCAATCGCCCGGGCCGTAGAAGATTTTGGGGTCAAGGCCGTAGGAATCGAAGAGATCATGACCGTCGATTGTGACGTGTTTGCTCCCTGCGCCCTCGGTGCCGTTCTCAACGAAGAGAGCATTCCCAAACTCGGGTGCGAGGCCGTGGCCGGGAGCGCCAACAATCAGTTGGAGAAAGATGACGACGCGTTGCTGCTGGCCGAGCGCGGCATTCTCTATGCGCCCGACTTCCTGGTCAATGCGGGTGGCCTCATCAACGTTTTCGAGGAGTTGATCGGTTACTCAAACCAGCGAGCGATGCATCGCGTCGCCGCCATCGGCCGGCGCACGCTGGACGTCCTGACCGCAGCCAAAGAAAAGGGCATCCTCCCCCTGGACGCTGCTCTGCAGCTGGCGAATGAGCGCATCGAGGCGATCAGCGACTTACGCCGCTTGTCACGGGGCGACCTTGCCCGGACGGAAGTCAACGGAACCTGAAGGGAGCGTTCGTGGAGGCAATAGCGGAGCTGAAGGAAGACCACCGCGACCTGGGTCTCACCGATGAACAAGTCCTGGGAATGTACCGGACCATGCTCGAGGCCCGACGGGTCGATGATCGGATGTGGGCACTGAACCGGCAGGGCCGCGCCCCGTTTGTGGTGTCGTCTTCGGGACATGAAGGAGCTCAGGTCGCCAGCGTCCTGGCGATGAATCCCGACATCGACTGGTGTCTTCCGTACTACCGCGATGTCGGCGTCGTCCTGGGATGGGGTTTCCGCCCTCTCGACATCTTCCATGGCGTCTTCTCCCGAAAAGCCGATCCGACCAGTGGAGGGCGGCAGATGCCGAATCACTGGTCACTGCGAGAGCGGCGCATGTTCACCCACTCCTCCCCGATCGCAACGCAGTACCCGCACGCCGCCGGAATCGCATACGCGATTCAGAAAGACGGCCGGCCGGGCGTGGTAGCCGTATATGGCGGTGAGGGTTCGACCTCTGAGGGCGACTGGCACGAGGCAATGAACTTCGCCGGTATCCATCGCCTGCCCCTGATCGTCGTCATCGAGAACAACCAGTACGCCATCTCTGTGCCGGTGGCCGAAGAGGTGGCGGGCCAGGTTGCCGATCGGGCGCTCGGCTACGGCATACACGGAGTGGCCGTCGACGGCAACGACCCCCTGGCGATGTATGCCATCGCCCGCGAAGCCATCGACCGGGCCCGGAACGGCGAGGGGCCGACCCTCATCGAAGCTAAGACCTACCGCTACTACGCCCACACATCTGATGACGACGACAAGCTGTACCGCAGCCGTGAAGAGGTCGAATCATGGCGACGCCGGGACCCGCTCATACTTCTCAAGCAGTACCTGATAGAGACCAGACTGCTGAGCGAGACGCTCGAAGAGCAGATGGAAACCGAGATTGCCGGAGAACTGGAAGAAGCGGTGAAGCAAGCCGAGGCCGCTCCGGTCGGCGACGATCCGCTCGCCCGTGTCTACGCCCTGCCGATATTCCCGACGGATCCGGTCACCAGCGTCGAGGCCGAACCGGCTGGTGAAGAAGTCAGCATCATCACCGCCATCAACCAGACCTTGCATGAGGTGATGGCCACCCATCCCGAAGCCCTGATCTTCGGGGAGGACGTCGCAGACCCAAAGGGAGGCGCCTTCAAGGCAACCAAGGGCATCACCGAGGCATTCGGGAAGGACCGTTGTTTCAACACACCACTGGCTGAATCCCTCATTATTGGTATCGGCGTGGGAATGGCTGCCGCCGGCAAGATCCCGATACCTGAGATCCAGTTCGCCGACTTCATCCACCCCGCCTTCGACCAGATCCTTTCTGAGGTTGCCCGGATCCACTACCGCACCGACGGCGACTGGACGTGCCCGATGGTGATCCGGGTTCCCTATGGAGGAGGGATCCATGGGGCCCTCTATCATTCGCAATCAATCGAGGCGTTCTACGCGCACATCCCCGGGCTCAAGGTGGTCATACCTTCGACACCGGCCGACGCCAAGGGATTGCTGGTCTCGTCGGTTGAGGATCCTGATCCCGTCATGTTCCTCGAACCGAAGAAGCTGTACCGCCTGGCCAAGGGACCCTATCCCGCCGGCGACCACCGGGTTCCGCTCGGCCGGGCGGCCATCCGTCGGGCCGGCACCGATCTGACCATTGTGGCCTACGGAGCCATGTCCTACTTCACACTGGAGGCCGCCGATATCCTTTCCGAACAGGGCGTTTCAGCCGAAGTGATCGATCTTCGGTCGATCAAGCCTCTCGACTGGCCAACGCTGGAAACCTCCCTGGCGAAGACGGGCCGTCTTCTGATCGTGCACGAAGACAACGAATTCGTCGGATTCGGAGCCGAGATCGCCGCCCAGGCTGCAGACAAGGCCTTCGAATTGCTCGATGCGCCGGTGCGCAGGTACGCAACGCCCGACGTGCCCACCTTCCCGTTTGCCTCCGAACTTGAAGCGATGGTTATGCCCAACACCGCAGGGATCGTGCGCCACGCGCTTGCGTTGGCAGAGTATTGAATCGGCAGAGGTTTGTTCTTGGTTCATAGTTCCTAATTCCTGTCACTCGGTCGTACTTCGGGCGAGTAACCTCGCCGCTCGGAGGTGTGCGGTGGGACTCATGGATGATCTCGGCTACGAGGCGAAGTCACCGAATAGGCTGCAACAAGTCATGCAGAGGCTCGGGTCCACCCGCCTGAGTGGACGGATACTTTCCAAGACCCTTTATCCGATGGACAGAGCACTTTTCAAGGCGACCGGCGGCCGGACGACCGTCTCGGGCGTTCTGGGGGGGTTAGCGGTGATCATGCTGACCACCACCGGGGCCAAGAGCGGCAAGCTGCGGACCATGCCGCTGATCGGGATCCCGCTGGGAAACGACCTGGCGATCATCGGCACCAATTATGGGCAAGAATCCACACCGGGCTGGGTCTACAACCTCGAAGCCAGCCCGGCGGCAGCAGTCGGGTACAGGGATAAGATCGTGGCCGTCACAGCCCGACGAGCCGACGAGAGTGAGACGGACAGGGCGTTCGATCTGGCAGCCGCCGTGTTAACCGCCTATGCCGAGTACCGCCTCCGGGCGGACCACCGCGCCATCCGAGCGTTCGTTCTCCAGTCAACGGCCTGAGCCGCCAGAGCCCCTGCTGGGACCGGGTATGCAGACTGAGGCTGGCAGCTTGAGCCGCGTTCCCAGTTCGTAACCATTGACATCGGTCGATAGATCATATATGATTCGATGTAGATCGAATCATTCGGATATTCTGAAAGTGAGAGGATGATGTCAAGCGGACCCCGGGTAAGGGACTTCACCGATCAGGACCGTGAATTGCGGGTGGACATCGATCCCTCGCCGGTCCACGAGGTGCTATCGGCATTGTTTGTGGCCGCCCACAGCTCAAAAGCTGCGGAATATGAGATCGGTTCGCATGTCATCGAACTGTTCAACCTCTATGCCTCCGACCAGCTGAAGGCTGATATGCGGGCCACGGGACACTGTGGTGAAGTGTGGCTGTGGTTGATCGGTGTCGCACACTCCCTCCCGGAGCCCCGCACCGCGGAATCCCTCGTGGCTTACCTGGAGATGATGGACCCTGTGTCGATGCGGCGAGAACTGCTGGGCACTGCCTGCATCACGGAATCGAAAGGCTTTGAGCTTGCGGCCATCGAGGGCGCCGCCGCCGGGGAGACCGAGTCGGTGGACAGTCTCTTCGAACAGCTCGACGCTGAATCGGGATTGCGGTCCATCCTCCAACTCAGCCCCACCGACACCCGTGAGAAACTGGTGCGAATCGTGCAGCAGTTCACAGACGAAGTCTTCCCGAAGCTCGAGATCGACCAGTCCGTCCGGGAGCGGGACGCCGGAGACAAGCGGGCAATGGCCCGCACGCTGGCCGCCGACCGGCTGGTGGAAACCGCCACGAATGGCATCACCTTCACGCCCCGGCCTGACGTGGGAGGAGTGGTGCTGATCCCGTCGATCGTGGCCCGCCCGTGGGTGTTCATCACCGACTACGCGGCATTGCGCATTTTCGTCTACCCGGTGGCCGATGAGCACTTGGCCGAAGATCCGGACGCCCCTCCCGGCTATCTGATCGAACTCTACAAAGCACTAGGCGACGAGAGCCGTCTGCGCATCCTGGGCATGCTCAGCGACGGACCTATGAGTCTGGCGGACATCACCGAGCGTCTCGATCTCGCCAAATCCACGGCCCACCATCACCTGCGGGTGTTGCGGACGGCTGGGCTGGTGCGGGTATCCATAGATGAAACCAGGGCCTACAGCTTACGGAGTGGTGCTATGTCCGAGGCCGGGCAGTTGCTAGAGCGGTACTTGGCCGAGCGACCCACTCGAGACGCTACCTGATCAAAGGAGACAGACATGCAAGGACTATTGCACCAATACGTGATGGAGGAGATGACCCGGGCTCGCAGGGCAGAGCTGGCAGAGAACGCCCGGGCCCACAGTCTCCGGGCCAGGGCCGTTTCGTATGCCGGGTGGCGAGATCGCGTCGGACTGAGATTGATCCACGCCGGCGTCCACCTCGTATCTCGTCCTCTCGAGGTCAGGGTACGGCCCAGCCAATCGATCGCCTATCGCTGACCTGCCGCGGTCCGATCACCCATCGAGATCTCCCCGGCAGTGGGGCCGATGAACCCGCCACGGCGCAGAGAATGGGTGGACTTCTGGGACCCGGCTGGTCCGAGGACGGGCCGGGTGACCGAACCGCTATTGGCCCCGCCTGGCGAAGAAGAGCCGCCGAGCACGCTCAGCACAGCCAGGTGGACTGCGCGCACTGTTTCTGTTGACCCTGCGCCCAATGCTTCGACCTACCACGCTCCAAACCCCCGGCCACAACCGCCAAGGGACTGAGGCGGCGCATCGGCAGCCTATCCTGCAAGCAGTCTCGACAACGGCAGCCCATGACTCTCCTCAACGACCTCACCCGAATCTTCGGTGACGCCTTCGAGCAGACCGGTCTCGATCGGGCGCTCGGCACTGTGGTCGTCTCGCAACGGCCCGATCTCGGCGAGTTCCAATGCAACGGTGCGCTGCCCGCCGCGAAGACGACCGGACGACCTCCGCGAGAGATTGCGCAGGACATCGTTGATCGGGTGCAAGGCGACGATCGATTCGCGGTCCTCTCGCTGGCCGGACCCGGGTTCATCAACATCAGCCTGACCGACAGCTTTCTGGCCAAAGCCATGCAGCTGGTCATCGACGACCCGCGGGTCGGGGTGCCCGAGGTTCGGCCCCGGAAAGTGCTGGTCGACTACGGCGGACCTAACGTCGCCAAAGAGATGCATGTGGGACACCTCAGAGCCACCATCATCGGCGACTCCCTCAAACGGATCGCTCGATTCCTCGGTCACGACACGCTCGGCGACGCCCATTTCGGGGACTGGGGCACCCAAATGGGCATGCTCATCGTCGAGATCGCCCACCGGAACCCCGAGCTTCCGTTCTTCGACCCTGCCTATACGGGCCAGTATCCGGCGATCGATATCACTCTCGACGATCTCGAAGCGATGTACCCACTGGTCTCAGCCCGCTGTGTTGAAGACCCCGTGGAGGCAGACCGTGCCCGCATCGCTACTTTCGAATTGCAGCAAGGCCGGTCCGGTTATCGGGCGCTCTGGCAACAACTCCACGACATCTCGATGGCGGCCCACCGTCGAGACTTCGCCAGCCTGGGTGTCGAGTTCGACCTCTGGCACGGCGAGTCAACCGTGCACGAGCGGATCGGTCCAATGATCGAACGTCTCCGCGAGGCCGGTGTCGTCACCGAGAGCGAGGGCGCCATGGTCATCGCCATCGATGAACCGGGAGACAAGACCGAAATGCCCCCGTTCCTGGTCGCCAAATCGGACGGCGGATTCCTGTATTCGACAACCGACCTGGCCACCGTCGAAGCACGGGTCGATGAACTGAAGCGCGAAGTCCTGCTGTATGTCGTCGACGCGCGCCAATCGTTTCACTTCGACCAAGTGTTCCGGGCGGCGCGGCGCGGCGGCATCGCACCGGAAAGCGTCGAATTGGAGCACATCAAGTTCGGAACCATGAACGGCCCGGACGGTAGACCGTTTCAGACTCGCAAGGGTGGAGTGCTCAAGCTGCACGACCTGATCTCCATGGTGACCGAAGCGGCGGACCAACGCCTCTCGGAAGCCGACATCGCCCAGGAGTACCCGGAGACCGAGCGAATCGAAATCGCCCGGCAGGTGGGCCTGGGCGCTCTGAAGTTCGGAGATCTGAGCAACCACCGGACCTCCAACTATCTGTTCGATCTGGACCGTTTCGCGTCGTTTGAGGGGAAGACCGGGCCCTATTTGCAGTACTCGGCGGTCCGGATCAAATCGATCCTCCGTAACGCCGAGGAGGCCGGGCTGTCTCCGGGACCGCTCGTACCGCCCGGGGTCGATACGGAACGCAACCTATTGCTGCATCTGGCACGGCTGCCCGAAGTTCTCGAACGAACCTTCGAACTCCGCGCTCCCAACCACGTTGCCGAGTACGCCTACGACGTGGCCACTCAGTTCAACCGCTTCTATGAGGAATGCCACATTCTCCGGGAGGAGGACCCGGCTCGACAGGCGTCGTGGCTGGCTCTCGTCGATCTGACCTTACGGGAGCTCCACCTGCTGCTCGATTTGCTCGGCATCGAGGTCCCCGAAAAGATGTGAGGGTCGTTTCCGGGTTTCGGGGTTTCAGGTCTCGGCAAGATGGGCTCGTTTTGGGGGTCGTAGCACCAGGGCACTTCCTGCGCCGACCTATGCTTTTGGCTATGACCATCCGACCGGCCCGGCCTGAGGACAAGGCGGCCATCGCGGCTTTCACTACCGACACGTTTTCGTGGGGTGACTACGTGGCAGATGCTTTTGATTCGTGGATGGACAACCCCGACGGTCAGATTCTGGTTGCCGCCACGGATACGGACGAAGCCGTCGGAATGGCTCACGTGTCCATGCTGTCACCGACCGAGGCGTGGGCTCAGGCCGCCCGAGTCCATCCGGATCATCGGCGACAGGGCATCGCCGGACGTCTCACCAGGGCGGGTGAGATCTGGGCAGCCGGGCAGGGAGCCCTGGTCATGCGCCTCGTGACCGAGGATTGGAACCAACCCGCCCAGCGCCAGGTCGAGAAGTCGGGATACCGGTCGGTGGCGAAATGGACGATGGCGCAGAAGGGCGTTGGCAGTTCGGTACCGACCGTTCCCGGGAACGGCGGTCGGAGAGCACCGGCCGAAGAGCGGTTGCGACCATCCTCGATCCACGAGGTAGAACCGGCGTTCCTGGCTTGGTCGACCGGGGATTTGATAACTGCCGGACACGCCCTTTTCCCCGCCGTCGGGTGGATGTGGCGTCAGATGACCCTCGACGACGTTGCGAAGACAGCCCGGTCTCGATCTCTCTGGGATTGTCCGGCCGGCTGGCTGATCGGAACGATCGAGGAGGATATGTTCTGGGTTTCGTGGATTGTCACCGGTCCCGAAGACACCTACCGGCTATTCAAGGCCGCCATTGACCTGGCGGGAGAGCAGGGAGCCGAACGTCTGCGCTTGCTCTTCCCTCAAACCGACTCACTGACGCTGGCGGCCCAGCGGGCCGGCATGGAGCTGCATCCGCTACTCGTGTACGAGAAGCCGCTGAGATAGCAGCCAACAACCGGCGACCAGCGACCATTCCTAACATGTTCTGGCCGGAAACTGGAGCGAGGCGGGCCGGCAGCTCGCGGCGGCGGAGCGAAGCTTCGGACCCGGTCAGTCAACGAACATGACGTTGAACACGATCACCGTCCCGATCACCCACGACGAGTAGAGCAGGGGCAATTCGATCAGGTCCAGCCAAGGCTTGTCGAGGTAGAGGCGACGAATGCCCCACAGGGTCGTGGCCCCTAGCAGCAACGTGGCGGTCAGACCGGCAACGCCGGTGGCCACCAGGACGTCGTTGGCGATGCCAAAAATGGACGGGAGGTCTTCGAGGTACGGCTCGATGAACCTTCCGACGAACAGGAGAAGGCCACCCACCAGAAGAAGCGAACCGGCTCGAATCAGGAGCATCTCGATCTCTGTACCGGTGCGGGTTCGTAAAGCTCGGATCGGGCCCTCGACCGCCACTCCGAGCGCAAATGCGCCGAACACGGCGATGACCAGACCGGATCCCAGCATCTCTCCGGTCGACTTGGTCAAACCGACCTCCAAGATCTCAAACCCGTCGAGGAGCACAACGATGGCGAGAGATACCAGGGCCGTGCCCACCACCAGCAGACCCACGTCAAGAGTCGTGCCGGTTATGCGCCGGAACAGGCGGAACAGACGCTTGGCGTCGGGTTCGGCTTCTTCCTTGATCGTGACCTGCGGATCGTCCACGGTCCCCAACTCCTGGAGGTCGCTTGCGGTCGGCACAGCCTACTCCCCTCGAGAGTCCGTGCCGGGACCCAGGGTTTCGTTCTCTCGCACCGCATCCCAGTAAAGCTCAACCGGATGCGCGACGCTATACCAATTCTCGAGATGGGCACGCACTTGCATCTCACACCCGGGGTTCGCCGAAGCCACTACGGTCGACCCGGTCACCCGAATCTGGGCTGCCTTGTTCTCGCCCAGCTCGTTCGATGTCTCGGGGAACAGCATGGAGTAGAGGCCGGCCGCACCGCAACACTGATCGTCGGTCAGGTCAACAGGTTGGTAACCCGCCGCGGCAACGATGACCCGCGGAGCGTCGACGATACGCTGAGCGTGCCGAAGATGGCACGGATCTTGCACGGCAACGGCACCCCGGTTCATCGACAGCTTGGGAAGCCGACCATCGGCGATGGCCGCGGCGACGACCTCGGTGACATCTCGGGCACGATCGGCGAGGATCGCCCCTCCATCTCCCGCCCACTCGGCGTACTCCTTGAGGTGGGCACTGCAACCGGCAGCATTGCTGATGACCAGATCGACGGCCTGCAGGGCTCGAACGTTCCGGACGGCCAGCCGGCGGGCCCGCCTGGTATCTCCATCGTGGGCAGCGAGAGCTCCACAGCAGGTCTGAGTGGTGGGAACGACGACCCGGTACCCGGCTCTTTTCAGCAGTTCGATGGTGGCTTCATGGACCCCACCGAACCAGGGATCCATAACGCAACCGGCCAGAAGGGCGGCGGTGCCCCGCTCTTCGCCCTGCGCCAGATGGACGGCCCCGCGAATCGTCGGAGGAGTAGACGGCACGTCCCTCATTCCGGCCAGGCTCGACCTCAAGGCGGAGGGCACGATACGCAAGGCGCCCGATCGGCGGGCGAGACCGATAGCTCTTGTCGCCAGCCGCAAAAGCACCGGAGTCGAAACCAACCGTCCCAGGAGAGCATGGCGGGTCCGTCGAACAGGGTCGGGCCGCTGAGCCGTCAACTCCGCCCGGGCCCCTTCCATCGCCCGGCCGAACGGGACCAGTGAGGGACAGGCCGCCTCACATGCCCGGCACTGCAGACAGAACGACATCATGTCCTCGAAGGCGTCATCGATGGGGACCAGATCACCAGCCACGGCTCGCATGGCGGCGATTCGTCCCCGCGGAGAAGCGGTCTCATCGCCGGTCAGTCGATAGGTTGGGCAATGTGGCAGACACAAACCGCAGTCAACACATGCGCTGAGCTCAGCGGGCCGCGGAGCTTCTGCCGTGACCCAACCCATCACAGACCCCCCGGCAACCGACCCGGGTTGACAATCCGGTCCGGATCGAACCGAGCCACTAAACGACGCTGCAAATCCAGGCCGGGCGGAGCGGTGCCCCAGGCGTCAAAGGCGTCGTACACCTCTGCGGGCGCGTTCGTAAGCACCAGAGCACCGCCGCGACTCTCAACCCAGCGGCGAAGCGCTCGTAGGGTCTCCGCGTCGAAATCCCGTACACCGATCCGAACCTCGCCGACCCCCGGCAACGCCTGGTAGCTCCAGGATGACGGTATATGTCCCAGGATCTCCGGCAACAGCCGCGGGGCGAGGCGCAGAGACAGGCCAACCGATCCTTCAAGTGGGCCGGGCCACAACCACTCATCTTCATGACTACCACCCAACTCAGCTGTTCGCGCCTCAACCTCGGCGGAGGTCCCGGCGAGGTAGACCCGCACCTGATGGCGCGCTTCGATGACGGCCAGGGGCCGATACCCATAGCCAGGTTGACGATTGACCAGTGTCACCGTCCGCCGTGCCTCCGAGAGTGGCCACAGCTTGAGACACACCCGTCCAATCAGCCCAAGCGAGCCAAACGAACCGGCTACAAACCGGGGGAGGTCATACCCGGTAACGTTCTTGACGACCCTTCCACCACCCCGCACGATCCGCCCATCGCCGGTCACCAGGTCGACTTCCAGCATCCGGTCCCGGGTCGGCCCGTACCGCAGACGCCGGAACCCTGAGATTCCGGCCGCTACTACACCGCCGACTGTTGCACCTCCGGGGACTTCCGGGAGCACAGCCGTTTGGTCGCGCTCGGCCAGTCGATCTTCGAGGTCTCTGACTCGCACCCCGGCCTCGACGACAACGGTTAGGTCATCCGGTTGCCAGTCGACGATCGAATTCAGTCGAGCGGTCGAGAGCACGATGGCCGGGTCCACCCGTCCCCCCATACCCTGATGGGTACCTCCACCCCAGACCAGTACCGGCAGAGAGTGTGCTGAGGCCGCCCCGAGAACCTCAGCAGCGTCAGCGAGAGTGGCGGGTGCGACCACCACCGCCTCGTCGGGAACCCCTTCGATCGGATCCGACAGGAAGGCGGCCAGACGGCGCTGTAGCGCCGATCTCAGCGAGGTCATATCCAGGTTCCCTCGGGAATCGGCCGTCCCAGGTCGAAACATCGTGATCCGGTCGGGAGCACTTTGTCGGGGTTGAACAGCTTGTTGGGATCGAAGGCTTCGACCAACCGGGCCTGGGCGTCCAGATCAACCTCGGAAAAGACGAGCGGCATGAGGTCGCGTTTCTCCAACCCGATACCGTGCTCTCCGGACAGGGAGCCGCCCGCCTCAACGCATACCCTGGCCACTTCATCGGCGGCTGCGTGGACTCTATCCAGCACGCCTTCCTCCGAAGCATCGAAGGCCATCAGCGGGTGAAGGTTGCCATCACCGGCATGAAATACGTTCATGATCGCCAGGTCGTAGCGATCGGCGATCTCGTACACCTTGACCAGCACATCCACCAATTTGGTGCGCGGCACCACGGTGTCATGGAGGTAGTAGTCGGGGGCCAATTGGGCCACCGCCCCGAAAGCCGCCTTGCGACCCTTCCACAGCAGGTCGCGCTCAGCTTGATCGGCAGCCACCCGGATCTGAGTGGCGTGGTTGGACTCGGCGACCGTCCGAACCAATTCCGCTTCTGCAGTGACCGCAGCAGGGTGACCGGTGACTTCGGCCAGCAGCACGGCTGCGGCATCAGTCGGAAAACCCGCTCCCACAAACCGCTCCACGGCGATGGTCATCGGCTGATCCATCATTTCCAGGGCGGCCGGAACGATCCCCGCGGCAATGATCCCGGACACGGTGGCCGCCGCATCCTCAACGCGCTCGTACGCGGCAAGCAGCGTGCGAGCGGCCGGAGGGTTGGGAGTCAGCTTGACGAGCGCCCGGGTCACGATGCCCAGCGTGCCTTCCGATCCGACCACGATCCCCCGCACATCCAGTCCAATCGGGTCGGGAGCGTCGCCGCCCAGCATCAGTACCTCACCTGTGGCGTTCACCATTTCAACAGCCAGCACGTGGTTGACGGTCGAGCCCTCGGCCAGGCAGTGAGGACCTCCGCTGTTGTTGGCTACGTTGCCGCCGATGGTGCAGGCTGCCTGGGACGAGGGGTCGGGCGCAAAGTGCAGGCCGAAAGGAGCCGTGTGCTCGCTGAGGTCGAGGTTGAGCACCCCGGCACCGACCCACGCCGTACGGCTCTCGGTATCAACCTCGATCTCCGTCAGCCGGGTCAACGAGACGACGACCGAGGGACTAGTCGGGACTGCACCGCCGGCTAGGCCCGTCCCGGCACCGCGGGGCACCACGGGGATCTCATGGCGCGCCGCGATCCGAACGATCTCGGCCACCTCGCCGACCGTCGCCGGAAGGGTCACGACGGCCACGTCACCGCGTCTGATGCCACCATCCTTGCCGTACACGTGCCTGCGGAGCGGGTCGGACAGAACCCGTTCCTCACCCAAGAGATCTTTCAGCTCACGAACCAACGTCACATGCCACACGCTAGCCATTACCGGTTGGGCTCTTGAAAAGGGGATCATGCGCCATCCCGAGACGATACGATTCGGCTCCCTATTTCGAGGAGTCTCCAGGTGGACGTCGGTTTGCTTGGCATCCTGGTGTTGGTCATCGCCTTGACGCTATTCATCTTTCACATCTGGGCGCTCATCGATGTGCTCAGCACTCCCACCAGCGTCTGGACTGCCGCAGATCAGAACCAGATCCTGTAGGCCCTCATGGTCCTGGTCCTCTCCTTCATCGGACCGATCCTGTACCTCGCGATCGCCAGGCCCCAACTGGTCGCGGCCCGCTCTCGAACCGTCTGACTTCGACTTGCCCCGCCTTGAGGTGCGCCAGAACCGGATCGACTTTAAGGTTTTCGCGGCACTAGTTTGGTCTCGTACTCAACGGGTAACTCATCGGCCCCGTTGGAGGTCTGAACTCCAACCAAAGACCGGGACGACATGCAACAAATTCTTTACGACGGGATCGGCTCGTGAAGACAGTTCACGAATTCCACATACCCGTCATGGGTACCGGGTTCACCATCGACACCCCGCTCAAAGTGGCCCGCTTTGGGATTGATTCCGTTATTCAGATCGTCGACGACGTACTCATCGAACAAATGAGGCAGGTCCATAGCGAGCGGGCCGGAGAGCCGTACCGAGAAATCACCGACGACGATGACGATGCTCGAGCCAACCGGATCACGGCATACCTGAATCTGATCCACCTGCTCGTCCAGCGCCAGATGGAAGTCGTGAAAGGACTTCCATTCGAGACGGACACCGACCTCACCCGCTACTTCGAAATGCTGCCGGAAGGCCCACTCAAGGGCTCGTATCGACAGATGTTGGCCGCCGAGGACGACCGGCGGGCGGCGCTGGAAGCCGCCCTGCGGCGGCAGGTGGTACCGGGGTCGATCGATGTCAACATCATGACCAAACTGGACCGCGATACGTATCTTGGCAAAAGAAAACGCCCCCCCGAATTCAGTGACGCGCTGTCGGGTCTGCGGGGCTTCGCCAGAAGCAACCTACGGTCGGCGGTGGTGTTCTCGGCAGGCCTGAACCCTCGTCTGTTCGGTTACCTCACCGAGTTCAGCGACTTCTTCCCGGATGAGTATGGCGAACTCCGCAAGCGAATCATCCTCAAAGTGAGCGACTACCGCTCCGCGTTCGTGCAAGGCAAGTACCTCGCCAAACGCGGGCTGTGGGTCTCGGAGTACCGGGTCGAGTCCGGCCTCAATTGTGGTGGGCATACGTTCCCGACCACCGGCCAATTGATGGGCCCGATTCTGGAAGAGTTTTGCGCCAGGCGGTCTGAACTGATCGAGACCCTCCACACGATTACCAACGAGGCCCTCATCGCCGTCGGCCGCTCATCACTGGATCGCCCCCTCCCCATGCGGATTACTGCCCAGGGCGGTATCGGAACGAACAACGAGCATAGGCTGCTGCTCGACCATTTCGAGCTGGATGCGACAGGGTGGGCCACTCCTTTCCTCCTGGTTCCTGAGGTGACCAATGTCGATGACTCGCACCGCGAGATGCTCCTCGAAGCGGTCGGCGATGATGTGGAGCTGAGCGACGCCTCCCCCTTCGGGATTCCCTTCTGGAACCTTCGCAATTCGGCCAGCGACCTTCTCCGACGGGCCCGGATAGCGATCGGCAAACCGGGCAGTCCGTGTCCGAAGGGCTACCTCGCGTTGCACAACACCGAGTTCTCCGAGGTACCAATTTGCACGGCGTCCCGCAAGTACGTAGTCCAGAAGCTCGCCCACCTGGAAGAGGAGGGATACACACCCGAGCAGCGGGCGATGGTGGAGGAAGACGTGCTAGCCAAGACCTGCCTGTGCCGTGACCTGGCCGGTGGCGCGGAACTCAACTCCGGCCTCAACGACGAAGCGGCGACGGCTGTGTGTACCGGTCCCAACATCGTCAATTTCTCCAAGGTGGCGACCCTCCGGGAGATGGTCGACCACATATACGGCCGTATCTCCCTGCTCACCAACCCGGATCGCCCCCACATGTTCATCCGGGAGATCGAGTTGTATGTCGACTATGTGGGGAAGGAATTCCGGCGTTTCGCCCTCGGGCTCTCGGCCCGAAAAGAGAGCTACTTCAGTGAAGTCAAGGAGAACCTTAGGTCTGGAGTTGAGTACTACATGGGTCTGATCGACCGTCTCCCCACGCCCGACCGAGCGCTGTTCGAGGATCAGCTGGAGGGTCTGCGCCACGCCGTTCAGCAGATCGGCGCACTGGCTCCCGTCTAAAGCGGGTTTTGGCGCCTATCTTGCCCGCTGTGCAAGGAAGATAGGCGCCAAAACGAGTCAGGGAGCTCCCCAACCCCCGCCTCCCGGGGTTCTCACCAGTAACCGATCGCCCGGTACCACGTCGAAGGTGGCCTTCCCGGGGACTCGCTCGGGTACCGCTCCGGCCCGGGTCAGCCAATCCTCCCCGCATTCTCCCGGCGCTCCGCCCGCCAGGCCCCACGGCGGCACCACCCGACGCTCCCCCATGAGGGAAACGGTGGCCGGAGCTAGGAACTCGATCTCGCGTTCGATGCCTTCCCCACCCGGATAGCGGCCGGCGCCCCCACTGCCTCGTCGGAGCTCGTAGCGGACAACCCGGAAGGGATAGTGGGTCTCGAGCGCCTCGATCGGAGTGTTCTTGGTATTGGTCATACCGGTGTGTATGCCCGATTGGCCCGGCTTGCCGGGGCGCCCACCCTGTCCACCGGCGAGAGTCTCGTAGTAGGCAAATTCCTCAGAACCGATCAGCACGTTGTTCATCGTGCCCTGCGATGCGGCCGGCACCCGGTCTGGAGCAGCTTGGGCGAGTGCCCCGAGCAACACGTCGGCGATCCGCTGGCTGGTCTCAACATTGCCGGCTGCCACCGCCGCCGGCGGTCGGGCGTTGATCAACGAACCGGAGGGGACCGTGAGCGAAAGAGGTCGGTAGCAACCTCCGTTGGCCGGGATGGTCGGATCCGTTGCCACCCGGACCGCGTAGTAGAGACACGAGCGGGTCACGGCTTCAACGGCGTTGATATTTCCCTCGATCTGGTCGGTGGTGCCCGTGAAATCGGCCAACAAAGCCCCACCGTCGATGGTCACGGTGACCCGGATCGGCAGGAGGCATCCCTTCCATTCCATCACGTCTTCGAACTGTGAGGTCCCGTCCGGAAGGGCGGTGATAGCGGCGACCGTCCGTCGCTCGCCGTACGCCAGAAGCGCCTCAGTGACCCGCGAATAGGCATCGAGTCCCTCCCGATCGGCCAATCCCGCCAACCTCCGGGCCCCGACCTCGTTGGCGCCAAGCTGGGCGGACAGGTCTCCCAACCGTTCGGTCGGCGTGCGAGTCGCCGCCAGGAATGGCTCAACGAAACTCTTCAACCATTCCCCATTTCGAACCGCAGCCATCGGGGCTACCAAGTGACCCTCCTGATCGATGGTCGTGGCGTGCGCAGGCATCGATCCGGGAGCCTCGCCACCGACATCGGCATGATGAGCGCGATTGGCCACCCAACCGACCAAGTCATCTCCCAGGTGCACCGGGCGGACCAGCGTGAGATCGTTGAGATGGGTTCCCCCGTGGTACGGGTCGTTGACGGCGTACTGGACTCCGGGTTCCAGATCGATATGCTCGAGCACGGCCGCCACCGAGGCGGGCATCGAGCCGAGGTGCACCGGGATGTGCTCCGCCTGGGCGAGCATCTCCCCGTTCTCAACGAACGCCGCCGCCGAACAGTCGGACCGTTCCTTGATGTTGGGCGAATACGCCGTTCGGCGCAGCACTGCGCCCATTTCATCCGCAACAGAAGCGAATTCGTTGCGCGCCACTTCGAGCGTGATGGGATCAACGGTCACCAGGTCACCTCTAAGGCACCAGACGGATGCACCGTCGTCCGCTCTCCCGGCTGCAAGTATGCCGTAGCCTCGGGCTCCTCGATGATCGCCGGACCTACCACCTCAGCTCCCGCGACCAAGGCAGGTCGCCACCAAACCGACGCTTCCTGCGGTCCTCTTCCGGTCAGCACTGTTCGGGTCCCACGCCGGGGCTCACCGGACGGTACGATCTCGGGCAGGTCCGACCACCTCATAGCCGGCTCGCCAATTGCCTCGGCCCGAGCCGCCACAACCTCGATAGGGTCGCCGGGCCGGGCGAACCCGTTGCGCTCATGATGCGCCTGGTGGAAGCGATCGGCGAGCACCTCCCACCTGTCACCCGGCTGATAGGTAACAGGCGTCTCATGAGACTGGCCGCGATACCGCACGTCGACCATGCTGCGGACTTCCACCGCCGACCGACCGGTCTCGGCGAGCATGTGCTCCCGGGCCCGGATGACCACCCCGGCGACCACATCGTCGATTCGATTGCCTTCGGTCATCAGCACACCCTGCACCATGTCGCTCCGGGGCGGACTGAGCAGCAGTCCCACCGCGCTGAAGACTCCGGCGTAAGGCGGGATCACCGCACCTCCCATTTCCAAGCGACGGGCGAGCGCGGTAGCGTGCATCCCACCGGCGCCGCCGAAGGCCACCAGGACAGCCTGGCGGGGGTCGGCACCCTCCTCAATCGAAACGGCCCGCACCGCCCTTTCCATATGCGCTTCGACCACATCGATCACGCCAAGCGCAGTGGCCCACGCATCAAGATTCAACCGCTCGGCCAGGCCGGCCAATGCTCGCTGCGTTGCGTCGGGGTCGAGCCGCAGCGAGCCGGCCAGCCGCGTTTCAGAAGACAAACGACCAACGGCAAGATCGGCGTCGGTAACCGTCGGCTCGCTACCACCCCTCCCGTAACAAGCGGGACCGGGAAAGGCACCGGCACTCTGTGGGCCGACCCGCAGGGCACCGCCCGGATCGACCCAGGCGAGGCTCCCGCCACCGGCACCCACCGTGTGCACGGCCACCGCAGGCATCCGGCACGGATATCCCTCGATCGTCCGTTGGTAGGAAACCTGTGGACGGCCGCCCTCGATACGGCACACATCGGTTGAGGTACCGCCCATGTCGAACGACACGAGCCGCCCGTAGCCGAGCGCCCGGCCCAACTCGGCGGAAGCCACCACACCTCCAGCCGGACCCGACAACAGAACCGCGGCGGGGAGTCGAGCTGCAGCCATCACGTCCATCAGACCGCCCGAGGAGCGCATAACGAGAACCTCTTTTGCCAGCCCAGCCTCGGTAACCCGCTCCCGCAGCTTTCGCAAGTACCGACCGGTGCCTGGTTCGAGGTAGGCGTTGAGCAGCGTCGTTGAGGTTCGTTCGAACTCGCGGAACTCTGGCGCTACCTCCGACGAGATCGAAATCGGAACCCGCCCCAGCCCATCCCTCAGCGCTGCCGCGACCGCCCGCTCGTGAGCAGGTGCGACGAACGCGTACAGCAGGCAAACAGCTACCGCATCCGGCCGGCTCTGCCGGACCTCATCGACGAGTCGATGCAGGTCTTCGAGCGGCTCAATCTCAGTACCCGCGCCGTCGATCCGTCCCGTGATTCCAAAACGGAGGTGGCGCGGTGCCAGCGGGGATGGCCGATCGGCCATCGGGTCGTACAGCGCCGGGCGGTCCTGGCGCCCGATCTCAATCACATCCGCAAACGCGGCCGTTGTCACGAGGGCCGTCCGGGCACCTTTGCGTTCCAGCAGAGCATTGGTCGCGATCGTCGTTCCATGGAGAAGACGTTCGACACTCCGGTCGCCCAGCACTGTGGCCGCCCCTTCCAAAACCCCTTCACTCTGATCGAGCGTCGAAGAAGCCTTCCCGGACCGCAACCGGGCACCGTCCCAGGCGGCGCTATCGGTGAACGTACCCCCGACATCCACCCCTAGCGCGGCGCGTTCCTTCGACATCAGGCCCTCTCGCTACGATGCTGCATGTCGAAAGGATGGCTGATGCCGGTACAAATCGAGTCCACCCCCAACCCAAATGCCCTGAAGTTCACCGTTGGAGTCGACGTCGGCGGACCCAAGACCTTCGTGGCCGGTCGAGATGACGGTGACCCGCTCGCCGCCGTGCTTCTTTCGATCCCGGGCATTACGAGCATCTTCATGACCGCCGATTTCGTGACGTTGAGCAAGACCCCCGACGCGGACTGGGCCGAGATCGCCGGACGGGCGCAGGGGATCCTACAGAGCCACTTCGAGAGCTAGCGCTCTTGCGGCGGATCTGATCCTCTTCGTACCTCGTACTTCGTATCGCGACAGCGGATGGATAGAAGTGGGGGGGCGAGTGACGGTCCATCGCCGAATCGTGTTTTCTGCCCCCAAACGCGTTCCATCAGGCGGGATCTCCCTGATCGGTGACCCACAGGGTCATGGGCCAACGAACGCCCGCCCCGTCGACGACGGCAACGACGACCCGCCATCCGCCCTCTCGTTCGCTGGCCTCGATATAGGAAGGTTCGTCGCCCCACGCTTCGGCCAGGCGAAGCGCCGCCTCCCGGACGAGATCCGGCACCTCCTCCACAGGATCTGCCCAGCCCGGCAGCAGGGGTCCTGTGGGAACTTCGACCGGCATGGGCAGGTCAACGACCCGGGTACCTCCTCCGGGATCCACCTCGACGACCACATCGACCGCCTGCACCGGCAGTCGGACGTAGTTTCCCCCGTCGCCTGCGACCAGCATGCGAAACAGCACCGTAGCCCGGAACCGGCCACCGCTTACCGCCTCAATGTGGGTCGTCGCTGCCCACTCGACGTACGACGTCGATCCGAGCTCTGCAGCCGCCGGCAGACGGGAGCCGTCCGGTAGGGCATCGAGCACTGGTTGACTGGCCCCCGGGTTGCCGCCCGACGAAAAAAAGTCCGTCACAAACCACTCGGCGCGGGCCGCAGCACTGACTTCGCCCTGTCCCGGAGTGACGGCCAGCAGATCGGCTTCGCTGAGGACATGCTCCTCCGGCGTCGGAGGAGCATTCGGCGTGGTGATGAGCGGCGCCACCACGGTGGGAGGAACGGCGGCGGGTGCGGATTCCGGGGTTGCACCGATCGAACGGGCGGCCAACGCCCCGAGTGAGGCCACCGCGATCGCACCGGCAACGAGATAGGCCACCCAAGGCTTCTTCTCCTTGCGAGGCACCGCCAGTTCAGCCCACGGGATGTGCTCGAACACCTCGGCGGTTTCGGCTGACTCGTCCGACCGTGGCACATCCATGTTGGTTCTCCTCCTCATCTGGCCGGGGGAATACGGGGACCCGATCAAGGTATGGGAAGACGCGCAAGGCTTCAAGAGGGTTGCCTAGGGAACCCGGTTGCGGTCCGCTAACGTTCTGGTGCCGATGACCAGTCGAAACCCCGATCCCAAGCCAGGCCGGTGGATCCTCCCCCTGATCATTGTGGGGATGGTCGGGTTCACCTATTTCTTCGTGCAGCAGCTCCCGGGTACGCAACCCGAGGAGACAACTACCACGTCATCGGCCACCACAACCACAACCGGCAGGGGCGACGGGGAGACGACGACCACGACCGCACCCGCCATCCCCGCCGAGGTCCAGGCCTATGTCGACAAGATGGCCGGATCCAATGCCGAGCTGGCGGGCATCGAAGCAGACCTGCTGGACGTCAACACCCAGCAGGACGCCAGCCCCAGAGTCATTGTCTACCAGGACGCCCTGGCCCTTTTCAGGGACGTCGAAACACGCTCGTCGGTGTTCGCCGACGGCGTTGAGATCGCGGCACCACCGGCCGGATACGACACTCTGGCGACCATTCACGCAGATCTGGCCACTGCGGCCGGGAAGATACGCACCGCCGGGCGAGATGCCCGGGCCGGGTTCGAGGGTCCCGAGGCCCAACCACGCCGCGATGCCATTGCCGCCTTTCAAGCAGCTTCGGTTGAGTTCACGACCGCCTACGACGCTCTCGTGGCCGCGGCGGCTGCCTCCTCAGGTACCGGCGCCTAAAAGTCTGCGCCACCCGGCTCGCCCCTCTGCACGTAGCATGATCGGGTTATGACGCTCGCCATCCGCCCCATCACGGAAGACGAAAGACCAGAGTTCCGCCGGCTCATGGGGCTGGCATTCGGTTTCGATCCAACCGACGAAGGCGCCGCTTCATTCAATGCGATTCTCGAAATCGAACGAACCATCAGTGCTTTCGACGGCAATCAGATGATCGGCACCGTGGGTGCTTTCAGCCTCGAAATGACGGTACCCGGTGGGGTTGCGCCGGTAGCCGGAACCACGATGGTTTCGGTGCTCGCCACGCACCGTCGCCAAGGAGCACTACGACAGATGATGCGAGCCCACCTCGATGAAGCAAGGGAACACGGTGATGTGCTGGCGGCGCTCTGGGCGTCCGAAAGTTCGATCTACGGACGATTCGGTTTCGGATCCGCCGCCACCATGGTTGCAGCTGAGATCGAAAGCGTTTACGCGACATTGCAGGGACCGCCCAAGGGCTCTGGCAAGGTTCGCCTGGTAGATGTTGAAGAAGCGAAACAGCTACTTCCCACCATCTTCGAAAAGACCCGACTTTTGCGACCCGGCATGTTCGATCGCTCCACAGTGTGGTGGGAACAGAGCTTCTTTCGGGACCAGGAGAGCCAGCGGAACGGCGCCACCCGATACCGGTACGCGGTGTATGAAGAGGACGGCGCACCACGTGGGTATGTGCAGTACCGCGCCAAGGAAGACTGGGACGACGATGACTTTCCCAACGGCGAAGTACGGATCTCCGATCTCCAGGCCATCGACCTTTCGGCCGACGATGGCCTGTGGCGCTACATCAGCTCCATCGACCTGATTCGCAAGATCAGCTACTGGAACCTCCCCCCCGACGAGCCACTCCCCTGGTTACTCAACGATCCCCGCCGTCTCACCCGCCGGATCTCCGACTCTCTCTGGGTGAGCCCGATCGACATCCCGGCGGCCCTAACCGCCAGGAAGTACTCCCGCCGGGGACGGCTCCTCATCGGGGTGCATGACGCCTTCAACACCTGGAACACCGGTACCTACCTCCTGACGGTGGCCGGAGATGAGGTGAGTTGCACGCGCACGACGTCAACGCCGGAGGTGCGACTCGCCGCCGCCGACCTCGGCGCCATCTACCTGGGAGGCGTCCGCCTCCTCACCCTGGCGTCAGCCGGTCGGGTGGAGGGATCTCCGGAAGATCTGCGGCGGGCTGATACCATGTTCTCCTGGCACCCGGCCCCGTGGTGCCAGGAGATGTTCTAGGCCAACTAGGTCTTATCCGACTGCTCTCAGCGCCGGGGGCCACAGGCAGTGCCAGCGAGAACACGCTCCAGCCGTCCTTTCGGAAGTAGCTGAGATCGCCGGCCATGAGCTGGGCCAATTGCCTTGAAACGGTGAGGCCCAACCCAACGGAAGCAGGTTGACCACGCCGATCGTGCGCACGGTGATACGCCTCAAAAATCCGTTCGTGCTCTTGATCGCCGACACCCGATCCGTTGTCACACACCTCGAGACGAGCTTGGTCGCCGATGACCCCGAGTTCGATACGGACCTCGTTCCCTCCGTAACGTCCAGCATTGGTGAGAAGATTGCGAAGAATCTGCCGGACCCGGGTCGGATCCGCCCACGCCATTGGTGCATCACCGATGATGCTGATCGGTTGATCGCTGATCATCAGGGAGGCCGCCTCCCGGGCATGGACTTGCAGATCCACCTCCTGGGATCTCACCGAGATCGTGCCGATATCCGCCCGTGCCACCACCAGCAGGTCCTCGACGATATTCGCGACCTCGTTGCCCTGGCCGGCAATGAGACCTATGAACTCCATGACTTCTTCTGCAGAAAAACGGTCGAAGCCTTCCCGTAGCTCGTTGGCGAGCCCAACGACCGCGGTCAGGGGGGTTCGAAGTTCGTGGCTCACGCTGGCGACGAACTCGTCTTTCGACTGAATGAGGGTCTCGAGCCGCTCATAGGAGGTCTGTCGCTCCCAGAAGGCGGCGATTATCTCCGAGGCAGTACTCAGAAACTCGATCTCATCCTCTCCCCAGATCCTCTCGTTTACCCGATCGGTGAAGCCGACCAAACCGGCCCACTCGCCATCGACGAAAATCGGGATGTCGAGTTCCGACTTGCCGCTGCTGCCCGCGTAGGTTTCTGCTTCACGTCCATGCAAATCACCGATCAAGAAGGCATGGGGCTCTCCTTTCGAAAGGCGATCGAACGAGAGCGGCATCGACGACCACGGCACGAGCCCCCAAATCTCAGCATCAACCTCCTGGCCGGATTTGCTTGTCTCCTTGATCAACGAGCTGCACGCACCGAGTTCCGGATCATGCACGTTTCGCTCCACGAACACTGAACTAGCTTCCGTGGCCTCCATCAAACTGGCCAGGGCTACGTCGAGAGCGGTGTCCTCCCGGGACTTGAGTAATGCAGCCGAACACTGGGCGAGGGCTCGCTCATAGCGCACCCGCCTATCCCTCTCCTCGAGGTTGCTCAGCAGCAGCCGTTCGGAATCCTCCCGATTCCAGTAGGCGCCAAACAGGGCAGCCGCGACTTCGAGGAGCCGGACGTCGGCTTCCGGCCAATCGCGCTCGTCTTCGCGGTCGGCAAACCCCACCAACCCCACCCACTGACCTTGGATGAAGATCGGGATATCGAGTTCCGACACGACCGGGACTGGATCCCCTAAATAGAGATCCCGCTCGGATCCGGCAAGATCACGGATGTTGAATGAGAACGACTCGCCCCGCTCCAGATGCGATCGGGCGGTAGGCATCTGTGCCCAGGGAACTCGGAGCCAGTAGTCCCCAGCGGAGTTCGTCGGAGCCCCCTCGACGGCCACCCTCTCGACGGTGATGGAGCACATTCCGAGTTCCAGATCCATGACGTTGCGTTCGAGGAAGGCAAAGGTGGCATCGGTAGCCGATAGGAGCGCTTCGAGCGCCCCTCGTACGGCCGATTCGTCTGGGGCAGCCAGCAAAGCCTGCGCGCATTCCGAGAGGGCGTGTTCATAGCGAAGACGGCTATCCGCCTCCCAAACCATCCCCCCGATTTCTTGCTCGAGCAAGTCGAAAGAGCCTGTCCCCGAGAGCACTAACGCGGGCGATTCGGGCTCAGGCGAAGGCGCGTCTGATTCACGCGGTGTGCCCGCCCTGTCGTCTTCTGGCAGGAGCATATTCAAATGTCGGCCGCGGGAACCTCGTCCTTGAGCGGGCTGATTGCGCGATAGGGCGACATTCTGCGGTGATTCTCAACGCGAGCTCCACCGGCGCAGCCTCCTCATTCGTCGTCGGCTCCACCGCTATGCAGCGAGGGAGGCCACGCAGAGACCGTTCGGCCTCGAGTCGCCGAACGAGCACCTCGAGCGGGTCACCTCTGGTTTCGCCCAAGAAGGCTCTCGCTACAGAAGCAGGCAGCCGCAGTCAAGGCCCGAGACTCGTAGCTCTCCCTAAATGTCGTAGTACAGGTAGAACTCGTAGGGATGGGGACGAAGGCGGATCGCATCAACCTCTGAGTCCCGTTTGTAGCCGAGCCATGCCTCGATCAAGTCTGGAGTGAACACGTCACCTTTCAACAGGAAGTCGTGGTCGGCCTCGAGCGCATCGAGCGCCTCTTCCAGACTTCCCGGCACCGAAGGCAGGTTCTTCAATTCTTCGGGTGGCAAGTCGTAAATGTCCTTGTCGACCGGAGGAGGTGGCTCGATCTGGTTCTCGACTCCGTCGAGACCGGCCATCAGCATCGCGGCAAACGACAGGTAGGGGTTGGCGGCGGGATCAGGACAGCGGAACTCGAGGCGCTTGAGGGCGGGCTTCTGCGAGTACAGGGGTATCCGGATGGCCGCCGACCGGTTGCGCTGGCTGTACACCAGGTTGACCGGCGCTTCGTAGCCGGGCACCAACCGCCGGTACGAGTTGGTGGTCGGTGCGGCGAAAGCCAGTACCGCCCGGGCATGCTTGAGCAGCCCGCCGATGTACCAGCGGGCCATGTCGGACAGACCTGCGTAACCCGTCTCGTCGTAGAAGAGCGGTACCCCGTCTTTCCACAGACTCTGATGGCAATGCATGCCGGATCCGTTGTCCTCAAAGACGGGTTTCGGCATGAAGGTGACGGTCTTGCCGTACTGCCAGGCGACGTTCTTGACGATGTACTTGAACAGCGTCACGTTGTCCGCCTGGCGGAGCAGGGTCGTATAGCGGATGTCGATCTCCGCCTGCCCGGCCGTACCCACCTCATGGTGATGGACCTCGACCTCGATTCCCGATTCCCCGAGCACCGCAGACATCTCCGAGCGGAGGTCCTGGAAGTGATCGGTGGGCGGAACCGGGAAGTACCCCTCTTTGTACCGGGGCTTGTAGGCGAGGTTCTTTCCATCCTCTTTGGCACCGGTGTTCCATGCGCCCTCAACGGAATCCACTTCGTAGAAAGCTGAGAACTGGTTCTGATCGAACCGGGCCGAGTCAAAGATGTAGAACTCTGCCTCAGGCCCCCAGTAGGACGTGTCGGCCAACCCGGTCCCCAACAGATACTGCTCGGCCTTTTTCGCAACGTAACGCGGGTCACGGTTGTACGGCTCGTGGGAGATCGGGTCATGCACGAAGCAATAGAGCAGCAGTGTCTTACGCTCCATGAAGGGATCGATCACAGCAGTATCAGGATCGGGTTTGAGGATCATGTCCGATTCCTGGATCTCCTGAAAACCGCGGATGGACGACCCGTCGAAGCCGAATCCTTCGTCAAAGGAGTCGAGGTCGAGTTGGTCGGCCGGGATCGTGAAGTGTTGTACCTGCCCGGGCAGGTCGCAGAACCGGAGGTCGATGAACTCGACGTCTTGGCTGAGCATCTCCATCACATCAGCCGCTGTTTTGGGCATGAGTAGTCCTCTCTCGTTTTGTGCTTGGAGTTTTCTACCCGGTCGCAATTACTGGACGGTTGCCGGAGTGTGAACGCTGTGTTTCCAGGATCATTTAGGTTCGTCGGGGATGCTCGCCTCGGCTACCTTTGCCGGTGAATACCGCAAGGAGTCACCGGGATGGACAAACAAGCTGAATACGTGCTTCGAACCGTGGAGGAACGCGGGATCCGTTTCGTCAGGTTGTGGTTCACCGATGTGCAGGGATTCCTCAAGTCGGTGTCGATCAGTCCGGCCGAACTGGAAGTTGCTTTCGAGGAGGGCATGACGTTCGACGGCTCGGCGATCGACGGATACGCCCGCATCCAGGAAGCCGACATGATCGCCCGTCCCGACCCGTCCACGTTCCAGATCCTCCCCTGGCGCCCATCCACCCAGGTGGCCAGCATGTTCTGCGACATCCTCACCACCGACGGGGAACCATTCGAGGGCGACCCCCGCTGGGTGCTGAAGCGCAACCTGCGCAAAGCTGCCGACCTGGGCTACGGGTTCTACGTCGCTCCCGAACTCGAGTACTTCTATTTCGAGGACACGTCGCCGGAACCCAAGGTGCTCGATCGGGGCGGCTATTTCGACCTGACCCCTCTGGACGTGGCCCAGGAATACCGGAGAACCACCATCAATGCGTTGGAACAATTGGGTATCCCGGTGGAGTACTCGCACCACGAGGTCTCACCGAGCCAGCATGAGATCGATTTGCGTTACACCGACGCATTGACCATGGCCGACAACGTGATGACCTTCCGGCTCACCGTGAAGGAAGTGGCACTCGAACACGGGATCTACGCGACGTTCATGCCCAAACCGCTCGAACGGCATGATGGCAGCGGCTTCCACATGCACCTCTCACTTTTTGAGGGTGACGAGAATGCCTTCTATGACTCCGGGAGCGAGAACCGACTGTCGAAAGTCGCAGAAAAGTTCATCGCCGGCCTGGTAACCCATGCCCGGGAGATCACCGCGGTCACCAACCAGTGGGTCAACTCATACAAGCGATTAGTACCCGGTTTCGAAGCGCCCGTGTATGTTTTCTGGGCCCGCAACAACCAGTCCGCCCTGGTGCGGATCCCCACGGTCAAAGTCGGCAAGCCGTCCAGCACGCGAATGGAGTACCGATCGCCCGACGCGGCCTGCAACCCGTACCTGGCCTTTTCCGTGTTGCTGGCCGCCGGTCTGCGCGGAATCGAGAAGGACTACGAGCTACCGCCCGAGATGATGGGCAACGTGTTCGACCTGACCTCGAGCGAGCGTGCCGCAGCCGGCATCCAGCGGCTTCCCGAAACGCTTTCAGAGGCCCTCGACCTCATGGAGAACTCGGAACTGGTCGCCGAGGCACTGGGAGAGCACGTGTTCGACTGGTTCCTGCGCAACAAGCGCAAGGAATGGGAGCGCTACCAACAACACGTTTCGAAGTTCGAACTCGAGGAATATCTCCCGATTCTCTGATGCTGGTCGCGGTCCACCCCCCCGAGCCCTCGAGCGAGTTAGCCGAAGCTCTGCTGCTGGCCGGAGTGGAAACGATCCCGGTGGCGGACCAGCCGCAAGCAGATGACTGGACCGTCGCCGTGTTCGACCTCATCGACGAACCGGCCGCAGGCCTCCGGATGGCACGCGGGTTGGTTGAAGACCTTGGTGTCAGTGTGCTGGTGGTCCTCGACCGCAATCAAACCGGCCTGTTGAAAGACGCCACATTTGTGGCAGATTTTGTGATCGGTCCGCCGGATCCGATCGAGCTGAGGACGCGCCTGGCCCGCCTCGTCCGCGGAGAACCAACCGGCGAGGTCATCGGGTTCAAAGACCTCGAGCTAAACACGGCTACCTACCAGGCCACAGTTATCGGTAGACCGGTCGACCTCACCTACATGGAATACGAGCTATTGCGGTTCTTCATCGGAAACCAGGGCCGCGTTTGGAGCCGCGAGCAGCTGCTTTCAAAGGTGTGGGGCTACGACTACTTCGGCGGAGCACGCACGGTCGACGTTCACGTACGCCGCCTTCGATCCAAGCTGGGCGAGGAACGCGCCAGTTGGATCACCACCGTTCGCTCGGTCGGCTACCGGTTCGGATGAGGCGCCCGGGGCGCTGCCGCGACCACGCCCTGCAGGGTGAACTTGGGCCGCAGGACCGTCTTCTCACCCAAATTCGATACCCTGCGCCAGCGGCAGGTCGTCGCCCCAGTTGATGGTGGTGGTCTGCCGACGCATATAGGTCTTCCAGGCATCCGATCCGGCCTCGCGGCCCCCGCCGGTCTCCTTCTCACCGCCGAAGGCACCACCGATCTCGGCACCCGACGTACCGATGTTGACGTTGGCGATGCCGCAGTCCGACCCCAGATGAGACAGGAAGGTCTCAGCAGCTTTCAACGAATCGGTGAAGATGGCCGATGACAAGCCCTGCCGGACCCCGTTCTGCACGGCAATTGCCTCGTCCAGGCCATCTACCGCAATGATGTAGAGCAACGGAGCGAAGGTCTCCTCCTGGAGAATAGGTGCCTCTTTGTCGATCATCACGATCGTCGGCTCGGCGTAGGCGGGACCAAGGTCGGGCAAACGATTCCCGCCGCACAGGACTTTGCCACCCTGCTCCTCGGCGATGGCCAGTGCCGTCATCATGTTCTCAACCGCGCCGGCGTCGACCAGAGGCCCCATCACAGTCGCCGGGTCGAGCGGGTCGCCAATCTTGACCTGTGCGTAGGCGTGGACAAGTCGCTGAGCGATCTCGTCGACGACACCGCGTTGGCAAATGAGCCTCCGCAGCGATGTGCACCGTTGTCCGGCTGTGCCAACGGCTGCAAAGAGCGACCCCCGCACGGCCAGGTCGAGGTCAGCATCGTCCATCACGATGATGGCGTTGTTGCCACCCAATTCCAGGATCGAGCGGCCCAGGCGTTTGGCGACACCCGCACTCACCTTGTACCCCATGTCGCACGACCCGGTAGCCGAAACGAGAGGAACGCGCCGGTCGTTGACGATGGCTTCACCGATGTCGGCGCCACCGCCGACAACCAGGTTGAAGACCGCCTCAAACCCGGAACCCGCCATGACCTCTTGAGCGATGTTGGTGACCGCGATCGCCGTGAGGGGGGTCATGCTCGATGGCTTCCATACGTTCGTGTCGCCGCACACAGCGGCGATGGCCGAATTCCAAGCCCACACCGCGATAGGGAAGTTGAACGAAGTGATCGAGGCGACCGGACCCAGCGGATGCCACTGTTCGTACATCCGGTGTTTGGGTCGCTCCGACACCATCGTCAGACCGTAGAGCTGGCGAGAGAGACCGACTGCGAAGTCGGTGATGTCGATCATCTCTTGGACTTCGCCTTCCCCTTCGGCGAGGATTTTGCCCATCTCGAGCGAGACCAGGGCCGCCAATTCGTCTTTCCTCGCACGCAGAGCATTACCGAGCTGGCGGACATACTCTCCGCGACGGGGAGCGGGCAACATACGCCACTCAGCAAAGGTCTCGAGCGACGTCTGGATGACCAGCTCGTATTCGGAGGCTGATGCTCGCCGGACGGTGGCCAACACTTCGCTCGAAGCGGGGTTGATACTTTCGATCTCCCGGCCGGCCCCGGGCAGCCAACCTCCGGCGTATACGCCCGAGTTCGATTCTTTGAGCCCGAGCAGGGCAAAGACCTCAGCCTTATCCATGGTCATACTCCTCTTTATCAGTAACTTCGGGCGGCGATCACTTCGATCTCGACGAGGAATCCGCCCGGGAGGGCGGCTACCTGCACGGTCGAGCGAGCCGGGGGTTCTCCGTCGAAGTAGCCGCCGTAGACGCCGTTGACGGTATCGAAATCGTTCATGTCTACGAGAAAGATCGTCGTTTTGGCAACATCGTGCAGGGTCAGGCCGGCGTCGCCGAGAATGGCCTTCAGGTTCTCCATGATCTGCTTCGCCTGGGCACCAACGTGGTCGGGAGCCCGCTCTCCGGTTGCAGGATCAATCGCAACCTGTCCCGAGACAAACACAAAATCGCCGGCCTGAACCGCAACCGAATAGGGACCGAGCGCACCAGGCGCACTAGGGGTTTCCAGCACACGCTTGGGCATGGCATCTCCTCAGCATTTTGGAATAGCACCAGGCTACAGGGCAACGGAGGACTCAGGCACGCCTAAAGGAAAAGGGACCCGCAAAGGTCCCTCATCCACAGAACTTGCCGATCGTCAGCTGAAGCTGTTTCCGCAACCGCAGGACTTGGTGACGTTGGGGTTGTTGACGGCGAACCCGGCCCCCATCAGGCCTTCCTGATAGTCCAGGGTGGATCCGCGCAACATTTCTGCCGACTGATTGTCGACCACCACCCGGATTTCGCCGTATGTCTCGACGATGTCGGCCTGCTCGTCAATCTCAGAATCGAAGAACATCTCATAGGAGAAACCGCTACAACCGCCGGGCCGCACGCCCATCCGCAAGAACAGAGCCGGGTCGCCTTCGGATTGGATCAGGTCTTTGATCTTGGTCACCGCGGAGTCGGTGACGATGACCGCTCGCGGCGGAACCGACGACTTGATCGAGATCAGCTGCTCCATTGATGACTCCTGTCTCCCTCAGTGAAAGAGCAGTATAGGTCAGTCCGCGTGCAACATTTCCAATATCCTCGTAGTGCAAATACCT
The DNA here is from genome assembly GCA_029863625.1 of Acidimicrobiia bacterium. GTDB lineage: Bacteria > Actinomycetota > Acidimicrobiia > Spongiisociales > UBA4744 > UBA4744. Next base: position 78,226 of record JAOTUY010000005.1, read on the forward strand.
TCGTACCATGGCTCCGATGCCAACCAAAGACCAGGTTCTCCAAGCCTTGCGCGGCGTTGTCGACCCCGAACTGGGCGGCGACGTCGTCGAACTGGGCATGATCCCGGATGTCACCGTCTCCGAAGATGGAGTGGTAACCGTCGGGATCGCATTGACGATTGCCGAGTGCCCCATGCGCTCACAGATCGAACAGGACACCATGCGGAAAGTGGGCGCCATCCCCGGCGTTCGTGACGTCCGGGTGGAAACTCGCGCCATGACCAAAACACAGCGGGCGGAGGTGATGACCACCGCCCGGCTGAAGGCCCGCGAGAACGCCGAGCCGACGCTGGTCAACCCGCTCACCAGAGTCATTGCCGTCGGAAGCGGCAAAGGCGGAGTAGGCAAGTCCTCGGCGAGCGTCAACCTAGCCCTGGCGATCGCCGACCTCGGTCACCGGGTCGGTTTACTCGACGCCGACATCTGGGGTTTCTCGGTTCCCCGCATGCTGGGAACCGAAGAGCGCCTCGAAGCGGACGAAGACCGAATCATCGTCCCCGTCGTTGCCCAGGGCATCAAGCTTGTTTCAACCGGTCTGATCGTCGAGTCTGAGGAGACGGCACTGATGTGGCGTGGGTTGATGCTCTCCAAGGCCCTCGAGCAGTTCCTCAAACAGGTCGCCTGGGGCGACCTCGATTACCTCGTGATCGACATGCCGCCGGGAACCGGCGACATCCAGATGGCGCTGTCCCGACTCCTCCCCCAGGCGGAGATGGTTGTAGTAACGACACCGCAGAAGGCCGCCCAGAAAGTGGCCATCCGGGTGGCGGACATGGCACGCCGCTCCTTCATGCCGGTGATCGGAGTGTTGGAGAACATGTCCGGATTCGAGTGCGGGCACGGAGAGGTCTACCACTTGTTCGGGCAAGGAGGCGGCGACGATCTCGCCCAATCCCTGGGAGTGCCTCTCATCGGCCGCATCCCGGTGGACGAACACATTGTCAGCGGCGGCGACCGCGGTACACCGGTCGTTAGGGCGTATCCCGACAATCTCTCCGCCCAGGCATTTGTAACTGCCGCCCGGCGGATCACTGAGCTGGTACCTCCCGCCCAGGACGAAACATGCACCGCCAGAGTGGCACGTCTTCTCGAGGCTCTCGACGCGCCCGCCGACGCCGTACCGAAGACCGTCACAAGCCTTGCTTGACCCTCGACGAGGCACTAGTCATATAGGGGGAAAAGCAAACCGCCCCCAACTCCTCGGCCTCCATGCCCGATACTCCTAGAGAACGTGCCAAGGAGATAGCGGGGCCGCTGGGAGGCGAACCCACCACACGAAGCGTTGCAAAGCAACCGAAATCCCCTTCCCTGGGGACCGCAGCAGAGGATCGGCGTTAAGCCGATCCTCTGCAGTTGTGTCTCCCCCCTGCGAGCGCAGCGAGTGGGAAGGGGGGAGTACGCCGGACACGAAGGGTCCGGGGGGAGGGGGGCCCGTTCCCACCACTAAGGTCTACCGATCGCTGCCTGATTACTGATTACCGACGGCCAATAGCGGCTCACTGCAAGCGAAGCGAGCTTTATCCGCAGAGCCCTTTGACCAGCGGATAAGGATTGGCTGCCGCCCCGCCGCCCGGGTGGTACTCGAAGTGCAGGTGTGGGACGTAGTCGGGTGCGTTCCCCGACGTGCCCATGTACCCGATCAACTCGCCCGCCTGGACCGACTGGCCGACTCGCAGTCCGTCTGCCCAGGCTTCCAGGTGCCCGTAGTAGAACTGGTCGCCGCTGGTTCCCTTGAGCCAGATGCTGATCCCGCCGAGACCTCCGCTGCCCGTCCTGAGAATTGTCCCCGACTCGATGGCCACCAGGGGTGTCCATCGAGCGCCCAGCATGTCAACACCCTGGTGAGAACGACCACCGGAACGCGGTGCGCCCCAGGTATCGGTGAAACTGGTGAAGCCGTCGACCGGACAGGTCTGTCCGGTGGCAGGGGGCTGCGGGGAGCTGGTGGTCGTGGTCGTGGTCGTGGTGGTGGTATCACCGGCGATCGTGGTCGTGGTGGCATCGCCGGCGGTCGTCGTCGTCGCAACGTTGGTCGTCGTGGTCGCAACGTTGGTCGTGGTGGTCGCAACGTTGGTCGTGGTGGTCGCCAGGGTCGTCGGCGCCAGGGTCGTCGTCGCCGCGGCGGCGGCTCTCGCAGCCGAGGCCGCTTCCTCGGCTCGCCGGCGAGCCTCTTCTTCCGCCCGGACTCGCTCTTCAGCGGCTCGTTGCGCCACGAGCGCCACGTAGGCGATTTGGGCAGACTCGAGCTGAGCGATCAACCGGGTGCCAACCGAGCTGAGCTCCGCTACTACCGCTTCCTGCTCAGACCGGGCCGATTGCAGCTCGGATAATTGCCGCTCGTATCCGGTCTTGATGACCTCGAGATCCCGCAGGAGCTCCGTATCAGAAGATCCCAGTTCCTCGAGATAATTGAGGGCCACCTCGAAACCACCGTCGAGGTCTTGGACGAACAGCAGGGACAACTGGGAAGTACTCGACTCGATGTACATCTCGACGGCACGCTCTCGGACCAGCTGCCGGGTCATTCCCAATTGGATTTGCGAATCCTGAATGGCCGCCTCCAGACCGGCGACTTGAGTTTCCAGCTGAGCGGACCGGGAGAATGCAGCTTCGTACTCGACCGCCAGCTGATCAGCTTCAGCCCGGAGAGCGACTAACTCGGCCTCGGCTTGGGCGATGTCTTCGGGGCTCACCTGACCGAAGGCCGGAACGGCAACGAGCGCCACAAGCAGGAGCGCCCCGATGAAGCGCAGCAAGGTTCTCATGGCAGCTCCCCGACCAGGGAAACGACATCGTTTTCCATGTGCTGCACCACTCCGTCGTCGGCGAGTTTGGTCAGGTGGGCGCGCACCGACATCGCAGCCAGAGGATGGAGGTCTGAATCAATGTCCTCGTACACGGTCTGGACGATATCCATGACAGTGCTTGCTCCAGTCTTGATGGCCGAGAGCACTTGCTGCTCTCGCTGGAGACGGTGCTCTATATACCCGGCCACGATACCGGCAGGATCGTGCATCACAAGTCCGTGACCCGGATACAGACGCGCCGGGTGCAGTTGTTGCAGCCTTCGAAGGCTTGCCAGGTAGGCGCTCATATCCTCAACCACGACCGATGAGCCACCCATGATGTGGTCGCCCGTAAAGAGACTGTCCCGTGCCAGAAAACAGAGGTGGTCGACGCTATGTCCGGGCGTATGAAGCGCTTGCACTTGTTCGCGGCCGAACCACACCCAGTCTTCATCGGCAAGCAAGAGGTCGGGCTTGAAGTTGGGTCCCGGCGCATATCCGTAGGCGGGCAGGTCAAGATCGGCGGCGAGTGGATTAGCGAGCGGGGCATGGTCCTCGTGGGTATGAGTCACCAGGATCCCTTTGGGCCGGAGATCGACCAGCGAAGTCAAGATTGCCTCTTCGTGGGCTCGTTCCAGCGGACCCGGGTCGATGATGAGGGCCTCGCCATCCGAGATGATCAAGTACGTGTTCGTGCCGGAACCCGTGAAGGGTCCAGGATTGGGGGCAAGAATGCGCTCGACTCTCACAGCACGCTCGGGTCGTCGTAGCCGGCCTGACCCGGCATCAAGATCCGGACCGAACCGCCCTCCCCGACTGCCAGCTTCGGTTCGATGCGGGGTATGTTCAACTGAGAGCGGGCAAACGAAACCGCTTCGCCCGGAGTCTCGAATCGGGTCAGGGTGCGGAGCGTTAGGACGGTAGGTGGAAGCATGAACCAGTCCCGTTGCCTGGCGCGTTTGAGGGCCTCGACGGGCGTGATCCACGTGGCTTCGGTCACCTCGTTTTCATCGGCTTGGGCCCCGGTACCTGCTGAGACTTCGGCGAGGAAGAACCGGGTGTCAAAGCGGCGGGTTTCACCGGCCGGCGTAACCCAATTCGACAGGTACGCCAACCGGCCGCCGTCCAGTGCCGCTCCGATTGCGGCGAGTGCCCCGTACAGGTCGGACCCGTGCAAACCGAGCAAAGCCGGGTCGGTAGTGGACATCACCAAAACTCCGGCCTCCTCGGCCGCTTCGCGCAGAGCGGCCGCCACCCAAGGAAACATCTCCGGGTCTTCCACACCGCCCACGGCTTGGCGGGCGAGGTCGGAGTGATCGACATCGTCGATCGCACCGCCCGGGAAGACATAGGCTCCGCCTACAAAAGCCGAGGCTGAAGCGCGGCGCACCATGAGCACTTCCATCCCCCCCGGCTCCGGTCGTAGGAGACAAAGCGTTGAGGCAGGACGGATCATCAAAGAGGAGCCCGCCGCTGCAGAAAGGCCGTGCCCCGCCGGCGCACCAGCTCACGGAAGCCCGGCACCATCAACGCGAACCCCAGCGCGTCGGTGAGAAACCCAGGAGTGAGTAACAAAGCGCCGCCGATGAGCACCAGTGCCCCATGCGCGAGCTCACGACCGGGGAACGTGCCCTGGCTCATCTGGAGCCGGGCCCGGGCAAACACGCTAAACCCCTGGCTGCGAACCAACGAAGCGCCCAGGATGCCGGTGAACAAGATGATGGCAAGGGTGGGACCGAGCCCGATGCGATCCTCGACTGCGGCCAGCACCAGCAGTTCGACGACCGACACGGTGACGAAGATGAGGGGGAGGCTCATGTCGGGCAGCATACCCGCCGCCGGTATGCTGTTCCCCATGCCGCTCCGTGACCTGCCGTCCGTCGACGCTCTCGTGCGCAGCCTGCCTGCCACGGGCCTCCCGCGATCCCTGGTCATCGAATGTGCCCGGACCGCCGTTTCCGAGGCGAGGGAGCAGATCAGCCAGGGGAACGCAGCCGATCCGCAAGCAATCGCCCGGCGCTTGGTCGAGCATTTGCACGCCCGGCGCCCCCGGTCGGTTATCAACGCCACCGGGGTGCTGTTGCACACCAACCTGGGGCGGGCACCGCTCGCTGCGGAGGCAGCCGATGCAGCGCTCGAAGCGGCCACGGCCTACGGCAATGTGGAGTTCGACCTGGTCACGGGTAACCGCGGGGGAAGAGCCGGGTATGCCCGCGAGCTGGCCCGAACGTTGACGGGAGCCGAGGCCGCGCTTGTGGTCAACAACAACGCCGCCGGTCTCTACCTGACCCTGGCAGCGCTCGCCGCAGGGAGACAGGTGCCGGTGTCACGCGGTGAGCTGATCGAAATCGGCGGCTCCTACCGGCTCCCGGAACTGATGGATGCCACCGGGGCCATCATGGTCGAGGTCGGCACAACCAACCGAACCCACCTCTCTGATTTCGCGGCTGCCCTCACGAAAGATACGGCGCTGCTGCTCAAGGTCCACACCTCCAACTACCGGGTGGTCGGCTTCACCGAGGAGGTCGATCTGGCGGCCATGGTCGAGTTGGCCCACGGGCGCGGGTTGCCGCTCGTGTACGACGTGGGGAGCGGGCTGTTGGACGAGAACGTCCCATGGTTGGCCGGCCCGCCGCCCGGCTGGCTGGCCGGTGAGCCCGGAGTCCGCCAGGCTTTGGAGCTTGGAGCCGACCTGGTGCTGTTTTCCGGCGACAAGTTGCTCGGCGGACCTCAGGCGGGAATCCTGGTGGGACGGGCTGATCTCATCGCACCCCTTGGCAAACACCCGGTGGCTCGCGCCGTACGTTGCGACGGGCCCACCCTGGCGGCCCTGTCGGCGACACTCCAGATGTATGCAGATGATCGCGGCGCCGACGTCCCCTTCTGGGCGATGGCGACCACGTCACCGGACGAGTTGAGGACCCGGCTCGAAAAGCTCTTGGTTGGCTCCGGTGCCGTCGGTGAGGTTCGCTCGGGCGAGTCGGTTCCCGGGGCCGGCTCGGTGCCGGGCGCCACCGTCCCGTCGCCGGTGCTGGCGGTACGCCAACCCTCGGCCGATCTCCTGTGGGACCGGTTGCTGATGTCCGATCTGCCGGTGATTGCACGACGGGAAACCGGTGAGTTGATCCTCGATCTGCGCACCGTACCGTCCCGTCTGGACGACGTCCTCACCGGAGCTCTGCAGGCGGCATGCCGGTCGTAGGCACCGCCGGGCACGTCGATCACGGCAAATCGACCCTGGTACGAGCCCTGACCGGCCGCGACCCCGACCGCTGGGCAGAGGAGAAACGGCGCGGACTCACGATCGACCTCGGGTTCGCCTGGACGACGCTGGCGGACGGAACCGAGATCTCTTTCGTCGACGTACCAGGACACGAACGCTTCATCAAGAACATGCTGGCGGGCTCGGAGGCCATCGACGTCGCTCTGTTCGTGGTCGCAGCCGACGAAGGATGGATGCCGCAATCCGAAGAGCACCTGGCCGTCCTCAACCTGCTCGGTGTGCGGAGCGGCGTAATAGCAGTCACCAAAGCCGACCGGGTCGACGACGAACTGATGGAGTTGGTCACTCTGGAGGTTGAGGAGAAACTGGATGGCACTTCGCTGGCAGGAGCACCGATCGTTCCTGTTTCCCCCGTCTCCAAACGGGGAATGGATGAGCTGCGGACGGCGCTCGAAACCGCCGTGCGGGAGATCGGTCCTGCCCTGGTAGACGTTGGTCGGCCGCGGTTGTGGGTGGACCGTTCCTTCACGATCACCGGTGCCGGCACGGTAGTCACAGGCACTCTGCTCGACGGTCCGCTGGCGGCCGGCGATCAAGTGGAGATCTGGCCGGGCCGGTTGCGAGGCCGGGTGCGAGGGTTGCAGAGCCACGAGCAGGACCATCCAGAGGTGGCCCCTCACAACCGGGTGGCCGTCAACCTGGTCGGGTTGGAACGTACCGAAGTGGCCCGCGGTGCCATGTTGGGCCGTCCGGATGACTGGCACCCAACCGCAACCGCTCTGGTGCACATCGAAACCGCCCGCTACCTCGATGAACCACTCACCAACCGGGGCGCCTATCACTTGCACCTCGGCAGCGGCGCCTGGCCGGTCAGGCTACGACTTGTCCAGGGTTCCGAACTCGACGGTTCTGGGCCGGCGATCCTGCAGTTATCGCAACCCCTCCCACTCAAGATTGGCGACCGCTTCATACTCCGCGAGGTGGGTCGCCGGGCGGTTGTCGGAGGGGGCCGGATCCTCGATCCCCACCCCATGACCAGGATCTCGGACATCCGTCTCAGCGTGGAAACCCTTCGGGACATGGTCGCCGGTCCGGCCAACGAGCAGGCAACCGCCCTCCTCCAGGTGCGGGGCCGTGACTCGCTAGCGCGTCTGTCGGCAGATTCGGGAGGCGGAGTCCCGACGGGAGCAATCATCACCGGACCGCTGGCCCTTTCAGAAGAATCTGCGGTCCGACTGTCCGCGGAGGCGGTGGAGACGGTCACGACTTTCCACCGAGACAACCCCCTCAGGCCGGGCATACCCAAAGCGAGTCTGGCCAGCCGCCTCGAAGTCGATCCCGCCATCGTCGACGTGCTCGTGGCTTCTTCCGCCAAACTCCGCGACGATGGCGCCACGGTGGCCGTTGAGGGATTTGGCGGTGCGCTCACCGGTACTCAGGAGGCCACCTGGGGGACGTTGCGAGCCACCCTCCAAACGTCAGGATTGGCCGTGCCTCGCATCAAGGAGCTGGGCATTGATCAGGAGTTGCTGCACGCACTGGTCCGTGAGAATCGGGTGGTCAGGATTGGAGACGAGCTGGTCTACCTACCCGAACAACTCGATGAGATCACCCGACGACTCGCAGAGTTACCGGACCAATTCACCGTGGCAGACTTCCGGGATACCTTCGGGTTCTCGCGCAAGTATGCGGTCCCCCTCCTTGAATACCTCGACGGCAAGAGAGTGACGATGCGGGAAGGGGATCTCCGACGCGTGCGCACCGACTCCTGACATTAGGAGAGCGACGAAGATCCTCGGTCAGGCGGTCTGGACCTGGAACTCCCGGCGCTCGACCTCGGTCAAGCCCCCCCAGATCCCAAAGGGCTCGCGAATAACGACGGCCGACTCGAGGCAATCGCCCTTCACCGGACATGCCTTGCAGATGGCCTTGGCCCGAACCTCACGCCGCTCGCGTTCGTCCTTACGCTCGAATGTGCTAGGAGGGAAGAAGAGGTGAGAATGATTCCCCCGACAAAGCGCCCGTGGTTGCCAATTGCCTGCTGCAGGCGTCAACACGTTTTGTCCTCCTCCTCCTCCAAAATGCGGGTGAAACCTACCAGCGGGTCTTTACACCCGCCAGGAAAAATAAGGAAATCGGGAAAAGAATTCGCGACTGTGTGGTTTGTTTCTCACTCCCGCCGGCGGTGATCTATCGCGGTTTGTGTGCGACAGTTCCCGACGGCCTCCCTCGCCGAAGGTGGGGGAGGTGTCCGATTGCGAGTGGCGATCGGACGGAGGGGGCACGGACAGGGCAGGGACAAGAGACCTTTCTCAAAGAGCTGTTTGTCCCCTCAGTCCTCGCTTCGCACCGACAGGTCCCCCGTCTGCGCCGGGGGAGCACGTGGCGAGGTGTCGCACCCAATGCGAGATGCAACACTGCCCGCGGGAAAGTACTGCAACGGCGGAGCCGGGGGGTCGGGTACGTCCTCACCAACCAAGCCTGCCCTCTTCAGTGCTGTCGGAAACCGGGTCAACCTCGAGCACCAGCCCCCGAATTGCCGTCACCGTGATGGTGTCTCCCGGAACGATCCCGGCCTCGCGATGCGCTCTGGCGAGCCAGCGGGCACCGTTGACTTCGACCGTCCCCTCCGGGCCGAGGCCGGTAACGGCGGTGCCCGTCCGGCCGATGAGGTGATCTCGTCCGATGGTGCCCGTCGAGAACCGGGCCCGGGCCACCACCGGCATGGCGATCAAGTAGAAGAAGATCGCCGCCAGGACGGTGAGCACTATCCCCCATGCCGATACCGTGATCTGCGGAGCGGCATCGACGAGGAAGAGCCCACCGGCCACCAGCGCCCCCGTTGCCAGAATGCTGAGGATTCCGAAGGAGCGGCGTTGGAACTCTGCCGTGTACACCAGCAGTCCGAGACCGATGAGGACCAGCGCCCACCACCGGACGGGCAGCACTGAAAGGCCGTAGCCAGCGATGAGCAACGAGATGACTCCGGTAGCAGAAGCCAAACCCGGCCCGATGGCGTAGAACTCAAACGCCGCCACGGTGAGGCCCATCACCAGGAAGAAGAAAGCCGCTTCCGGCCGAATCGACAATCGGAGCGTCCGTGTGAAGAGCCCGGGTTCGTTGAAGCGTACCTGAGCAGTCGGCACCATCCGGACGGCACCGTCTTCGCCGGTTTCCTCGCGAGCAGTCTGCAAGGTGGCCGTACCTCGCTGTGACTGGACTTCTTGTCCGTTCATCCAGACAACCACCTGCCCGATCGAGGGAAGTGCAACGTCGACCAACCCCGGGATCGGTACTTCGACCGTGACCGATTCGTCGAACAGGTCGAACGACGAGGGGCCGGCCACGATCTCAATCGCACGGCTCGAGCCGGCCACGGTTGGCGTCAAATAGCCGATCTCCGCTCCCGGGGCGGCCGCTTTGAGTGGTGCGGCGATGAGCAGCTGCGCGGCGCCTCCGAAGGCGACGGCCGGCGCATCGCCGACCCAGACCACCAGGGGTAGGGGTGGTTGCTCGAACAGTTCGATCAGGTCCGCGACGCCGTCGCTGAGCGCACCCTCCGAGTCGAGCTGAATAATGGCCGCCTGGGATCCGACCGCGGCGGCCTCCGCCACCGCCGACTCCACAAAGCGGATGATGCTCTCATCAAGAGGCCCCGACACAACGATGACGTCGAGCGGAGCAGCCTCCTGCGCGGTTACGGCGGGCGTGATCGTCAGGGCGGCCAGAAAGGCCAGGATAAAAAGGAAAGGTCGAATCACGCCGGCCATGATAGGAAGGAGTGAAGTAGGAAGTACAAAGTACGGAATACGAAGTACGGCGAGTCGGATGCTCGCCCGCTTCAACTAAAGTCTCCCCCTATGAAGGTACTTCTCGTGGCCGACGCGGCGTGGATCCGAAACGAGGCCATGGCGGCTCTCTCGGACCCGGGAACGTTCATCCGCGATGTTGCGGACCCTCGCCGGGCCGTCCAAGCAGCCAGCGAGTTTGAGCCTGATGTGGTTCTGGTTGATCTGCAGGTCGGTTCCATGGGTGGCATGGCGATGGCGCGAGCGCTCCGTGAGGCCGAGTTCGCCGGCGACATCCCGGTTACATCCATCGTGTTGCTGCTCGACCGAACCGCCGACGAATTCCTCGCTGGGCGGGCGGCAGCCGACGCCTGGGTGGTCAAACCGTTCACACCTCAGCAACTACGAGCGGCAATTGCGTCCGCTACCGCCAGCCTGACCGGAGGGCGCTCGGCGTGAACCGGGATTCGGCCGGCGACATTTCGCCTGCCGAGCGGGTCGGGTCTCGTAGGCTCGTCCTATGACGACCCTGCACATCGTCCTGCTCATCATCTTCGCCCTCTGCATCCTCTCCTCCGGATTCCTCTCCGGGTCTGAAACGGCCATCGTCGCCGTACCTAGGGAGCGAGCTCATCAGCTGGCGCAACGCGGCAAACGGGGGCAGCGACTCGAACTTCTGCTGGCCGACCTCGAAGGCACCATCGGCACGCTGCTGCTCGCCAACAACTTCGTCAACATCCTGGCGGCGTCGGTGGCTACCACCCTGGCTATCGACCTGGTGGGGGAATCGTGGGGTCCCTGGTTGTCGACAGTCGCAGTGACGGCCATCATTCTGGTGGTCGGCGAGATAACGCCAAAGACGCTGGCGGCTCGCCGCCCCGATCAGTACGCCCTCACAGTGGCAGGGGCCCTCTGGAGACTGACCAAAGCGCTGCAACCGGTAGCACGGCTCTTCGTGGCTTTGAGCCGGGCGATCCTCCGGGTACTCGGGGTCCATGCCGCCCACGCATCAACTCTCGTGACCGAAGAAGATATCCGATCAATGGCCATCCTCGGAGAGGAGGCGGGCGAGATCGAAGAGGCCGAACGGGAGATCATCGACTCCCTGTTCTCGCTGGCCGATCGGCCCGTCCGCGACGTTATGACCCCACGAGTAGACGTGGTAGCTCTCGAGCACCCCGTGACCCCCGAGCAGGTCCGACTGGCAGTGGCCAATACCGGGCACTCTCGCTACCCGGTCATCGCACCCGACGCCGACCTCGACCAGATGCTCGGGGTTCTCTATTTCAAGGACCTCTACCGGGTGCAGGATCCCTACGGGTCCGAACAAATCCGAAGGTTGTTGCGTGAACCGTTGTACGTCCCGGAGAGCACGCCGGTTCTTACCGCTTTGCATCAGATGCGGCTCCGGCGGGCCGGGTTCGCAGCCATTCTCGATGAGCACGGGGGGGTGGAGGGCATCCTCACTATCAAGGACCTCGTGTCCGAACTGGTCGGAGAACTCCAGGACGAATACGACCCCGGGACTCCAGTGACCGTGGCGGTCGAGAGCAACGTGTGGATCACCGACGGCCGCATCCCGGTCGAGGAGTTGGCGGAAACACTCGGCACCGAGTTTCCGGTGGGTCCCTACGCCACAGCCGGCGGGATGTTCCTGTCCATCGCCGGCGATATCCCCACGGAAGGCGACTCGGCGGAGGTGGCCGGGTACCGCATGACCGTCTTGGAGATGGACCGGCGCCGAATCGATCGCCTCCGCATCGAGCCCGTGGAGTAGAGCTCCTCCCCGACTTCGCGTTGAAGGAGGCCTGGCCGGTGAAAGCGCCTGGGTAGCTCGGGTCTTCCTGTAGACTCGTAGAAACGTAGACTCGTAGAAACAAGGCGGCCCCAGCCTCAGCCTGTCATCGTCCCGTGGCGTCCCCCGAGTTCACCCTCCCCGCCTACAGGGCAACCGCTGTCGCATCAACCTACCGGCGCCATCAGGCACCGTTTGAGAGGATCAGCATTTCATGAGGCACACCACCAAACTTCCGTCGATCGCATTCTTGAGTACCTACCCGCCCACGTCGTGCGGGTTGGCGACCTTCACCGCCGCCCTGCGCGGGGCCGTGGCCAAGGGACGTGGCTCGGACGGGGGCCTGGGCGTGGTGAGCTTGGTGGACCGCAGGCTCGGCGAGCGGAAACCGGACTTCGTGCACGAACATCTCAACGGCAACAGTGCCTCTCTCGAGGGTGCGCTCGTGGCACTCAATGCTCATGACGCAGTGTTCGTCCAGCACGAGTACGGGATCTACGGCGGACCCGACGGGAGGGAGGTTCTCGATCTGCTGTCAGGCCTCGACATCCCGGCGGTCGTTACGCTGCACACTGTGCTCAGCCAACCGAGCCCAAGTCAACGGTCGATTCTGGAGAAGACAGTCGCCCTGGCCGAGCGAACGATCGTGATGAGCGATACTGCCAACCTGCGGCTCCTCAACGGTTACCGGGTCGACCCGGCCAAGGTTCGAGTGGTTCCGCATGGGGCGAGAGTCAGCCTGGGAGGCCCGTCCCTGGCGAACGGAACCCGGCCTGTTGTCCTGACGTGGGGTCTCATCGGGCCGGGCAAGGGTCTGGAGATGGCCATCGACGCCTTCGCAGGCCTTCAAGACCTTCGTCCCCTTCCCCGCTACATCATTCTTGGCAAGACCCATCCCAAGGTCCAGGCGTCCCAAGGCGATGCGTACCTCGAGGGGCTTGCCGCCCGGGTCCATGATCTCGGGCTGGATGATGTCGTCGAATTCGACGGACGTTATCTCGATACCGACGCGCTTGCCGTGGCAGTTCGCCAGGCGGATCTGGTCTTACTTCCCTACGAGTCGACGGAGCAGGTCACCTCAGGAGTGCTGGTCGAAGCTCTCGCGGCAGGCAAGCCGGTCATCGCCACCGCCTTTCCCCACGCCGTCGAGCTCCTGGGTGGCGAGGCCGGCATCGTCGTTCCGCACGGCGATGCGGTCACGTTGACGGCCGCCCTCCGCGAGGTGTTAGCCAATCCCTCCCTCCAGGCCCGGATGGCCGTGGAAGCAAGGCTGATCGGCTCGACCCTGTACTGGCCGGCTATCGGCCGCCGATACGATCGCATGGCAACGAAGCTGGTAGCCCAGCACCAAGCGGCACGGGCTCTCGCCACCTCCAAGCAACCGCAGGAAGTCCTGGATGCGCTCGCCCGCGTCGGGTAAAGCCCGGCTTGGCCCCCCGGCATTGAGGGAGAACTCTGTTCCTCTGCCCAGGCCTCGATTCGATCACCTGGGACGGATGACCGATCAGCGGGGTCTCTGGGAACACGCTCGCTTCACCACGCCGCGCACCGAACACGGCTATTGCGCCGACGACAACGCCCGGGCTCTCATCGTCGTGAGCCGTCAGCCGGATCCGTCTCCTGATCTCGTTGACCTGGCCGGGGTCTATCTGACGTTCCTTCAAGACGCTCAAAGGCCAGATGGCGGCTTCCACAACCGGCGTAGCTCCGACGGGTCCTGGGCCGATGAAGCGGGATCAGACGACTCCCAAGGACGTACGCTTTGGGCTTTAGGGTCAGTCGCCGGCCAAGGTCCGGAATCCTGGATGCGTGAGGTTGGCCTGGACATGTTCGACCGGCAACCGGGCTTCCGCTCGCCCTCTCCCCGAGCGAATGCTTTCGCGGTGCTGGGCGCATCCGAAGTGTTGCTTGCCGCGCCCGACCATCGCCACGCCAGGCATATCCTGGAGCGGGGCGTCGGACACCTCCATATGCGAGATGATGCTGTCTGGCCGTGGCCGGAGGATCGGCTCGCCTACGACAACGCTCGCATCCCGGAGGCCCTCCTGGTCGCCGGGGCGCTCCTCCCCGACGACGGCCTCGTCGCCGCAGGCCTCCGCCTCCTCGAATGGTTGGTAGCCACGGAAACGCACGACGGTCGCTTCAGCTTCACCCCGGCCGGTGGGTGGGCGCCGGGTGAACCTCGGCCCGGCTTTGACCAGCAACCGGTGGAGGCAGCCGCCATGGCCGATGCGTGCAGCCGGGCCTGGTCACTCACCGCCGACCGTCGGTGGAAGAACCGGGTTGAGCTGGTGGCTCGCTGGTTCATGGGTGCCAACGACACCGGAGCGGTTCTCTACGACCCGCAAACCGGGGGATGCGGGGATGGCCTGGGTCCCGGCTACACCAACCTGAACCAGGGAGCCGAGTCGACGCTGGCCGCTCTGGCCGTGCTGCAGCAAGCAGAAAGGGTTGATCGGTCCGAAGTGTCCCGGGGTACAAGATCCGTGGCCTAAGCTTCCCGGTCGCCTACGCTTTGTTTTCGCGCTCCATTGCCGGACAACCGACGCGGACGGGCAGATGCATGCGATTCTCGATATGAACCCAATCCCCGTCACGCGAACCGCGGTGCGGCTCGTCCCCGACCCGCATCGCGTGATCACCAAACCGTTCTTGCCGGGGGAACAGGTTTTCCCGGACGGGCAGTCACGAGCCGCGCTCATCATCAAGCGGATCCTGGCTATGCCGGAGAGGGAGGTAGCCTCGACTCTGGCGGCCACCCAGGACCGGTTCGCAGACCGGCACGAAGGCCTCAACAGCATTCTGGAGAGCGACTTCGCGGTGGTGGCCGACCACGTTGACAACCCCCAGGATGTTTCCTGGGAACGCCGGCTACTCATCGGGGCCTACTTCACTCACGAGTACTCGATCGAGGCCGCTTCTCTCAGCAATCCTTCGATGGTCCCGGCTCCCGATCAGGTTGGCCTTGATCCGGGGGAACTACGGTTCGTCATGAGCCTGCGGGCAATCGGCGAGGGCCACATCTCGTCGATCGAGTTCCGCTCTGGCGTGATCGACGCCCGCGGCAAGATCATGATGGACAAGGCCAGCCGGTATGCGACGACTGCCCGTCATAGATCCCCGCTCTACGACAAACCCGTCTTGTCTACCAAGCTGGAGGAGCTGGGGGCGTTCAATGACATCACCCGTATGTGTCTCGATCCACTGCCTTCTCTTTTCACTTTCGAGCAGCTCGAAGCGGCCATCTTGGATCTCGATCGCCAGGGTGTGGATCGCGCCATCGCCTTCCAGACAGTCAAAGTCATCCTCTGGCTGGCGTCTTCGAACTATGCGAGCACATTCCCGGCGGATTCCGAGATCTCCGAACGAGTGATTTTCCCGACGGGGCCCACCGAGAGCCACGGGATGGAGGACGCTCGCTTTGTCCGTTTCACCCATGACGACGGAACTGTGGTCTATTACGCCACCTACACCGCGTTCGACGGGGTTCAGATCCTCCCGCAGCTGATAGAAACTCCGGATTTCGTATCCTTCCGGGTCAACACCCTCAACGGAAGCGCCGCTCAGAACAAGGGCATTGCTTTGTTCCCGCGCAAGATCGACGGCCGCTTCGCGGCCCTGTCCCGCCAGGACAACGAGAACAACTTCCTCATGCTCTCAGACAACGTGCGGTTCTGGCACGAAATCGAGAAGATCCAGGAACCCGTGCGCCCTTGGGAACTCGTACAACTCGGCAACTGCGGTTCGCCCCTGGAAACCGAGGCCGGCTGGTTGGTCATCACCCACGGAGTGGGACCGCTTCGCCGCTACTCCTTGGGAGCCATCCTGCTCGACGCCCAGGATCCCCGCCGGGTCATCGGCCACCTCAACGAGCCGCTGCTGGAACCGGATGAGAACGAACGCGACGGGTATGTGCCCAACGTCGTGTACTCGTGTGGCAGCATGATCCACGACAACCACCTCGTGCTTCCCTACGGCTTCTCAGACGTGGGAGCAGGCATCGCCACCGTGCCACTCGACGAGCTCCTCACCCGGCTCACAGAGAAGTAGTCCGCTCCAGTCGCTCGATAGGCACGGGCCGAAAAGGCTCCTTCCGTTCCGGCAGTTCTGGAGTTCAATGGACCCGTCTTCCTTCGGCTCCCCGAGTCCGGTGGTTCTTCACGACGCGGTGATAGACGGCGAGGTACTCGTCGACCATCCGGTTCACATCGAAGCGATGTTCGACCGACCCACGCACCGCCCTCCGGTCCATGCCCTCCGAGATATGGACCGCTGCGACGGCCTCGCCGATGGAACCCACCAGGAAGCCATTCTCACCCTCGCGGATCAGCTCGGACATCGACCCGCGCGGGTGGGCGATCACCGGTGTCCCGCAAGCCATCGCCTCGACGACACTGAACCCAAACGGCTCGTCGAAGTTGATGAGGTGCAGGAGCGCCCGGGCGCCACCGAGCAGCTCCCCACGCGCCTCCGGACCGACCGGGCCGATGTAGGAGACCCGGTCTCCATCGACCCTTGGTTCCACGAACCGATTGAAGTAATCCTCGTCCTGGATGATCCCGGCGATGATCAGCGGCAGGCCGGCCATTTCGGCCACTTCGATGGCCTCGACGGTTCCCTTGTCGGGATGGATTCTCCCGAAGAACAGCAGGTAATCGCCCGGCCCCGGATGCACCGCAAACGCGTGCATGTCGATACCGTGATGGATGGTGGCCACGTAAACGAGCTTCTCGTGGCGGTCCGCGTCGCTGATCGCTACGTAGTAGCCCCGATCGTTGTAGTGCTCGAAGACCGGCACGATCCGCTCAGACGAGAATCCGTGGATGGTTGTGACGAGGGGAGTGTCGACCAGGCCGCTGTAGGTGAGCGGTAGGAAATCAAAGCTGTTGTGGATCAGGTCGAATTCTGAGGCGCGTTCGAAAACGGCCGCGATGTGGAGGGCTTCCCACGCCTTGGCATCCAGGGCCGGGTCCTCCGAATACCCGGTGGGTGCCACGCCAACCAACCGGGCCGAAGTGACGGAATCGGCGGTGGCGAACAGAGTCACGTCGACCCCGCGAGATACAAGCCCCTCTGTGAGCAGCGACACGAATTGCTCCCACGGCCCGTAGTGCCGGGGCGGAACCCGCCACGAAATCGGGGCGAGCACCGCCACGCGAAGCGCTTGAGGGCCACCACCGGCAAGCCGGTCGGTCTTCACCGACTCAACCCCCGCCGTC
>JAOTUY010000091.1 GCA_029863625.1 Acidimicrobiia bacterium
GGTCACTCCGCTGCAGGACACGATCGATGAGGACCCCGAGACGGTGACGGTGACTGTGTCGTCCAATTCGTTGTATACGGTTGGTTCGCCCTCCTCGGCGAAGGTCACCATCAGCGACGACGACGACCGTCTTCCGCAGGTGTGGGTCCGCGCCGTCGACGACAAGGCAGCCGAGGAAGGTCCCACGACCGGCTCCTTCACCATCCACCGGGGCGGAAGCACCTCCTCGGCACTTACCGTCGACTATTCGCTGGGAGGGACGGCCGGTAACGGGACCGACTACGCGTCCCTCGCCGTATCGGTCGTGATCCCCGCCGGGAAATCTTCGGCGCTTGTGACCGTTTCGGCCGTGGACGACGCTCTGGATGAGACCAACGAAACCGTCATTCTCACATTGCTTTCCCGGCCGAGGTATTCGATCGGTTCGCCGTCGTCGGCCACGGTCACCATCATCGACAACGATGGTACAGCGATCTTGTCGGGGAGCCTGCCGACCACCAAGGATGCTTGCAAGAAGGGCGGTTGGGTTGGTTTCGGAGTCTTCAAGAACCAGGGCGATTGCGTGAGTTACGTAGCCACGGGAGGCAAGAACCCGCCGGCGGGCGGCGGGCCATTGCCGGCCGGGCACAAATAGGGAGCGATAAGGGGTTGGAGGCTCGGCTACCGCTCCCGGCGGAAGCGCCCGGTTAGAACGGTCCGGCTCCCAGGGGTGGCTTACTCGCACTGGGGGGACAGGTGCGTCCGGTTCAGCCGGGTCCCAGATCGGCAGCGATCTCGGAGCGGTACGCAAACAAACCGGGCCAGCCGCCCGTGTGCACGAACACAACCTTGTCGTCCCTCGAGAACCGGCCCTTGCGGACCAACCCGATCAGCCCGGCAGCAGCTTTGCCCGAATACACGGGGTCCAGTAGCAGCCCTTCCAGCCGGCCGAACAAGGAGATGGCTTCCAGCACTTCAGGCGTTACGGCTCCGTAGGAAGGTCCGGCGTACCCGCCGACGACCTCGACCCGACCGGCGAGATCGCTTGTTTCGAGCCGCAGGCGGGCGGCCACCTGTCCCGACAGCCGCCCCACATCATCGGTGACGCGCTCGGGAGCGGCGTCCACGTCAATCCCGATGATCCGTGTGTCGGGCAGGTAGGCGGCGCCACCCACCACCGTCCCGGCCTGGGTTCCGGCCGAACCGCTGGCATGGATGATCGCCGCCGGTGGTTCCATCTGGTCGGCGATCTCTCGGACGGCCCGCACATAACCAAGCGCCCCGGTCACCGACGAGATTCCGTAGGGGATCACGAACGGTTGCTTGCCTTCGGAACGCAGCCCGGCCGCGATGTCTTCGATAACGGCCCTCTGGTCGTCTGATTCCGAACAGGGATGGACGCGGGCGCCGAAGATCCGGGTGAGGAAGATGTTGCCGCCCTCGCGGTAGTCGGGTGTGTCGATACCGAAGCGATCGGTGATCACCGCGCAATGGCATTCGAGCCCCAACCCGGCCGCCGTTCCGGCCAGCTGGCGCATAGCGTTGGATTGGGTCACGCCGATCGAGACCACCGAATCGGCGCCCGAGGCAACGGCTTCCGCCAGAACGTACTCGAGCTTGCGGACCTTGTTGCCACCCCCACCTGCACCGGTGAGGTCGTCCCGTTTCACGAAGATCCGGGGACCGTCGAGATCCTCGGTGATCCTCCGGCCGAACTGGACCGGCGTCGGGAGCACCGCCAGCTCGAGTCGGTCGATAGTGTCCAGATCGAGCATCAACGGACCTCCAGACTTGCCGCGCTCCTGGTTATCTCCTCCAAGGGGGGTATCCCGGCCGGTCGTCCGCGCCCGGCCAGTAGGGCCCCGGCGGCGGCGGCCATTGTCAGCACCCGGTCCGGTTCCCAGGCCGACGCCAGGCCGTACGCGCACATCGCTGCGAACACGTCGCCGGCCCCCGTTCCGTCGATCGAGGTAACCGGAGGGGGAGTGGTCCGGTAGGTCTGGCCACCCCACCACATGGCGACCTCACCCGGTCCGCCGGTCAGAATCACGGGGTGGCCGTCTGCGGCCAGCCCGATGGCTTGTTCCTCATCCGGGTGCTCGTGGCGCGACCACACGACGAGGGAACAGACCCCGGTGGTTGCCCCGGCTGCATCCAAACCAACCACCGGGATGCCGCGCCGGCCGGCTTCGGCCGCGACCATGGCGCCGGTTTCTTCCGAATACCCGTCGACGAGCACTACCTCGATCCCCTCCCAGCTTCGTTCCGGTACGTCTTGCCAGCGGGCGTCGTCGTAACCGGTTGAGAGGATGGTGCGGTCCCCGTCCGGGGTGATCATCAGCACGCAGTGGGGTGTTCGAACCCCGGGATCTTGGCGGACCCAACTGAGATCGAGATGAGGGCGGGCCATTGTCTCGAGCAGCCAGGCGCCCATCGGGTCGGTTCCCAGGGCATGACCGATCAAGATGGTGTCGGTTTCCCAGGTCGCCAGCGCCACGGCCGCATTACCGCCGCCCCCGCCGTAGAGCATTTCCCAATCGTTGGAGAACAAGTCATCCCCGGGAATCGGCAACCTCGCCACGCGGTGGATGAGATCCGGGTTCAGCGAGCCGTAGCACAGGGCCTTCATGATGAGGTCAAGGCTAGGAGCCTGCGACTCCGCCCGCCCGGACCGTCGCAACCCATCACGTCGCCCCTTCGCATCACCGGCTGCTTTCGCCTCACTAGCGCCAGTTGATCGGCCGGTCGGCCGGGAACACGTTGACCCAGGGGACTCCGGGCGGGATGGTGAGCAAGGAACCGTCGGGGTAGCGCAGGTCAAACGCCTCGTGCACCGTTGACCTCGACCAATATCCGTCCAGTACCCGGCCGTTGGTGAAGACCAGCACCCGCCCGTGTCCGACGGTGTCGAGGGCGGGAACCGACGTGCCGACCACCTCGTCCGGTGGGAGCGCCTCGTATACGGGAGCGATGATGGCCACCACGGTGTCGACGGCGATCGGCCCCGCCTGGCCGGTCTCATCCACCCAGGTCTGCGGGTTCTCGTTCAAGCTGCTTCTGTAGCGCTTTCCGTCCCAGGTCCAGGTGACGGTGATCGGATCGGACCAGGCGAGCGAGATGGTGGACGCCAAGGGCGCATCGGTCCGCACGAAGGGAGCCCACACGAACAGGTCGGGCGGAGGCACGTTGGCGGAGCCGGCCGAATCGGCTTCGGCTCGCAGCGCGGCCGTGTCGGCGTAGAGGTTGTAAGGAGCGGCTCGTGGGGAGATACGTCGCAACGCCGGGGGGGTCACGTCCCTTTCCCGGAGGATCGGTATCCCGGCGGCACCGATGAGGTCGAGGATCCAGGGCTGCCCACCGCTCGCCACCATGGTCGCCCCCAGCGGCAGTAGCAATCCGGTGTCGGTTGGTCTCCCGGAGCGGATCGGTCCGGCGTAGGAGCTGTCACTCTGATGGAAGAGGGCGATCCAACGGGTGAGCCCCCCTTCTACCAGGGTCTCCATGACGGCATCCGCCTCCTGGACACCCGATTGGGGCCGGGCCCCGCGCGCGTTGTCGATCTTGAGAGCCATCACCCGCCTCCACACGCTGTAGGGGTCGGAGACCGGCAGGCCGTTGAGTGGGCCGTAGCGGGCGGGGACCGTACGCGGCGTGAGCCCGAAAGCCCGGGTCAGAAAGGCCGCCATATGGTCGCGACGAACCGGATCGTCCGGGCAGTAGCGGAGCGGCACGCTTTCGCATCCGACCGTGACCCGCAAACTGTAAAGGCGCTCGACAGAGGACTGATACCAGGCTCCGGCAGGCACATCCGTGAACGATCCGGCTATCGAGTCAAAGGGAACCGCGTCCGGTATGGCCCGGACCAGCAAGGCGGCCATCTCGGCGCGCGAAACCGGAGCGTCCGGCCGGTAGCTGCCGTCCGGGTACCCGGCCACGATGCCGAGTTCGGCCAGCCGCTCGACGTAGGGCCGGTACCACCGATCCGCCGGCACGTCGGGGAAGATTCCCTGATAGGCACCCATCGTGCTCTGTTCGCCCAGAGCCCGCACCAGGAAGGCGGCTACCTCGGCCCGGGTCGTTGTGCGGTTCGGGCAAAACCGGCCGGGGGCGCACCCGGTAGTGACACCGGCCGCAACGACCGCCTCGATGCTGGGCTCGAGCGGGTTGCGATCGTCATCGAGAAACGTTCCGCCCGGAGGGAGGACGGCGTCATCTCCAAGAGCGGGCGCGCTGAGGGCGGCGAGCGAGGCAACGACCAGCATGGTCACCGTCAGCCTCAAACCCCCCTGATTGCGTCGCTTGCTCATCGCAGCATCTTCCCATCTGCCGGGAGGGTCTCCAAGGAGGAGCGGTTGGCACCTTGTATCGGGTCGAGCTCTTCGGCGAGTGGGTTATCGCCTTCGTCGGCGCTACCCGGTCGATCGTCCTGATGTCGAGGCAAAGGCCGGCCAACCTACGCGAGGGGCTGCGGTCCGTTCCGAGACGGTCCGTGGTGTGGCTTGAGAAGCCCCCGTCTGCTACCCGGCGACGTGCCCCGGAGCCCGGTAGTTCGGATGCAGTTTGGCGGCTTCGTCGATGTCGGCCGGCGTCAAGAGCGGGGTGGTGCTGATCGAAACGGCACCGGTGGAGGCGATAGCCATCGACAATCCGGCCGCCTCAGCGTTGCCCGGCATATCGACAATCGCTACCACGTCGGTGTCGCCGAACGCGTAGTAGTAGGCGTCCAACTTCCCGCCCATACTCTCCACTGCTGTCTTGACCGCCGCCTGTCGGGCGGTGCCACCTTCCTCGAGGGTCCCGTGGAGACCTTCGAGCGAGATGGCTGCTTGCACCAGATACTTCGGCATGGGTTCTCCCTCCCATCAGGTGATATCGAACCTATCAGGCTTGGCCGACTTGCCGCGGCGGAGATTCCCGTTTCGCGATTGTTCCGCTGGGATGGCCACAAGCGTCGGACCATCATTACTCTGTCCGGTCATGTCACGACGTATGAGCATTCTGCTGGCGCTGTCGCTTTTGGCCGCCGCCTGCACTGCGACGTCCGATAGCTCGACTACCACGACGGCACTCACCACCACGACCACGGCGACCACTACCCCTGCCGCGACCGGCCCCACCGGAACAACGACGACCGTTGAGACAACGACCACCACAACTACCGGGCCCCTCGTGACGGTCGTCGACATTGTGCTGGTGGGTGGGACTGTCGATCGCGTTGACCGATTCGACGTGCCGCTCGATGGGGCGGTCCGGCTGACCGTCACAGCCGATGTCTCAGATGAGATTCATCTGCACGGCTACGACCTTCACGCCGATGTCACCGCCGGAACCGGGGCCGTCGTGGAGTTCGATGCCACTATCCCCGGGGTTTTCGAGATCGAACTGGAAGGGTCCGGCGTGCTGATCGGCGAGCTCCAGGTGGCTCCGTGATCAGACGAGCCGGTTTTGTCGCGCTGGCTGCTGCGCTGATTACTTCTATCCCGGTTCCGGCGCTGGCCCACGGCATCGGCGGTCGGGCGGACCTGCCGGTTCCCGTCGAGTTCTTCCTGTACGGCGCCGGAGTTGTGCTGATCGTCTCGTTCATTGCTCTGGCGCTTCTCTGGCCGGTACCGCGGTTGCAGGGCGGCCCGCGCCCCACGCTGGTGACGTCGAACCCGATCGGCCGGCCGGGCAAGGTACTGGCGGCGATCGGCCTGGCTGGTCTGTTGCTGGTGGTGGTCGCCGGGCTCTTCGGGGTCCAGAACGGCTCCCGCAACGTCGGACCCGTGTTGGTGTGGGTCGATTTCTGGTTGGTCGTCCCGTTTCTGGGCGCCCTATTCGGGAACCTCTACACGAAGGTGAACCCGTGGCGGACCCTGGGTTCGATGGTCGGAACTGATGAGCGTCCCGCGCTGCTCGAGCGGTTGGGGGTCTATCCGGCTGCGCTGGCCCTGCTCCTTTTCACCTGGATGGAGCTGGTCTCCCCGGACGGCGGACAGCCCCGCACGCTGGCGATCGCCGCCCTCGTCTACACCGCTTATGCGATCGGTTTGATGGTGTGGGCGGGCCCTTCTACCGGGCTGCAGATCGGCGACGCCTTCACCACCTACAACCGCCTGATCAGTGCCATTTCGCCGTTCGGACGCGATCGGGAAGGGCGGTTGGTGCGGCGCGGGTGGATCCGGGCCCTGCCCGTTTTGCCGCGCTGGCGGGGCTTGACGGCGTTTGTGGTGCTGATGATCGGGACGGTCAGTTACGACGGGTTGTCGGGCACCCAATGGTGGCGTGACTTGCTCGGGTCGGACGCCGGGACGGTGTTGTGGGACACGCTCGGGTTGCTATTCATCTCGGCGGTGATCGGCGCCGGTTACTGGGTGGCTTCCTGGGGCGCAGTGAAACTGGCCGGTGACCAACGCAGGACCCGCGATGTTGCCGCTTCGTTCGCGCACACCCTGGTTCCGATAGCCCTGGCCTACGCCTTCGCTCACTACTTCACTCTGGTGCTGTTCGAAGGCCAGTTGCTGATCTCGACGCTCAGCGATCCGTTCGGTCAAGGCTGGGATCTGTTCGGCACTGCCGACCGGGCCGTCAACTACTGGATGTCCCCGACGGTCGTCTGGTACGTCCAGGTAGCCGCCATCGTCGTTGGTCACGTGACCGGGGTGATACTCGCCCACGATCGGGCCCTGGCCGAGTTTCCGCCGGTTCGCGCCGTCCGTTCCCAATATGCGATGCTGGTGCTGATGGTGGCGTTGACCTCACTCGGCTTGACGATCCTGGCGGCAGGATGATGGGGATCCCCTGGGTCTTGGCCCACCAGGGTGGCTGGGATGAAGTTCTCTATGTGGCCGTCCCGGCGCTGCTACTCCTCTATGCATTACGAAGGGCCGAAAAGCGAGCCCGGGCCAACGCCGAAGCAAGAGAGGCCGAGAAAACGGCTGTCGAGGAGGAACGACGCGGGGAGAAGCTGTAGGTTTTCGTTCTTGCCCCCTCCGGCTCTGCCGAGCCACCTCCCCCACTTGGCAGTGGGGGAGGCCACGTCTGTGTGTCCTCTCCCGGCGTGAGACGGTGGAGGTGGCCGAGCCTTTTCGGTTGTGGGCCCTCTCTGTGTCCTCTCCCAGGCTGAGCCGGTGGAGGTGGCCGAGCCTTTTCGGGTGTGGGCCCTTTTTGTGTCCTCTCCCGGCGTGAGCCGGGGGAGGTGGCCGAGCGGAGCGAGGTCGGAGGGGGCAGACCTTCA
>JAOTUY010000042.1 GCA_029863625.1 Acidimicrobiia bacterium
CAGGGTGGGCAGTGACACGGTCTCGGCGCGGGTAGATGCAGCGAGACGACCCACTCGTTCGAGTCCGCTTGATTGGCCGTGCCGTTTGGCCCTAGCTTCACCTTGGAGCTGGCGCGACAGTCGCGAACATGGACAGACAACAACCTTCTCGACCACCGTTTGTGCCGTTCTCGTTGAGCGTCGATGTTCTCGATCGTATGATCAACTTCGAGATCTCCGACAACTCCTGGTACCGGGGTTTGGAGATCCAAGGCTTCGATGACCCGCTTCACGGCTCTGGCATCGTCGTGTTCTTTGAGCGTACGGCCGATCGCAAGATCGACGTTTACTACCAGCCGGGCCTCAAATTGGATCGGGCAAGATATGGCATCGGTGGCGGACTGGGGGAGTGGGTGGAAACCGACTTCGAGGTCGCACGGTTGTCGGTTACGGACACCGGCGTCGATGCTGAGGTCAGATTCGTCGATGTAGCCGATCGTCCCATTGAGATTCGAATCGCCGACCGCACTAGGCGGCCAAGGCGATGGGCGGCGTTTCTCGCTCCGGGAGGAGTCGCGATTGCGGATCCTCAGAGCATGCCGCTGTGGTGGATGTCCCGGTTCGACCTACTGCGCCGTACCCGCATGACGCCGGTCATCCGTATTGCCGGAGAAGATGCAGCGCCGGGACGACTCCCTGCCGAGTGGCTGCTCCGGAGGCGCCTGATCAAGGTGGCGTCCAACATCTTCATCGTCGAACTCAACGCGAGCGGTCATGATCCGATGGTGACCCCCAACCTCGTCACCGGTGATGGGGCTGTCGAGATGATCAGCGCCGTAGCCGGTGACCACGTGGCCAGTCTGCGGTTCGATCCACCGCTGCCACATGCCCCCGAAGACGTTCCCCTCGGTGGAACTTGGGAACTGTCAATCGGTCGGGAACGCGTCATCGCCGGGATATGGAGCATGGCGCGCCGCCACAGCGAGGTGGCGATCGCGTTCGACGTAACGCAGGGATGGCGGCCGAAGGGTCTGCCATTGCTGATGGAGGTGGTTATCCGCGTTGTGCCCGTCTTTCGCAAATGGCCAACCACGTATCGGTGGCGCGGCAGTGTCAGTGTCGGCGACACGCCCGCAAGCACTGGCCGTTGGGAGCGGATCGGTGACGAGCGCGGCGAGTCGTATCGTGCTGCAACCAAGTCTGAGATGAGCTAGCCGGAGGCGCTCGCGTCGTAGTCCGGACCAGCAGCAGCGAACTCGAGATCCTCCAGATGGACGCTCATCGACGCGCGTCCGGGGAACCAGCCGGGCCTCCGAAGCGGTTACTGACCGGATCCGTGAACGGCTGACGCCGGAATCGGGGGGCCCCAGGAGCATTCCCCTGGGTTCGACAAGCCCCCATTCCAGCGAGCCGCTCGTCGGGCGGCGGAGGGAAGGCTGTCCGCGTCGGTCAAAGATTCAGCTGTCGAACACGCCGAGCGGCACGTGCATGGTGACGACCCAATTTGGTGCGTCGACGATCTCGCTGATATGTAGGTCGGCAGCGATGCTGCAGATGATGTAGGCGTCGCTCTCGCTGAGGCCAAACTCGCCCGCCAACCAGTCGATCGTGTATCTCGTAGCCCGCTGTGCCGATTCGTAGAGGTCGGGCCCGTGTGCCGTCATGATGTGGACTTCTCCGTCCATGGGTTGGCGCGGAGCGGAACGGCGGATTTGGACCTCGGTGACGTCGAGGTCGTCTCGAAGATCGAATCGTACGGTCACCGTCATTGGTGACTCGATGCCGGTCCCGCACACCTCACCGTCACCTTGTGCGGCGTGGCAGTCGCCGATCGAGAAGAGCGCCCCTGGAACGAACACGGGTAACAGGGCGGTGGAGCCGGCTACGAGGTCCTTGGTGTCGATGTTCCCCGCGTTGGCGCGCGGCGGAAACGTGTCAAGCCGGCCCGGTTCCGCCGGGGCAACCCCGACAACTCCCGGAAACGGTTGAGCCGGAACCGCAATGCCCCCGACTGGGAAGCGACAGGTTGCACCGTCGAGCTCCCAGTGGCGCAGGTACGGGAAGTCGAAGTCCTCGGCCATCAGCCCGAAGTGAGGCATGTGGCCACTCCAGCCCCAGCCTTTGTGCTCGACGTTGAGGATCTCAACCTGGAGAACGTGCCCGGGCTCGGCTCCGGCGACGGCGATCGATCCGGTGAGAGCGTGCGCCAAGGACGGGTCGGCCCTACCAAAGTCGTCACTCGTCCAGTCCGGGGTGACCTGTCCAATGGGCTCTGCACAGTCGATCACCACCGTATCGCCCGGGTCGATCGTCAGGCGCGGCGTCACGCCATTGTCCCAGAACGGCTGCGGTGCCGAGTCGTCGAGGTGATGCAGTGACATGCGGGCATGCTAGGGAATCGGTGCACCGAGATCGGCCGTCGCAGCCCTTCGTGAGCGGAGGTCAACAGTACTGATACCCGAAAGATCATTCGACACACACAGTCCTGCCATGGAACCACCTATATCAAGGCGAGTTCGATGGACTGAACTTCTGGTGGTGCCTGATCCACCATGCGCTTGGCTCGAAGTCTTCGGGATACGGAAAGCGATCGCCCGTTGTGCCATATCCATGCAGGTCGGCGACCGGGTAGACGGTGTAGGGCTCGGCGGGTTCGGTGCGTGCGATCAAGAACCACTCGGCTGCCTTGAGTACCAACGCGAGCGGATGGATCTCGATTTCTGCGTCGGCGCCGGTGTGGGTACGGACAATACGGCGACGGCGGATCGCCACCTCGAAAAAGGCGAGGGCCGCTTCAGGCACTTCCCCGTCCCACGGCGTCGGATCATGGTGGAAGCGCTGGCTGACCGTCGTCAGCTCGTTGGCCAGCTCTGGCGGCAACGCTTGCTCGAGCTTGAGCCGAACCCGGCCAAGGGCGGCGCCTAGTCCCAGTTGCGTAGCGACCTGCGGAGTACCGAGCAGCGCAAGGGCCCCCGCCTCGTCTGCGGTCAAACCGCGTAACTGGGAGCGAAATCCTTCCCAGATGTGGAACCCGCCGCCACGGCCGCGAGTCGAGTAGATCGGGACTCCCGCCATACCAAGTGGGGTCTGACGAGGATTGGCGCAGGATCCTGAGCGAGCTTGTGCTCAGCCAGCGGTTCTGAGGGGTCGTAGAGCGTCGGATGGCGGCAGGCTGGTGGTTTGGTAGCGGCCTTGGAGGTTGATGGTGGGATGGCCGAGCGGTGAGAGCCTGGCGATGTCGTCGGGATCGATTCGACAACCGGTGGCGGTGAGGTGGTCGAGGGCGGCTTGGGTGTAGACGGTTTGCCAGAGCACGATGATGTTGACCATGAGCCCGAGCGCTCCGAGCTGGTTCTCTTGGCCGGTTTGGTAGCGCTGACGGAGGCGGCCGAGCCGGCCGTGGAACACGTCTCGGGCTAGCCCGTTGCGGCTTTCGCCTCGGTTGAGGATGCGTTGGATGTCTCGCCGGTAGATGGGGTCGTTGCAGTAGGTGAGGATGTGCAAGGTCTTGATGACCCTTCCTAGTTCAACCAATGCTCGGGCGAGGCTGGAGGGGTTGGGTCCTCGTTGCAGGGTGCGCATGATCGTCGATGGGGTGACGGTCCCGGCTTCGATCGAGGCGGTGAGTCGACAGATTTGGTCCCATTGTCCGGCGATGAGTTCGGTGTTGATCTTGTTGCGGGCGAGCCCGTCGAGTGGCTCGTAGTCGGCGGTTCGGTCGATTCGCCAGAGCCGATGGTCGGCGAGGTCGGCGAGGCGGGGTGCGTAGCGGTAGCCAAGGGTCCAGGAGAGAGCAAAGACGATCTCTGAGGCTCCGGCGGTGTCGGTGGAGACGGTGTCGGGCCGGATGGTGGTTTGGTTGGCGACGAGACCGTCGAGGGTGTAGAGGCTGTCTCGTTGGGTGCCGGGGATCAGGGTCTGGTGAAACGACGAGTGTGTGTCGGCCATCCACGTATACAGGGTGGATCCACGTTGCCGACCGAAGTAGCGGGGGTTGTAGCCGGCGTGGATCGTCGAAACCGGAATGACGAGCCGCATCCCATCAGCTGAGGCCATGTCTCCGCCACCCCACGCATCGGCGAGCGGCTGTTCGGCGTGGTAGTCGAAGAGCCGGGTAGAGGCTCTGGCATGGGTGTCGGAGCGGATGTAGTTCTGGGCGACCCAGTTGAGACGATCCCGGGTCAGCGGTGGATGATCTTCGTTGGTGACCGGAGTGAGACCAACATTGCAGGCATCAGCCACCAACAGGGCGGCGATGGATTCGTTGAGCCCTTGGGTGCGAGTTGGGGCACCGCTGATATGGGTGTATTCGTCGAGGAACCCAGTCCAGGAATGGACCTCGAGAGGCACGTCGGCGATCTCGACCTCAGGCAACAGTCCCTCGATGAGAAGTCGCAGCTCAACAAGGGATTGAGGTTCGTTGACGGCATCGAGCGGGGTGACGACAACCCGATCGGTCCCGTCCCGGTCCTCGATTCGCAGATCAGGGTTGGTGGCCATGTTGGCGGCGACTCGCCGCCATTGCCGATCCAGGGTCTGGGCGAGATGTGCAACAACACTGGCAGGGTCGGTGTCGAGGGCCAGGCTTTCACATGCCTGTTGTCGTTGCTGTTCCCACGTTTCCGCTGGGAGGAGCTCGGCACGTGGATCTCCCCAGCGGAGACTGTCCGGGCTGTAGATGTCACGACGTCTCAGCCCCGTCCGTAGCCGGTCGAGCACGCAGCACGCATACGCCGCCCGATTGACCGTCCCGTCGTCACGGTCACGGACATGAGGCTCCCATGACTTGTCGATGATCTCGACCGGGACCTCGGTGTCGGCTACCCGTGTAGTGCGCGGCTTCTCGTCGAGCCATATGCCGAGGGCATGGAAGGCGTCCAGTACCGGTCCGGTTGATTCGGTTGACTCGAACGCAGTGGCGTCGATCAACTTGGGTAGGAACTTGCGGATCTGCGGATAGGCAGCTACAAGACGGTCATGAAACGGATCCGATGGTGACCGCATCAACGACGTCACCGTTCCCATCGCCTCATCGATCTGCTCCCGATCATCACGGAGACCGTCGATGGCGGCCCCGATCGAAGCCGGGTCATCGAGCGCATCGAGGATCGTCTGCATAGCTGCCTGGACTTCGCTGACCGCCCGGTCATAGAGGCGTAACTCGGCGACCCGGCGCCGCTGGCCTCTGCTCTTGGCCGATCGCTGCATGTCACCGAACACAACATCGAACACGTCGATCACGTCGTCACGAGCGTTTCGGGTGAGCGTGTGAACAAACGCGATCAGGGTCGCCGAGCGTCGCAACGGTGCCAGATCGGCCAGCTGGCTGACCCAGGCATCCTCGGCATACCGAGCCAACCCCGCCACCCGTCGAGGAGGTAGCCGTGACAGGTCAAGTTCGCCAACCTGGAGTGCCCGTACCTCGGCGAGGCGATCCAATGCCTGGACCAACCCATTGACGGTGGGGCTGAATGGTGAGCGGCGGAGACGGTCGAGTTCAGACCGCCGTTTCCCGTCCGGCACCACCAACAGCTGTTCGAGCCGCTCTGCCAGATCTGGTGGGGCGGGGTCGACAATGCGCCTCCAGAGCAGTTGCGAGGACCGTTCCCGGATCGATGCCACCAGCCGCGTCAACACGTTCTCACCAGGGAGCAGGACCCGGTCGCTCATCAACCTGAGGTGTGCGGCCCGGAACAAAGGGCTCGGCCCAAGGTCGTCGTCCCAGGCCATGCGGTAGAGCCAGCGCACCAAACGCCAATGTGCGGGTTGGCTGGTGAACTCAACATAGCCATAGCGTTCCCGGATCTCGGCGGTGTGTCGCCACCGAACCGGCAACTTGCCATAGCCAGCGAGCAGCCCGGGATCATCAATGTCGAGCTGGCGGGCCAACGCCACGACCACCGGTTCAGGTATCGCCGTGGGGTTGGCCAAGAACGTTCCAATAGCTCGCACGGTCGCCAGCTGTGCAGCGAACCCGAGCCGGGTCGTATCGTCGGTTCGACGGTCCACCAGGTCGATGTCGGCTTCGCTCAGATGACACCACCGGCCCAACCAGTCACGTTCGATCAGCTCGGGAAACTGGCCATACGGCGACCGGGCTGGTGCCTCAGCCGGCGTCATCGTCGCCGAGCAGATGCCGATACACCGTTGAACGGCTCACACCGATCACCTCAGCGATCGCATCCCAGGTGTATTCACCAGACTCATCCATCTGCCGGGCCGTGGCTATCTTGTGTGGCGTCATCACCGATGGCCGGCCCCCGACACGACCCCGTGAACGAGCCGCGCTCAAACCGGCTTGGGTGCGTTCACTGATCAGCTCGCGCTCGAACTCGGCCAACGCCCCAAAGATATGAAACACCAGCTTCCCGCCCGATGTCGTCGTGTCGATATTCTCGGTCAGGCTCCGGAAACCGACCTTGCGGTCAGCCAACGAGTTCACGGTGTCGATGAGATGCCGCAGCGAACGCCCCAGCCGATCCAAACGCCACACCACCACAGTGTCACCCGGCCGCACATGATCAAACAGCTTCGCCAGCTCGACCCGCTGATCGGTCGCCCCCGAAGCCCGATCGACAAAGACACGACGACAGCCAGCCGCCTCAAGCGCATCAAGCTGCAACTCCACCGTCTGGTCCTGCGTCGACACCCGCGCATACCCCAACAAATCACCCATCACCGAACAGTACCAAAAACGGTCCCCCCGCGCAGAATTGACACTTTGATTATGGACATGAGTTTTGACACACCATTTCGGCTAAGAACCGACCATTTCGGGCACAGTGTCAAAAAGGACCGTTTATGAGACGGCTGCCTCAATTTCGTGGTTGAGTTTTGGTCTTGAAGTTGGTTGTGCTCGATCTCGGTCGAGCGGCCAGAAGTACTGGAAGAACAGCAGGAACCCGAAAGAACACGAAACCGAGGGGGGTTCTGGGGTTCTGGAATCGTCCGAGCAGTTCGGTGAAGAGAACCTGCGATTCGACGTCGTCGGGTCGCGGTCTGAGCCTGATCACAGACGTTGACCACCACCCTTCATCATTTCGACGGATCTCGATCCGCGTTGCCTGATCAAGTCCCTCCACGGTCGCTTCACTTGCCGTTGGCAGAGGCGGCACCGGTAACGTCATTTGTGACGCAGAGAGCACATCTTCAGAGGTGCCCACACGAAAACCCCACCAGCATCCGCCGGGTGGCGCAGGATCCGAGGTGGAGAAACGGTGCACGTACGCCAGCGCGATGGCTGTCTGCGCTTGCTTATCGCCGCCAGACGGGACAACGAGTTGGGGTGAGGCCATTGCGAGGAGCACAGGCGTGCATCCCTCGGTGGGGAGCGACCACCTCGGGACCGTGGGCCATTGCACCGTTACACGTAGGTCGATGTCGCGTCTGCGATTGTGGGGTTGATTCACCGATTGCATTCTGACGTACCTTCGGACATTGTGGTGGGAAGTCCCCGATAGAGACTCCCCACCACGATCGGAATCGAGCTTCAGTAGATGCGAGTGTTCCAGTCGGGGTCCCCGTATCAAATGGACGAAACACAACGGTTTCGCCATACCCGCGCAGCCAGCCTCGGTGGCCGCTGGGGCCTGGCGGGTCCGAGCGCCGAGGTCATGCTGATCTCGCGCGGTTGGCGAGATGCTCGTTGATCGGGATCGGGCTGGGCGGGTTCGGGGGCTCGGACGCTGTCAGTCTGATCCGGTGAAGTAGAACCCGGGCTCGAATTCGCGGCATCGGCACCGAGCGACCGTCGCATGTTCGCAGAAGGGTTCGCTTCCCTCGGGGAATCAGTGGTGGCGTGCGAGCCGTCGGCTTGTCCCCGGCGCGCACGCTACCTGCGGGATTCTTCTATCTATGGAGTCGGAAGTCACGACGGAGGGGGCGCTCAGTCAGTCGCTGCTGCCGTGGCGTCGGTGAGGCCATCGCACCAGGGTCGCCGGTTGCCTGCGATCTATCTCCGTGTCTCCCGCGGTCGTGAGGGGACCGTCGGAGCCGCCGAATGCTTGGGCCAATCGCCCTCGTGATTATGTGCCTGCGAGGACGTTGTACATAGTGCGGGCGAGCGATTCGATTCGTGTGGCGTCGTATTCGTCGGGCACGCCTGCACCTGCGATCGGTGGTTTGCTCACGACGACCAAGCCCAGGATATTGGAGCTTTGGAAGACGACTTGTATGTGACCGGACGAGCGATTGTCGAGCGCCGCATCGACTCCGGGCGGCCACCCTGCCAGTAGATCATCTTCAGTGAGGGGTGTTCGATCCCAGTTGGGGTGTAGCGTCTGCCACCATATTCTGAGTGTGGACCCATCTTCGAGTAAATAGTTCAGTTCCTCGCCCCATTGACCGTCAGTCATGTCCTCTATTTCGGTGCCGATCAGCCGAAGTTCGCCGAGGCCGAGGGCGGCTTCTATCTCGGCCAGGATCGACGTGGCGGGGTCAGGTTCTTCTATTGCAAGTGCGCGATCGACGATCGCCCAGTAGTTTTGGTCCGCTTCGTCGATGGGCCGATTGTCCGGCTCGACAATCTCGGGGCCCTGCCTTTCGGGTTCGGGTGCCTCTCCAGCGTGGTCTGCTGCAAGACCGTTCCCCCGCTCGGCGTTGACGGGAGGGACCGGTGTCGGCTCCGTACTGGACGCACCAACCGCACAAGCTTCGATGCTGACCGCAATCGCGGTCGCCAAGATCAACGAATGGTAACGTCCCCGATTCACCACAATCCGCTCCGCTTCAACGGCGTCCCCGACAAGGCTAACTCATTCCGGCATTCATGCATTGACGTGCGCCCCGGTCCCCAAAAAACAGGGACCCGGGCGCACGTCATTCGTCTTAGGCTCCCGCTGTCAGAGAGGCCAGCATCTTCTTGGCAAGGTCCTCCACTTCGTTGGGGCTGATTTCGTACGGATCGTTCTTGTGGCCGGGTGGCTTTTCAAGAACTACCGAACCCATAATTTCGTCTTGGACGAAGATCACCTGGATGTGACCACCTTTGTCGATCACAGTCGCGGTTGTGCCTTTTGTCCAGCCTGTCTGGGCGCGTTCGCCCTCATCGAGGATCGAAAGATCCCAAGACAGATCGATCTGCTGCCACCAGACCCTAAGTACCGATTGACCCGGCAGTAGGTACAACGCCTCATCACGGCGATGACTCTCGGTCAGCATCTCAGTCTTCGACGAAATGAGCCAGAAGTCTTCCAGGCCGGCGTCGCGCTCAACGCCGCGCATCGTCTCGGTTGCTGCTGCCTTTTCGGGCTCCTTCAGCGACTCCGGAATTATGTAGCTAAGGAAGTGTTCCTCCTCGACAACATCTACAGAGTTCCCGATTACGATTTCTGCGGGTGCAACTTCGGGCTCTGGAGCCTCGCCGTCGCCGCTGGCAACGGCAGCAACCGCTCCGCCGAGCGCCAATACGGCGCCGAACACAACTGCTTTCAATGTTCTGCTGATCGTCATGTTCATCACCTCCCTTATGACGCCGGACCTGATGTGCCGAACTGCACCCAGGTGGCAGATGTACCGGACTTCCGGCCGTACCATCTGTCCGGGCTCAGACCGGTGTGGCGCATGAAGTCCTTGCTGCCGCCAGTGCCTTCGGCCACGTAGTACTTCCACGTGCCGGTCTGAGAGTCGAATGACACAGCGTTCTCGTAGGCGTCCCATGTGTCTGAGCCGACGAGTCCGTCAACCGTCTCGCCTTCCTGGTCCTGGTAGTCCTCGACGTCCGCTTTTGTGTTGGGGCCGAAGTAGCCGTCAGTCGCTGATTGGGTGAAGCCTTGGCCCCAGTTGATGCGCTGAATACCAAGCGTGTACTCGCCGTTCTTGTCGCATCCGTCTCCGACCCAGTAGTTGTCCTGCCAGTGGATGACGCCGTTGCCGGCGCCGTTCCCAACGTCGGCCCAGGTATCTCCAGAACAATGGCTTGCCTGAGCGGGTCCGATGGGTACGACGACGTAGGCGACAACAGCGAAAACCAACAACGCAGTTGACAAGGTGCGCCGCCTCCGTTCAGTGGCCTCGGCATCGTCAGCCGAATGCCAGAGCGAGAGCGCCTTCATGATTCCTCCCCTTCTATCGTGCAACACGCACCGTTGCACTCTGCTGCCGAACGTATCCGCGATACGGGTCCCTAGCGATAACAGGCCATGAAGAAACTGCCAAGATGTCAGTCCGCGGAATGTCAATCGGCGTTAGAGGCGCGCAAACGCGCTACTTGTCAGAGCGCACCGAATAGCAAGGGCAGGATGTGGGGCGCGGTTAAGCAACCGGCGCATGACCCATGGAGCCGGTTACCGAAAGCGCAAAGGGGCACCACGACACGTGGGACTTCTGCCGCACCTGCTCCAACTGGCCCGAGTCGGAGCGCGATCCGAGTTCAACGAAACCGCCTACGACTGAAGGCCCAGGCTGCCGCTCGGCTCCATCCCGTGCTCGCTACCTTGCTCGACTCGATAGTCCCCGCTCGCCCGATGCGAAACCACCGACGCACTCGATGTAGTCGATCCGTGCAGCTACCCCGGTGTGGACTGAATCGTTGGCCGGGCGAAACCTTCGGGCGCAAAGCCGACAAACTGGCGGCGACCTGGATCCGGCATTTCGTTGTACTCGCCGAATACAGTCCGTCACGGTCGGTGGCGGCGCCCGCGGTCGAACTCAGCGGTAAGAGCGGCGACGGCCTCGATACCGGGTTTGGCGTAGCGGGCGAGTGTGCGGGGGTCTTGGTGTCGGCTCTTTGCTTGCAGCAAGATTGCCGAGACTCCTTCTTCGCCGAGGTGAGTGAGGGATGAGTGGCGGAGCTGGTGGAGGGTCCAGCTGCCGCTGGCCTGTTTGAACGCTGACCAGGCTCGGCTGTATGAGAGCCTGCCGAGCCCGGTGTCGGGACACACGTCGGGGTCAGCGGGGACGACGTTGGGTCGCCGTTCCGTGACGAACACGGGGCCTCGCCTGCGGCCGGCGAGGTATCTGGGGAGGAGGCGGGCGGTGCCGGATGCCCAGATGACGACTTCTCGGTGGCCGCCCTTGCCGATCACCACGGCTCTTTTGCGGGCCATGTCGAGGTCCTCGATGTTGAGGGCGAGGATCTCGTTGGCCCGAGCCGCGGATTCGTAGAGCATCCGCCACAGCGTCTTCTCCCGGAGCCCGACTTCGGGTCGGGACCAGAGCCGCTCGAGGTCGTCGTAGGCGATCGCCTTGGTTTGATCTCTCGGTACTCGCTTGCGGTCGATCGCCTCCATCGGATCGTGTCTGAGCCAGTGGTTGCGGCGGCAGTAGCGGACGAACGACTGGAGTGCGGTGATGCGAGCATTCCAGGTCGCCGGTGCCGCTTCTCCCCAGCGCTTGTCGAGAACCCGTCGGAGCTTGGCGGTGGTGAGCTTGCCGATCGGCAGATTGGCGCCGAGTTCTGCGGTGAGGGCGTCGAGGGTTTGGTGGTAGGTGCGGCGACTGTTGGCGGACAGGTCCTTGTCGGCGAAGAACGCGTCGAGCGCTCCGCTGAGGTTCGGTGTCCGTTCGGGGAGCGGGACGACTTTACCCACGATCCGATGCCTTATGGGAGATATTCAGCATGGTTCACCGATTCTCCACCTCGCGAAACATCCTGTCGTGTCTGGAGGGCAGGGTAGCTGTCTGCGAGATACTGTGGACGTATCTCGACCGTATTCGGAGGGGGAGGTTTGGTTGGAGCGGGGAGGTTTCCTCACGGTGTCGGACCGGGACGACTTGTCCGGGTTCCCGGCCGAGATCGACGCTGACGACCTCGCCCGATGTTTCACGCTCCATCCATCGGACCACACCGAGATAGTTGGCCGTCGGCACGGGCCAGCGGGAAGGCTCGCAGCCGGGCTGCAGATCGGAGCCTTGCGGCTTCTCGGATTTGTCCCAGCCGATCTGTCGACTGCAACGGAGGTGGCGATCCGCTATGTGGCGGATCAGGTAGGAGCGTCGCCGACCGATCTCGCCGACTACACCGCCCGAGCACAGACCCGCAGCGACCACGTCACGGCGGTGGAGCGGCATCTCGGCTTTCGGAAGCCCCAGCGTGGCGATCTCAAGGCATTGAGTGATTGGCTGACTGAACGGGCGCTCGAGCATGACCGCCCTACTGTGCTGTTCCGGCTGGCGTGTGAGCAGCTGCTGACGGAGCGGCTGGTCCGCCCCGGTGTCACCACGGTGGAACGTACGGTGATCGCAGCTCGTCAGCGGGCTACTGAGGAGACCTATCTGCGGATCGCTCCTCAGCTCGATGAAGGGCGGCGGGCACAGCTCGATGGGCTGCTTGATGTCGATGGCGATCTGGGGATGACGGGATTGGTGTGGCTTCGGCGACCAGCGGCCGGGTCGGTACCGGTGATGATCCGCCGGTACCTCGATCGGATCGGGCTGCTGCGTGCGATCGGAGCAGACCGTTTGGACCTGGCAGCGGTGAATCCGAATCGGATCCGGCACCTGGCGGGGTTGGGGAGGCGGATGACACCGCAGGCGATCGCTCGGCTCGAGGTCGCTGGCCGTCATCAGATCCTGGCTGCGACCGTGAGCGACGAGCTGGTGCGTCTCACCGACGAGGTGCTGGACCTGTTCGACGTTGCAATGGCCACGATCGACCGTGACGCCCGCAGCCACCTGGAGCAGATCGCCAAGACAAACGCCACCGTCGCCAATGAGACGGTGAGACTGTTCGGGCAGGTCGCCCGGGTGCTCCTCGATCCGACCGTTCCCGACCACCAGGTACGTTCCGTCATCTTGGACCGGGTCGGCGAGGATCGTTTCTCCGAAGCTGCCGAGCGAGCCGCTGAGATCGAACGTCCCCCCGATGGGAGCTACCTGGACCTGCTGCTGGCCCGCTACGGCCGGGTTCGCCAGTTCGCACCGCAGGTGCTGGCTGCATTTCACTTCCACGCTGCCGCCGCTGACGACGAACTGGTCGCTGCGATCACCCTGCTCCGAGAGCTCAACGCCAGCGGCTCCCGTCGCGTCCCCGACGATGCGCCGGTTGGATTCGCGTCACCGAAATGGAAGCGACACGTCACCACGGCAGATGGATCAATCGACCGTCACGGCTGGGAACTGAGTTTGCTCTCCGAGTTGCGAGGTGCGCTTCGTGGCGCCAACGTCTGGGTGGATCACAGTCGCCGCTACCGGGACCCAACCAGCTATCTCATCCCGGTCGAGGACTGGGAGCGTCTCAGACCCGAGAGTCCCGCAGCTACCGGGATTCCCCTCGATCCCGCCGAGCGGCTCACTCAACTCGATGCCACCCTCAATGAGCACCTCGCTTTGCTCGATGAGGCACTCACCGACGGCACCTCGGTACGTATCGACAACGACCGGCTCGTTGTCACCCCGCTATCGGCCGAAACCCCGGACCCGGACCTCGACAGACTGCGCGACACGGTGCACGCGCTGCTTCCCGAGATTGATCTGGTCGACTTGCTGGTTGAAGTGAACTCCTGGTGCGGATTCCTCGATGAGCTCATCCACGCCGGCCACGCCACCGACCGCAGCCCCGACCACAAAGCCCGGCTTCTCGCCGCAATAGTCGCCAACGGCTGCAACTTCGGTCTCGCCACCATGGCCCGCATCGCCGGATTCACGCCAGACGAACTGACCTGGACCCAAGACTGGTACCTACGCACTGAGACTGTCCGGGCCAGCAACGACCGGATCATCAACCACCAGATCCGCCAACCCATCGCCGAGACATGGGGCACCGGCACCCTGTCCTCCTCCGATGGGCAACGGTTCCCCATGATCGCCTCCAGCCCACGAGCCCGGGCGATGCGACGCTACTTCACTGGCTCCGGAGCCACCATCTACACGTGGACCTCCGACCGGCACGCCCAATACGGCACCCGCATCATCCCCACCACCGTGCGGGAAGCCACCTACGTACTCGACGCCATCTTCGATAACGAAACCGACCTCGACATCGACGAACATACCACCGACACCGCCGGCTACACCGACCTCGTCTTCGGGCTGTTCGACCTCACCGGCCTCACCTTCTCCCCACGCATCCGAAACCTCCCCGACCAGCGGCTCTGGCGACTCCCCACCACCAGAACCGACGGCCCGGCTGCCAGCCTGTTGCGGCATCGGATCAACCCGGCCCGGTTCACCGACCGGTGGGATGACATGCTGCGCGTCGCCGCCACCATCCGCCACGGCTACCTACCCGCATCGCTGCTGATCTCGCGGTTCCAAGCCTCGGCCCGGCAGAACCAACTCACCCAAGCCATCCAAGAATACGGCCGGATTCCCAAGACCATCTCCGCCCTCCGCTACCTCCACGACGAACAGCACCGACCACGCGTTCACGGCCAGCTCAACAAAGGCGAATCGCTCCACGCCCTCCGCCGCCAACTGTCCTTCGCCAACCAGGGCCAACTCAGACGCCGACGGTCAGAAGATCAGGACCTCCAAGGCGAATGCCTCACCCTGCTCACCAACGCCGTGATCTGCTGGAACACCATCTACACCCAAGCAGCCATCGACCACCTCACCGGCCAAGGACAGCGCATCCACGATGAGCGACTCGCCCGGCTATCACCCGCCGGCCACGAGCACATCAACTTCTACGGCCGCTACGACTTCATCCACCCCACCCAGCCACCCCAAGGTCGGCTACGACCCCTCCGAACCAGCTGAAACCGTTGTGTTTCGTCCATTTGATACGGAGACCCCCAGTCGGCTGGATAGCTACGGCGGCCTTGTCGATCATGACATCAGCTGGGTCAACTCCGAGCCTCGGGCGGCGGCCGATCAGTCGGTCGATCAGCCGCCGCCCTCTGGCATTGCTTCGGCGTTGGTTTGAGAGGATTCCTCGGGAGCATCGCAACGACATGGATTCCCATGGTCAGCTCGGCCTCGGCGATGTCCCTGACCACCTTTCGGCCCTACCAGCGGGAGGCCGGGCGCCTCTGGCACATGGGGCGAAGGCTGTCAACGTAGTCCTCAACATATGTCCGATACGGAAGGGGACGACGTATGATGGCCAAGAGTGCCGCTCCAGAACCAACCTGGGACCCGACGTGGGTGGAGAACGGAATGACTGACAACAACACCAGCCGGAAAGCGACAAGCCGACGGCTGTCACGCTTCGCGGCCTCAACCCTGGTAGGCGCCGCGTTTGTGCTCTTGCCGCTGGCTGCTTTGGCGGCCCCACAGGACGGCATTGATGCTGCACCGACCGAACGGCCCGCCAGCTACGCAGCTCTCGGTCCCGTGGAGGTTGGCCCCGCTGTGCAGGCGGTCGCGCCGACGAGCGACGCTGATTCGGTAGCGAAGGCTTCCACCGTCCCAGATGGCTTCAGCCTCGTAAACGAGTCCGGCGGTTCAGGTCTCGAGGGCTCGTCAATCGTCCATGAACAGCGATTCCGAACGGGAGCCTGGGAGGATGGGACCCGGGCCTCGATCACGATTACCACCGTGAGCGGTGCCTTCGACGCGCAACACGAGTTCGCCGCCTACCCGTCGGCACGCAACTTGAAGATAAATGGCTCCGACGCCGTGATCAGCTACACAGCTCCTGATGATGATGGCCTCATCATCATTCGCTGGGCGCTCACCGAGGACCGCAACGTCCTCGTGGTCGGCCGCGGTGCGGTCGACGAGGCAACACTCATCGCCTTCGCTGAGGGCGTTGTAAAGGAGGTGCAGCGATGAGCCATTCCCGCAGATTCTCGGTCGTTCTTCTAGCCGTAGCAGTGCTCGTCGCCATCCCTGTGGCTGTAGCGGCCACCGACCTCGACGGAAACATCTCGGTCGGTAGCAACCAGTGGGCCGACGAACACCTTCTGTGTGAGACCTGCACCTACGACTCCGGCAACATTGTCGGCGTGTGGCAAGCCGTGCTCTGGGCTGACGGTTTCCTCGGCAGATGCGGCTCGTCCGGCGTTGATGGTTGGTTTGGGTCCGGCACCGACGCCGCCACCATCGATTGGCAAGACGCTCACAACCTTGATGACGACGGAATGGTTGGCAGCGGCACCTGGGGAAAAGCGGACAACTTCGTTGTGTCGCTATCCGCCAAGAACGCCAAGTACGACGGCGACGACCACTCATACGAGTTCTACACACCAGGCGGAGCCTGGCAGTGGGACTTTGCGTGGGGAGCTCAGTGGAATGACACGGGCCACCCGACGCCCGACTTCCCAACCTGTTAGCCCTTAGCGATCCGATTTGACCCTCGGCCCCGTCAAGGGAGCGAGGGTCACATCGCGACCAGTCCGAAGTCATGATTCCGCTGCAACGGCTGGGCGCTGTCTCAATGTCGGTCGTTTCTTGGCGCCTGGTCGGATTCGGCCCGAAACGTCCCGGCCCGGCGTACCAAGACCCGTGACCAGAATCAAAGACCCAACTATCGACCACCCATGGTTTATGAGACGGCAACGGCCACATCCCCCCGCTCACTGGTAGCCAACTACCGCTGACACAGCCGGCACCATTCGATAGCTCCGGATTCTGCACCGTTCCTCGACGTACCCAAGAAGGACCGTTCATGACACAGTGTCGGTCTGGTTGCGCCTTGGTGTCGGTGTCCTTGTAGGTGGCGGCGGCGAACGCCAGCGCCTGTGGGAGACTGACCGCGAGCAACTGGTGATCGTCTCAATTTGAGGTCCCTTTCTCGGTCGGGTGCGTTGACCTGGCCGTGAGACTCCCGTAGCCGGCTTGAGGGGAGGATCCCAGGTGGCTAATCCTGGTGAGCCACCTGTCGGTCGAACGCTGTGGCGAGGTGCGGGCAATAGGTGGTTGATGGACGTGCGTTCGGACGCTGAGCTGATCGAAGCGTCGTGGCTGGAGCCGCGACGCTTCGAGGACGTCTTCTCCCGCCACTACGAGTTGATCCGTGCTTTCCTCGCACGTCGGATCGGCGCCGATGTTGCCGATGACCTCGCGGCCACGACCTTCCTGATCGCGTTTGAATCTCGCGGGAAGTACCAGACGGATCGTCCCGACGCCCGCCCATGGCTGTACGGGATCGCCAGCAACGTCCTGCGGCGGCATTACCGCACAGAGCAACGCCGTCTCCGTGCAATGGCGCGGCTTGGTCCTGAACCTGCCGCCTGGCTCGACGACGAGGCGGCCACCGCTCGAGTGGATTCCGAGCGCATGGCGCCGCATATCGCCGCCGCGCTCTTGGGTCTGTCAAAGCGAACCCGCGACGTTGTCGTACTGATCGCCTGGGAAGGGCTTAGCTACGACGAGACCGCTGAGGCGCTGGGGATTCGTGCAGGGACGGTCCGGTCGCGTCTTTTCCAGGCCCGTCGCCGGCTGCGCGACAGTCTCGAACCATTCGGGCAATACCTTGGTGAGAACCCACCCAGGGCGCCGGGAGTCCCGACTGAACGGAGAGCGGAGACATGAACGAGATCGAGACAATCACAGTGTCGCGGCCCTCGGTGCCGCCACCCACACATGACCAGTGGGAGACAGCTCGCCACCTGTTGCTTCAAGCTATCGAGGAGCAGGAACGCCGTCTCCACCAGGGGCGCTCCGAGCATGTCTATCAGCAACCAAGGCGCCGCGCGGCGATCGTGTCGGTCGCGGCGTTTGCTGTTGCACTTGTAGTCCTGATTAGCGTTGTGGGGCTGGGCCCAGCGAGCACGCCGCTCGGTCCGGACGCCGCCGCCGCAGCTGCGCTGAGCGACGCTGCCGAAGCTGTCAGCCACACGCAGACCACTATCGCCCCGGGCCCGATTCTCGACACCAACGAGTACGTTCACACCACCTCCGAGGGTGTGTACCTGTACGTGGCGGCGGCTGAGGACGGTCTATTCGCCGCGTTGGTGCCGTTTCACCGCGAGGTATGGATAGCGGCAGATGGATCGGGTCGAATTCGCGTCACCGAGGGCGAACCCGAGTTTCTCTCCGAGCAGGACCGGGCGACATGGCAGGAAGCGGGGCGACCACGTATCGCCCTGTCGCGAGATCAATCCGTTGGACCCGGTGGGTTCGTCGTCAACGATCTGGCCGCACTCTCGAACGACCCCGACGACCTCAAACGGTACCTCACCAATGAGCTCGCTGGCTCAGCCAAGCCAATCGAGGCGGCTCTCTTCGACCGGATTCGTGAGCTGCTCAGCGAATCCGATCTAGCCCCCAGGTTGAAAGCGGCCCTGTATCAAGTAGCGGCCACTATTGATGGGATCGAACTCCTCGACGACGTCGCCGACCGCGCCGGTCGAACCGGAGTCGCCGTCGGCCTGACATATGTCCACTCGGGAGTCGAACGACGCAGCGTGCTGCTGTTCGACCCTGCGACCGCAGAGCTACTCGGCACCGAATCCATCATCCTGTCGGAGAGCCCAGACATCAGGGCACCACTTCCAGCAACGATCGGCTACGTCACCTACGAGACGCCAGAGATCGTCGACCACATCCCGGACAAGTAGCAGCACACCGGGTCGGGCTGCCGTGGCGGTGGCCCCTCCAGTCGAGGTGCCACCAACAGCTGCCGATGTTGACCTGGACCGCATTGGAGCCTGACCACCCCCTGGCTCCAGGTGGCCGACCGAGAACCCGAATGCGCCCACGTAGGAGGACGGTCACTGAGTGATCGACGACGAGTGCACCCGAATCAACTGGCTGAGAGCAAGCGACAAGGATCCCGAGTGGCGAAACGCCTGGCAGGCCCCGTCGATCGAACGTCAGGGCTATGTGCGGGCAAAAGGTAGTAGGTGGCGGATGATCGCCATCGGCCAACACCAAACAGCTCCTTTTCGGACCGCAGCCACCATCCAAATCGCACTGCACGGATTGAAACAGAGCGGCGCCCACCCCGAGCCCCCACGAAGAGAAGGGAATCACCAGACTATGAGTCGCACTAGGAAGACCCTCATCACGGTTGCGATGGTGCTCGGGCTCTCGGCTTTGCTTCTGCTGACGACTGCGGCATCGGCAAGCGAGGACTCAAGCGAGGAGCATTGCGGAGTGCAGGTTCTCGACCAGAAGGACTCGGGCGAATTCATCCTCAGCAAGGAAGTCTGCTTCGCCGAATTCGATGACATGGTCGCCCACTTCGATTCCGGCACCGACGCCGATTACATCATCGGCACCCACTACGAGCATTCGAACCTCAACGGTTCATCGTTCAACGTGTGGGGTTCCAGCTGCATCGGCGGATGGCTGAACGTCTCTGGATCGTGGGACAATCGGATTTCGTCAACCGCGAACGGCTGCTATCGGATCAAGCATTGGGAAGACACAGGAACGTCGGGAGCGAGGAAGGACACCTTCAGCCCCTGGGGAAACATCAGTGGCGTCATGAACGACGAGACCTC
This sequence comes from Acidimicrobiia bacterium, assembly GCA_029863625.1. Taxonomy (GTDB): domain Bacteria; phylum Actinomycetota; class Acidimicrobiia; order Spongiisociales; family UBA4744; genus UBA4744. The sequence continues at coordinate 19,251 of JAOTUY010000042.1, forward strand.
TTCCATCTCGTACCACGGATCCTGAACAGATCGTCTGTCAAACAAGACTGGGGCGGGAGATAACTCCCGCCCCACGCTTTCACGGGCCGCTGCGGCTCGTAGCTCATGCGAAGTGCTATTGCGACGAACAACGACGCCTTATCGCCGAGACCGATCTGGAAGTCGGGATTCGAAGTAATCCGCGGCTGAACGTTCAGGATCCTACCGATCCTCGTCACACCCCCAATACGACCATCAACCAAGGCCACCACCGACGCAGCGCCGGCGTGATCGAATGCTCCTGCCACTCGGAAATCCCGTCGCGACCCGTCAGGTGACTCAGGATCCTGCACCGATCCTCGTCGCACCCCCAAGTGACTCGATGTCACGCATGACCGTTCGCGGCGACACCTCGAGTTCCTCGGCTAGCTCGGTGGCCGTCATGCGGCCGCGGTTCTCGAGTAGCAACATCATTGACACCACTCGGTCGGCTCTCATGGGGGCCAGCGTGTCATATATGACAGGAGATGTCATCTTATGTTTTGTACAGTCGACGCCTGAGGAGGAAGCATTCATGAAGTTCTATGAAGTGAGTCAAACGATCGACGGCACGCCCGACGAGGTGTGGCAGGTGCTCAGCGACGGGCCGGCATTCGTCAGCTGGGACTCCGGAATCGTGAATTTCGAAGGTGACATTGCGCTCGGCAACAAGGTGAAGTTGTTCTCGGAAGTCAGCCCAGAGCGCGCATTCCCACTGAAGGTCGACGTCATGGATCGGCCGAACAAGCTCATCTTCAAGGGCGGCATGCCGCTCGGTCTCTTCAAAGGAGTGCGCACGTACACACTGTCGCCCGAGGGCGCTGGAACCAAGTTCCACATGCGCGAGGAATTCAGCGGACCGCTGCTGAACATGATCTGGAAGTCCATGCCCGATCTGCAGCCCTCGTTTGAAAAGTTCGCCAACGGGCTCAAAACCAAAGTCGAAAGAAGATAGGAAGGTTCCAATGGCTGTCTCATACGAAGGCTCAGGAACACCTGAAGATCCGTGGTTGCTGACAACTCCGCCCGGCAAATCCGAATACTCGGCGTTTCGTGACGAGTTGGCCGACCCGCCGGCATTGGTCGTGCAAGTCGGCTCGACCGAGCTGCGCTATCACCTGAGCTGTATCGATGATCTACACACCATGCTCGAAAAGCACGGCGACTGGATGCTCCTCGGTAATGCCGACGAGCAGAAGGAAGCCAAGCCGGGCACCGTCGAGGCGTGGGGACGTTCTGCGGACAATCCGGTTGGCGGCTGGTACGGGCTCAAGAAAGGGCTCCGGGGCCGATTCGGCAATTACTTGCCGCCGGTCCTGGAGGCGATGGGCTTGGCCGAGGTCGAGCACAATGCGCGCAACAACTCGATGAGGGCGATTTAGGAACTGACAGTGAAGACGTCAGGCCGTGTCACGCGATTTCGCGACTGCTGAGGGCGCTTGTACCGCGCTATTGGAGCTGGCGCGACAGTCGCCAACATGAACAGACAACAACGTCCTCGACCCCCGTTTGGGCCGTTCTCGGTGAGCGTCGATACTCTCACAACTTTACCGGCCGCAACCGATTCAATGCCGTTCAGGCATCTCCTTCGCGTTTCGACGCTAGTGGGCCGCCTTGCGCATGCGTGGCTTGAGGCCGCGGCGAGCGATGAAGCCGACGACGCACTCGTTAACGTCCTCGGCTGCGATCAGAAAGGCATCGTGACCGTGGGGTGAGTCGATCTCGATCAGTTCCGAGTTGGGAAGATGACGGGCCATCTCGGCGACCTCTCCGGCCGGGTAGAGGCCGTCGCTGCCAATGCTGATGACGAGGGCTGGTTGGTCGATTTGCCTGAGGGCTTCGGCCACAGATCCGCGACCCCTCCCGACATCGTGGCTGTCCATGGCGCCGATCAGCGTGAGGTACGTATTGGCATCGAACCGGTCGACCAGCTTGTCACCCTGATGACGGAGATAGCTCTGCACTTCGTAGACGCCCGATTCCGTCTGGCGTCGGCCGAAGCGAACAGCGAAGTCGTGAGGGCTGCGGTAGCTGATCATCGCCATACTGCGTGCCGCCGCCAAACCTCCGGCGGGCCCGGCACCGAGCGGGTACCGGCCGTCGGCGTAATTCGGGTCGGCCTTGATAGCCTGCCGTTGTGCCTCACTCAGAGCGACCCCCCAAGCCGACTGGGCGGGCCCGGAGGCGATCGGGGCGATCGCGTCGACCCGATCCGGGTAGAGCAGTGCCCATTCGAGCACCTGCATGGCTCCCATCGAGCCACCGATGACTAGATCGAGCGTGTCGATAGCGAGGTCGTCGATCAACCTGGCTTGAACGTGCACGAGGTCGCGGATGGTGACTTCGGGGAAGGCACCTCCGTACGGCTCAAAGGCCCCGAAGCCACGGCTGGTCGGCCCAGTCGTGCCATAGCATCCGCCGAGCACGTTGGCGCAGACGATGTAGTCCCGTTCAGGATCGAGGGCCCGTCCCGCGCCGAACAGATCGGGCCACCAGTCGTCGGCATCGGCCGACCCCGTCAACGCATGGCACACGAGGGTCGCAGTCGCCCGGGGCCGCCCCCAGGTTCGGTATGCGAGCCGAACGTTGGGGAGCCTGCCACCGTATTCGAGGTCGATGGGACCGTCTAGATCGAGGAACTCGGTCTCAGCCGAGATCCATCTCCTCAGGCTCATGCGGTCGCGCTGGTCAGTCCGGCACGGGCAAAGGCCGATTCGAAGTCCCCCTTGATGTCATCGATGTGCTCAATCCCGACCGACACCCGAACGAGGTCATCGGTGACACCCGATGCCAGCTGCTCTTCATCGGAAAGCTGCTTGTGGGTGGTCGAAGCAGGGTGGATGACAAGAGTCTTGGCGTCGCCGACGTTGGCCAGGTGGGAGGCCAGCTCCACAGAGTCGATGAAACGCTGTCCGGCCGCCAACCCCCCCTTGATTCCGAATGCAAGAACACCTCCATAGCCGTTGCTGAGGATGCGGGTGGCGGTCTCGTGATAGGGGTGGCTCTTCAGCCCGGGGTAGCTGACCCACTCGACCGATGGATGAGCTTCCAGCCATTCGGCCAATTCCTGGGCATTGTCGACATGCCGCTGCACCCGAAGGGACAACGTTTCGAGTCCCTGGAGAAACAGGAACGAGTTGAACGGGCTGAGCGCTGGTCCAAAGTCGCGCAACCCCTCGACCCGGGCCCGGATGATGAAGGCGATGTTCCCAAACGGTCCGTCCGGCCCAAAGACCTCGCCGAACTTGAGTCCGTTGTAGCCGGGTGACGGTTCGGTGAAAGCCGGGAAGCGACCGTTTGACCAGTCGAAGTTGCCCGAGTCGACGATGACACCGCCAATCGAAGTGCCGTGGCCGCCGATCCATTTGGTGGCGGATTCGACGACGATGTCGGCACCGTGGTCGATGGGCCGGCACAGGTAGCCACCGGCGCCGAACGTGTTGTCGACAATCAGGGGCACCCCAGCGGAGTGAGCGACATCTGCGATCTCGGGGAGATCTGGGATATTGAAGCGCGGATTGCCGATGGTTTCGACGTAGAGGGCCTTGGTCTTGTCGTCGATGGCGGCGGCAAAGTCGGCCGGATCGTCACCATCGATGAAGCGAACCTCAATGCCGAGCCGTTTCAATGAGACCTTGAACTGGTTATAGGTGCCGCCGTAGAGGTAGCTGGTCGACACGATGTTGTCGCCCGCCTCGGCCAGCGTGGTGATGGCGAGGAACTGGGCGGCTTGGCCGCTGGCGGTGGCCAGCGCGGCCACCCCACCTTCGAGCGCGGCGATTCGTTGTTCGAAGACGTCGCTGGTGGGGTTCATGATTCGGGTGTAGATGTTCCCAAACTCTTCGAGCCCGAATAGTCGGGCCCCGTGAGCGCTGTCATCGAAGGTATAGGAAGTCGTCTGATAGATCGGTACTGCCCGGGCGTTGGTACCCGGCGCGGGTTCCTGTCCGGCGTGAACCTGCAGTGTCTCGAAGCGGTAGTTGTTGCTCATGGTCGGCTCCAATGGTCTTGGTCCGACCGGCCTCCGGGGTTGGGGGCCTCAACACAAGAAACCCGCTCCCGGTTGAACCGGTGCGGGTGTCTTGCTGTCCTTCTGAGAAGAGTCGCTACACGTCGGATCCGCACGGCCCAAACCTGGCCGTACACATCATCCGGGTGAACACGACGTTTCTCACCGGCGGCAAAGTACTTTGGCAAGCACGTTCTGTCAAAGGAAACAGGCGATTCTTGAGCACATCGGAAGCTGCCGGACAGGAGTCTGCTTCTGGTCGGTGGGGGAGCGGGCGACTGCCAGGATTCTGGTGGGCATGTGCGACTTGCTTGACACCGATGATCGGTTTTGTTCGGGCAATCTCTACGCCGTAGGTTTGAGAAATGCGAGGAATGCGAGAAGAGCATCGGGTTGGTATTTACTACTTGGAGGCCGTGACGGCTCTCCTGCGGCGCGTCCGCACCGCTCACCCGACCAAAGGGTTGTACCAAGCCGCCGAGCTGCAATGGTGGTGGAGCATCCCGCGCCGCACCGACAGTCTTGGCCAGCTCCTCTGGTTCGATGACGAGGGCCGGCCCGAAGCTGCGGCAATCATGGCCGTCACGATCGGCACCCAATACCCCTGATCAGTCCGCGACTCCGTGAACTGGTTGACGGAGACGTTCCGGCCGCCGGTATCGGACAT